>JBEKUO010000116.1:0-14529 GCA_049514955.1 Bryobacteraceae bacterium | reverse complement strand
AAAATCGCATGCACGCGCCAGACCTGGCCGCCATCGGAAGTGATCAGCAGGAACGGATCGTGCGGCAGCGGGTGCAGCAACTCGCCGCTGATCCAACCGTTTTGGAAATCGATGAACTGGATGTGATCGAAGCCCGCGGCCCGTATGCGTTCATTCGGTTCCCGCCAGGTCTTCCCCGCATCGTCGCTGCCCAGCAGCACCGAAGAGAGCGTAGTCGAAGGTGAGTGTATGTTTCCTGCCAGAAAAATCCTATTGCCTACGGCTTCCACTGAGGATAGCTCCAGATAAAGCGGACAGGGGTCCTCGCGGGTACAACTCAGACCGGCCGACCGTATGTCCTCCTCGCTGCAGCTATATTCCACTACCATGGGTTTTCCCGTGTTCCGTAGGAGCGGCCTTTCCGCAGGTGTTTCCGCGGGTTTCTCGACCGTTTGGCTGGGCGCTGGCGGCGCGGCAGGAGGTGTCTGGGCTTGCGCCTCGGCGCAGAGCAAACTCACCCCCAACACCAGCAGGACCCTCATGGTCTCCGATTGTATCGCTTTCATCGCCTCGCGAGAACGGGAAGAAAGTTCGCAGAAGGTGTGTAACCCAATCGTGGAGGCTGTCGTCCTCCTCTTCAAATCCCCGTTACGATAAGCGGGCGCACTCACCCCTTTCACCCAATCGCGCCCGCTTTTAAAAAAATCGGTCAGCCTGCTCCAGGTGCAGGGCCGTTCAGTAGGGTGGGACAGACGCTTTCGTCTGTCAACCCGATTTTCTCTTGGCTTTCGATGGAGCGATCTACTCCCCGAACAAGGGTGCGCTGAGGTAACATTCGGCCGAATCCGGCAGCACCACCACGAACGTTTTGCCCCGGAACTGATCTTCGCGGGCCAGCCGCAGGGCCGCCGACATCGCAGCGCTGCAGGAGGTCCGCTGGGTTTGCTCCTCGGCGGGGCCTGCGGAAAATTCGGCGGCCGGCCATTAGCCGGTTAGCGGTCGAGCGACTTGAAAAGTACTCCCCGGGCAGGTAAGCCCGCCGTCCCGCCCGGATCGCTCCTAAGGCCGATAGTTTGTGGCGTACTCGGTGTGCACGTCGGCGGCGTTGTAGCCGGAATATAGTAGCGGTGGCTCTGGTGACGGCATGGATCTGCGGAGTCGCACTGCTGGACAGCCAAACTGCCAGCGCCGCGCCGCTCGGAGCGAGAGCGAAATATATCTGGGAGAGGTTAGTGTCGCTGCCCGATAGAACCTCAGGCGGCGACCACGCGTTGCCTCTTATGGAACCGCTGACCACAAGCGCCTGCGAGGTGGAGAGGCCGATGGTTTCGTAGACCATCGTCACGTTCCCCGCCTGATCGCTCGCCACATCGGAAACGATCGTGATGCTCTGCGGATCTACAACGGTGTTGAAAGCGCTCCAGGCACCGCCGGAGGCGCCCTGCACGGCGGAGGTGTAGGCGCCGGAACCGCTCAGCGCCACTAGCATCGCCTGCCCGGCGGCATTGAGCGCCGCTCGCGCGTCGTGCGAATTATCATCGGGTCCCAACAGCACGCCCGAGTCCACCCAGGCGCCGGCCCCCGCCTCCTGCCGCGCGGCATGCAGCACGAAGTCGCTCAGTTCGCAGATTCCTTCGCTGCAAAAGGCATGGTAGGATTCCCAGGTCACGATCGCCGCGCCATTCTCGCCGATTCCCGCATGATCGGCGGTAATGTGCACGCCGCTGGCCACCGTCTGTTGAGAGGACCAGGCTTCACCCGCGGGCCGCAGTACGGCCATCACCGAACTACTGGAACTCGTTGCGCCGCCCACCGTCCAGGCCACCGCGGCATCGCCTTTCGAATTCATTACGAAAACCGGACTTGCCGCGCCGGGGACCAAAAGCTGTGGCGCATCCCATTTCCCAGTGGGTGGGCGATCGGCTGTCCACACGCCGTCGGAATCGGTCCATACCGCAGTAGCGAATCCTGCCGCTCCGATCCGCACGGCCGGGAAAACGTAGGTTGTCTGGAGCCCGAATCCCGGGGACACCTGCGTCACGCGCCCCCAATTGCCGGCGCTCGGTTGCGAGCGCGACCAGATGTGGTCCGCGGTGGTGCGCTCATCCCAGAGCGCCACCGAATTGCCATTCCCATCGATGGCCGCGGCTGCCTCCCAGCCCTGGCCGCCCGCGCTCAGCGCCACCGGCGCAGTCCAGGCGCCGGTCTGTGCGGCAACCGGCGCCAGGAATGCAACTGCGATACAAACCAATCGAGCTTTCGTATCGATCCCGATCATTTTTAAAGTCCTCCCCTTTCAATCCCTACTGGTTCGCGCTAGCGCGTCGCCCAGTGTGCCCGTCAGCCAGCCGTGTTTAAAGGAATTGCCGCGTTGAGAGCATCGGCGGCCCCATCGCATCGATCCGCCCAAAGACGGTACGACGAATTGCCGCACAACGACGGGTTACGAATTCGCGCCGGACGGGAAAAATGAAGTTCGTTTGCACGCAACGGATAGCCCGTCGCGTTGAAGCTTGCGAATGTCGGTCCGTTATCCGGACCTGTCAGTGGAGCCACAAGTGGCTGGACGTCGGCCCCCGCCAAATCCATCCACACCTGCTGCCACACGTCGGCCACGATTAGTTGCGCCGCGGATTTGAGAATGGCGGTGTATCCTACGCGGACCTTGCCGGCCGGCGTTTTGGCTGCAAACAGTTTATGTCCGCCTCCAGCCGCGGCGTCCGCCGCTATTGCGAACCCGGCGCGCAAGCAGGATCGGCGATTGTCGCCAAGCTGTGGATCGGTGTTTTTCATAGGTGCTTTTTCTCACGCGCTGCGCCCGCGCTCCAACCCATCGGTTCTTCACAAAGGATAAACGCAAGGTGGTATGAAACGAATGTGAACTCTTTGCAAGTACTTGTAAACTTGAATAGAATGAGCGATTCTTGAGGCAGAAAAATACCTGGGAGTTCCAGACGTCGGTTCGCGTTGTTCCAGTTCGGCAAACTGCAGTGGCATTGGGGTGGGACAGACGCTTTCGTCTGTCAACAGAGTCACGGCTTCTGAGGGAGCGATTCTACTCCCCGAACAACGGCGTGCTGAGGTAACGCTCGGCCGAATCCGGCAGCACCACCACGAACGTTTTGCCGCGGAACTGATCCTCGCGAGCCAGCCGCAGGGCCGCCGACATGGCAGCGCCGCAGGAGATGCCGCACAAAATGCCCTCTTCGCGGGCTAGTCTGCGGGCGGCTTCCAGGGCTTCCTCATCGCTGACCGTCTCCACACGGTCCACCACGGAAAGATCCAGCGTGTCGGGAATGAAGCCCGCCCCCAACCCCTGGATCTTCGACGAGCCGGGGCGCACAGGCTCCTTTCTCAGAGTCTGCGTGATCACCGGACTGCGCGCCGGCTCCACGCCCACCGAGACGATCTTCTTCCCCCGCGATTGCTTGATGTAGCGCGATACGCCGGTGATCGTACCCCCGGTGCCTATGCCGGCCACCAGCACGTCGATGGCGCCGCCCGTATCGTTCCAGATCTCCGGGCCCGTGGTCTCGAAATGAATCCGTGGATTCGCCGGGTTCTCGAACTGCTGCAACAACACGTAATGCGCCGGATCGGAGGACACCATCTCCAGCGCTTTCGCGATGGAGCCGGCCATGCCTTGCTCGCCCTCGGTAAGCAGCAGTTTCGCTCCCAGCGCCTGCAGTACTTTGCGGCGCTCGATCGACATAGTCTCGGGCATAGTCAGCGTGATGGCATAGCCCCGCGCCGCCGCCACGTATGCCAGCGCGATCCCCGTGTTCCCGCTGGTCGGCTCGATGAGCTCCTTGCCCGGTTTCAGAATGCCGCGCTGCTCCGCATCCCAAACCATAGCCGCGCCGATGCGGTCTTTCACGGAACACGCTGGATTGCGGCTCTCGATCTTCGCCAGCATGGTCACCGGCGCGCCGTCCGTAATCCGGTTGACCCGCACCAGCGGCGTACGCCCGATGCTGAACGAATTATCCGCGTAGAACAATCGCCTATATCTCCCAATTCGGAACGAATCTGGCGTGCCTTTCCGCCCATGCCCGGCGTAGCTCGGCGAAGGTGGTGTGATCCAGGACGTCGGAGACCGCAATATCCACGCGGCCCCACATTTCCGCGAAAGGCGATTCGCCCTTGCGCCGCGACCGGTAGCGGCCCGGCTGCGGTCCTTCCACGAAGCGCAGCACTTCTCCGGCCGTCAGAGTCTCCGGCGGACGCACCAGCAAGTAGCCGCCTTCGGCGCCGCGCCGCGACTCGACGAACCCGCCCTGCTTCAACCCCGCCAGGATCAGCTCCAGGAACTTCTGCGGGATCCTTTGACGCTTGGCAATGCTGCCGATCTTGACCGGCGCCCCCGGCGGCTGTGTCGCCAAGTCGAACAAGGCCTGCAACGCATATTCGCCTTTGACGGAAATGTTCATTCAGTGTGGTTGAGACAGAGAAGCAATCCCCCGTGTCCAACTAGAGATTAAAAGAAAGCCCGCCGCGAGTCAAGCCGCCGTGGATCGCCCGCTCGGCCCCCTCGCCCGCTCAACGGCGAGCTTTGCCCACCCTAATCCAAACCCTATCTCCCGCCGATCATCCTACTGAATGGGCGGCTCAACCGAGTACGCGCGCGCGGACTCCCTGCCCATATCCTCGTGGGGCAAAGTCTAACATCGCCTTCACGGTGCTGCTGGGCGCCGGAATTCTGTCTTTGTCTTTGCTCCATTGGCAGCCCGCCCACTCGATGCGGTTCGGGATTTTTCTGTCGGGCGCCGTGCTGGCCTGTTCCCTAAAGGTCAGCCTGCCCGGAATTGCCGGCGCCAAGTCGGTGAGCTATCTTTTCATCCTGATTGGCGTCATCATGCTGGATCTGCCGCAGACCCTGCTCGTGGGCGTAGCCTGCACACTAATGCAGTGCTTCTGGAAGCCGAAGCAGCGGCCCACACCGATACACTTGCTGCGCGCACGCATTCTGGCCGCCGCCGACTGTCTGGATGCGCTATCCTCCCCCCGCCTGTACCGGCGGGCGTTGCCGCTCGACGAGGCCATCGGGTTCATCGTCGCGCAATCCGGAATCAGCTTTGACCCGCGGGTAGTAGATATCCTGCGGCGCCGTTATCTCGAGTGGCGGGATCTGGCCGGTGCCGCTGCGGAGGACGTAAGCCTCTCGTCGAACGCTCGAGCAAGCCTCCGAACGCCTGCTGACGGCCGCGCAGACATGCGCAGCCGGTATCCGAGCCCCGACCGGAGCGTCGATCGCAGCCCTGATCGGAGCGGTGCCCCGCCCAATTTTACAGTCGCGATTGCCGCAGCCCGGCAGGAGTTCCAGTCGCTCCACGAGGTCACTAGTGAGCTAGGCAATTCGCTCAGCATGGAAGAGACCATGTCCCTTCTGGGCACGCGCTTGAAGGGCATTGTGCCGCATGACGCCATCGCCATCTACGTGTGCCAGGGGGACCGGCTGGTCCCGCAATACGTTGACGGCCGAGATTTTCAGCTATTCTCGTCGCTCAAGATCCCCATCGGCCAGGGCCTCTCGGGCTGGGTAGCCGAGAACCGCAAGGCGATCGTCAACGGCAATCCCTCCGTCGAGCCCGGCTATCTCAATGACCCGGCGATACTCAGCAACTTGAATTCGGCCATCTCGGTACCCTTGCTGGGTGTGAGCGGCGTGCTGGGAGTGCTCACCTTGTACCATGAGCAGCGGGATGCCTTCACCAGGGATCACCTCCGGCTGCTGCTGGCCATCAGCTCCAAGGCGGCATTGACCATCGAGAATGCTCTCAAGTACAGTGAGGTGCAGAAATCCGCGGTTACGGACGACTTGACGGGGCTGCCCAACACGCGCTCGCTGTTCCTGCACCTGGATAGCGAAGTGGCCCGCTGCAAACGCACGAATACGCCGTTGGCGGTGCTGGTGGCCGATCTCGACGGTTTCAAACTCGTCAACGATCGCTTTGGACATCTGGCGGGGAACAAAGTACTGAAGCGGGTGGCGCATGGGCTGACCAGCCGCGAATATGACTACGTCGCGCGCATGGGCGGCGATGAGTTCGTGCTGATCCTGCCGGGCATGCAAGCCGGCGCGCTCACCAACAAACGCCGGGAACTGTGTTCCACGGTGATTGAAGCGGGCCGTGAATCGACCGGAGAGGAACTCCTGTCCCTGAGCGTCGGAGAAGCCTTTTTCCCGGAGGATGGGGTGGACGCGGAGGAACTGCTGGCGGCGGCGGATCGGCGGATGTATCGCGTAAAGCGGTCGCACAGGGCCGCACGCATTCGTGACGTCCGCCTGATAAATCCGGTGCAAGCCCCGCCGGAAACCACCTCTGTTCAGTGAGGAGCGACGACCATTTCGCTGGAGCGACGGCCAATCGCTAAAGCGGAGCCACGACCGTCAGGGAGTGGTGTTTAAGGGATTTCACTCAGGCAGGATCCAGAGGGTTCTACGCTCCGGAGTGTGAGGCGGGACGCAACAAAAACAACTGGAGGGCCGCGTAGGTTTTGCAGAAGGCGAGCCGCTACGCGGCGTTCCCAGTTACGGAAAACGAGTTAGCGGGTGCCTTCCTTCTTCGTGTCGTCAGTCTTCTTCGTCGATTTCTTCTTTGTTTTCTTCTTTGCAGTCGTCTTGGTGGTGTCCTTGGCTGCGTCGTCGGCGAAGCACATGGCCACCGAACCCAGAGCGAAAGACAGGCCCAACATCAGGGTCATCAGTTTCTTCATTACGGTATCTCCTTTTGATGCGGCGACTCAGACAGTCACCTGGAACGTATCATAGCCGACAGCACATGAACCGGGTCTTAAGACGTAATTAAAATCACTTCATTTCCACGAACCGGCCTTGGCCGGCGAAAGCAGCACCCCTAAGGCCATTAAATATCGGAAGTTGGCCGATTCGTCTAAGCGGCCGAGGATCCCCTGATCGGCGGATGCCAGCATGTTCCGGAATCCCTGCCCGCGACGCCGCTGGATCTCCACGGATGCAGGTACGGACACGCCGCCGGGTTGCGCGCCGGCAGCGCCCGCACGAAAATCACCGAGCGAACACGAGCGAACCCAATTCAAACAGTTAACTCCATTATTTGCAGTAAATGTGCCCAAGCAGGACACCCGGATCGAAGCCAATTTGACCAGTGCAGCGCCGTTTTCATCCCACGCTGTGCCAAGACCCAGTGCCGGGATTCCCAATCCTTCGAGAAACGGTGCCACCAAAGCCCTAAAGTTTCAATAACTTGACCAATTTGCCCTTTGACCCCGGCCTTGCCACAGTGCACGGGCGCGCGCGCTCCGCCTACACGGATCGCGCGTGTTTTTCATACCCCGTTGCGACCGCAGGTAATGGCCGTTCACACGCGGTTCATCGAAAAAGAACATCATTTGTTTCCAACACTTTGAACCATCTCGGCAGCCCTGCCTGGGCCAGGAGAAGCGGATTGTCCTGCTAGCATGAAACCGGAATGAAGAAACCGGAGATCGCAAAACGCCTGGCCCGTCAGGCCGGTGTCTCCAACGCTGAGGCGGCCGACCAGTTGGATCGTGTTGTGCACCAGATTCTCTCAAAGCTGCGCCAGGGCAAAACCGCGCCGCTCCCCGGCCTGGGACGGTTCACACCCGGTCCCAAGGGGGCCTTCCAGTTTGAAAAGGAGAAACGCCGTGGCCCTGGCAGAAAATAACTGGCGTTCGAGCGCCCAGGTGGTCCGCATGGTGCGGCGCTGCCTGGCCGAAGGCGTCAGCGTCGAAATCGATGGGCTGGGTACGTTTCTGCCCGACGCCCGTCATGGCTTCCGATTCCTGCCGCGCAACCGTCCGAAAGTCTTTGTCGCCTATGTGCAGGAAGACGCCGCCGCGGCCTTGAGGGTCTTCGACGGTTTGGAAAGCGCCGGCTTCGAGCCTTGGCTGGACCGCCGCAGGCTGCTGCCCGGCCAAAATTGGCCGCGGTCCATCGAAGAGGCCATCGATACCTCGGATTTTTTCCTGGCTTGTTTCTCGCGCAATTCGATAAAGAAAAAGGGCGGGTTCCAGGCCGAGATCCGTTACGCGCTGGACTGCACGCGGCGCATCCCATTGGACGAGATCTTCCTGATACCGGCGCGCCTGGACGCCTGCCCCGTGCCCGCGCGCATTCAGCGCGAGCTGCAGTACATCGATCTTTTCCCCGATTGGGAGCGCGGTTTCCGCCGCGTGGTGATGGCCATGCGCCGCCTGAATGCCCCCCGGACGGATGGTAAGCCTGCCTGCAAGCCGGTGACACAACCACCAGCCACCAGGCACTGACCACCAGCCCCCGGCGCGAAGGCAAGCCGCGCGTAACCCCTGGCCCGGCCGCCGCGTCCCACCTTCCAACCGGATATCCTGGTAGATAAGATGCGTGTACCTCGTCTCTATTGGCTCGGCTTGCTTCTCCTGATCGTACAAGCCCCCCTGCCGGCCCAAATCGGGAATCCCGGCGGTTATCCGGGCCAGTATCCCCCAAACAACGGTGGACTCGGTATTCCCGTCCCGCGCCGCCACAAGAAGGACAAGGACAAAGTCGAGTTGCAGACCGTCTCGGGGATGCTGCGCCGCATCGAAAAGGATCAAGTGGTCCTGGAAGCCGAGGATACCCGCATTCTAAATTTCAAGCGCACCGACGGCACGAAATTCTTGAAGGAAGGCCACGACATCAAGCCTGCCGAATTGCGAGCCGGCGACCACGTCGAAGTCGAGGCCAGCGAGGACGACCAAGGATTCCTTACGGCGGTAAACGTAAGCTGGCAGGAGGATGGCACCGCGGCGGAGCGTCGGCGTGCCGCGGAACCGGTCGAGACTTCGCTCGCGAAACCTTCCGCCGATAGCGACCGGCCCGTTCTGCACCGCGACGATTCGACAGCCGAAGCCCCCAAAAACGCCCAGTCTTCAGCCCCTGCGGCGCCAGCCTCGCCCGCGCCGCAGACTGCATCGGCGCCGCAAGGCGCGCAGCCTGCGGAAGCCCCACACGACGATCCAAACCCAGCCGATCTCAACGCTCCCGTGAAGGAACAAGTCCCGGCGGTGAAGATCGATGCGGACGATGAAGGTCCGCCGGTCTTGAAACACGGCGGCAAGGCTGTTGTCCATAAGCAGGCCGACGCTCCGCCCGCCGCCCAGACGTCCCGGCCCGAGCTGTCGGCCAGGAACCAGGCGCCGGCCACCGACGACAGCCAACCGGCCGCGGCAGCTTACCACGCGCCGGCTCCCGACACGCGAAGGCCCGAGGAAGTGGCCCTGGAAAAAGCGCGGGAAGCCGCCGGCTCATTTCTCGAGACTCTGCCCAACTACGTTTGCCAGGAGTTCATGACCCGTTACCAGAGTTCCTCAAATGTGGTGAGCTGGCAGCCGCTCGACGTGGTCTCCATGGCGCTGGTCTATGAAGACCGGCGCGAGAGCTACCGCGATGTGGCCGTCAACGGCAAGCTGACCAAGAAGAACATAGAGGATTTGCCCGGATCGTGGTCTACCGGAGAATTCGGCACCGTTTTGGCGGATGTTTTCTCGCCGGCCACGGCTGCGGATTTCGAGTATCGCCGGGAGTCCCGATCCGGCGGGCGCACCGCCATGCTCTACGATTTCTCGGTGGAGCGCGAGCATTCCCACTGGAGAATCATGGTGGCTTCGCAACTGGTGACGCCGTCCTACAAGGGTTCCGTATGGATCGACAAGGAAACCAAGCGCGTACTGCGGATTGAAATGCAGGCGACCCACATGCCGGAAGCTTTTCCGGCCGACAAAGTGGAGATGGCCACGGATTACGAATTCGTCCGGTTCTCCGAGCTGCAGTTCCTGGTGCCGGTGCACGCCGAAACGCTCGCCTGCGACCGCGGAACGGACGTCTGCAGCCGCAACGCCATCGATTTCCGGAACTACCACAAGTATTCCGGCGAATCCACCATCCAATTCAAATAGTAGGTGGCGCAGGCACTCTTGCCTGCCGGGCCGGCACTCCTGCCGGCCCTCTAACTTTGCGCCAAAAAGTACTTGCAACCGAACGCGCATTCGTCCTATAATCTCTTCGTGGCCATTGTTCGCCCCATAAGGCCCGCCCTCGCCGAGCCGGTCGCCTTGCACGCGCACGCCATCGATAACCTGAAGTACATCCGCTCCACGATGGAGCGGGCTGGCTCGTTCACGGCCGTGCCCGGCGTGGGCGGCATCCTGCTCGGCTGCACCGCTCTGGGCGTGGCGGCTCTGGCCCGGCGCATGTGGAACGCGGATGCCTGGCTCGCGACCTGGCTGGGTGAGGCGGTGCTAGCGTGCCTCATCGGAGTCGCCGCGGCAGCGCGAAAAGCGCACAAAGTGAAGTTGCCGCTACTCTCGGGACCCGGCCGCAAATTCCTGGTGGGCTTTGCCCCGCCTTTGCTGGCTGGCGCGATGCTGACCCTGGTGCTCTACCGCGCAGGCGTGCTGGCGCCGCTCCCTGGCATCTGGTTGTTGTTGTACGGCGCCGGCGTGTTGTGCGGCGGAGCGGCGTCCGTGAAGGTGGTCCCGGTCATGGGCATTTGCTTCATGGCCCTCGGCTCCTGGGCCCTGTTGGCGCCGCCCGATTGGGGCAACGCTTTCCTGGCGGGCGGATTTGGCGGCTTTCATATTTTATTTGGCATCTTGATTACGGTGAAATACGGTGGCTAAGCAAAACGCGCTCGCACGCGAGCGGGACAAGAAAACAAGACCTACTGCGATCCTGGGCGGAGCCCCTCAACTGGACCGCCTCATTCATGAGCGCCTGCGCCTCGGAATCCTGAGCGCGCTGGCGGTCAACGAAACGCTGACCTTCAACGAGCTCAAGAAGCTGCTGGAAACTACCGACGGCAACCTGAGCGTACACGCGCGCAAGCTTGAGGACGCCCAGTACATCGCCTGCACCAAGTCGTTCGAGAATCGGTTGCCGAAGACCGAGTATCGCCTCACCGCCGTTGGGCGCCGCGCGCTGGAGCGTTACCTCGACCACATGGAGGCCCTCATCGACACTCTGCGCTAGTTCTCACGGCCGGGCATTGCCCGGACCGCAGCGCCCTTCAGGGATTAATGCTTTATGATACAAAGTACTCTTAGTGAATCAAAGCGGCTGCATGCCGCCATCATCATGGATGGTAACGGGCGGTGGGCCCTGGCGCGCGGGTTGCCGCGCTTGGCCGGACACCGCGCCGGCGCCGCTGCCGTGCGGCGCACCGTGGAAGCCGCGCCGGACCTCGGTATCGGCATCCTGACGCTGTTCGCTTTTTCGTCGGATAATTGGCAGCGGCCCCCGGACGAAGTCTCCGGCCTGATGCAGCTTCTCGCGGAGCATGTCCGCTCGGAGACCAACCGCTGCCTGGAGAACGGCGTGCGCATGGAAGTGATCGGCCGGCGCGACCGCCTGGACGCCGAACTGGCCGACGCCATCCGGCAGGCCGAGAGCGCCACCGCCGGCGGACGCAAGCTGCACCTCCGCATCGCCGTGGATTACTCCGGACGCGAGGCCATCACCGAGGCAGTGCGCCAGACAGCCCAGGCTGGCCTGGTCTGCCGCGAGTGCCTCGAGGAGCAGTTGGGCCCGCCCGTGGATCTGCTGGTTCGCACCGGCGGCGAGCAGCGGCTCAGCGATTTCCTGTTGTGGGAATGCGCGTATGCGGAGTTGATCTTCTCCCGGCGCATGTGGCCGGACTTCGATGCCCCCGACCTGGAAGCCGCGGTCCGCCAGTTTCACACCCGCCAGCGGCGCTTCGGCGCGGTACCCGCGGGCATTTGGCCCGGCAATGGGAACGGCAGCGCCAAAGCCTCCAGCGCCTGGCTCGACTAGGGACTCCGCATTTCAACAGTTCCTCAAGCTATGCTGACGGCTTCCATTTGTCGAACCATAAATCTGCGGAATAAAGGCCTAATGCTTCCGTAGCGTTCGATCCCGAGTCTGGGCGGTCGCACTAGCCGCGAGCGGCCTCAATTCGGTAAGCTAATGACCGACGGCCAGATGAGGATCACAAATGCGGATTGACCATCTCGTGATCGAGAATTTTAACGGTTTTGCGCACCGTATATTCAGATTCAATCCACGCTTCAATCTGCTCGTCGGTGATAACGCCACGGGGAAGACCTCGGTGCTCGATGCCCTTGCTGTCGCAGTCGGCAGTTGGTTCCTCGGCCTTCGCGGATTTGGGAGTAGTCCGGGCATCAGCCCCGAGGAAGTCCGAGTCGCGGCGCACGCCCATCTGGATAGTTGCACCTTTGAAAAGCAATTTCCCTCGCGGATCGAATGTACGGGCGTTGTAATGGGGAAGCGGATAAGTTGGGCCAGGGAACTGCGACGCGAGGGCGGTCGAACCTCTACGGTGACCGCCAAGCCGGTCAGCGAGGTAGCCAGCGAAGCCGAGCGTCGCGTCAGAGCCGGAGGGGAGATCACACTTCCGCTCATCTGTAGCTACGGTACAGAGCGATTGTGGTATGAGACAGTTCACCGCAAACCCAACGGTGCGGCAAATGGCACAAGTCGTGGGCCATCGCGATTAGATGGCTACCGCGACTGTGTAGGCTTCACAATCCAGGAAACAAAACTGATTGATTGGATTCGGGATCAGAGTACGGTCTCTCTGCAAACAAAGCAAGACACCATTGCGCTCGGCGTCGTAAAGAGTGCCATTACGATGTGCGTGGAGGGCGCCAAGTCTCTTTATTACGACGGCCGGTACAAGGATCTGGTTGTCTTACTGGATGAGCACGGGCCTCAGCTTTTCAAGAACTTGAGCGACGGACAGCGCATCATGCTCTCGCTTGTGGGAGATCTGGCATCCAGAGCTGCCATACTCAATCCTCATCTGGCGAATGCCGCGCTGCGGGACACGCCAGGTGTCGTCACAGTTGATGAGCTAGACCTACACCTCCATCCTAAGTGGCAGCGCCGCGTGATTCGTGACCTGAAAACCACCTTTCCATCCATTCAGTTCATCGCAACGACCCATTCACCACAGTTAGTGGGTGAGGCTCAACCCGATGAGATCACCCTACTGGACGGCGGTGAGGCCACGACACCTCCACGTTCGTTTGGCATTGATTCCAGCCGCGTCCTTGAAGAGGTAATGGGCGCTAAATCCCGAGATCAGTCCGTCGAAAATCTCTTGACAGGGTTGTTCAGATTGATCGATGACGAGGACTTCGATGGGGCGAGGCGCGTGCTGGCCGACGTGGAGACGAAACTCGGACCGGATGACCCGGAAGTGACACGGGCGCGCGCGCTGATGGCGTTTCTGGAATCCAAGGTATGAGGCAGATCCTGAAGGGTCGAGAGCCAGCCAGCCTTACCGAGTATCGTTTATCTGCGGGCACGGACTACGACGGCTACCGCGACAAAGATACGCTGAGAAGCTGCATCGTGAAGGAGCAGCGAGGGCTTTGCTGTTATTGCCTCTCGCGGATTCGCGCGGAACGTGACGCGATGAAGATCGAGCATTGGCACTGCCAGAACAACTACAATGCCGAGCAGCTTGATTATTCCAACTTGCTCGGCGTATGCATGGGAAATGAAGGTGCGCCCGGCAGGGATCAGCACTGCGATACGCGGAAAGGAGATCGGGACCTCTCGCGAAATCCGGCAAACCCGACGCATCACGTCGAAGATCTGGTCCGGTTTCCGGGCGATGGACGAATTGTATCGCGCGATCAGGCATTCGACGCCGAACTCAACGATGTGCCGAACCTCAACTTGCCGTTCCTAATGAACAACCGTATTGCGGCTCTGGACGCGCTTAAGGAACTGTTGGCGAAGCGGGGCCAATTGGAGCGAACAGCCTGGGAGAAGTTGCTTCAAGAGTGGAACGGTGAATCGACAGTCGGCGACCTTCGACCTTATTGTCAAGTCGTCGTTTACTGGCTGCGAAAGCGGCTATCGCGGCCCTAACGCGAACCCTGGTTCGGCAAGCTGCCGAAGCGCTCTGAAACCGACACCTCAGCAGCAAAGTCCCTCGACCTGGCCCCGGCCGACGGAGCGACAATGAGAGTAGCATGTTTTGCCGATGGTTCCTTTTTCCGCTGGCTGTCGCGCACCTAGCGGCGCAGACAGTGGCAGGCGAAACCGCCTTCCTCACCATTGCAAACACAGGGTGTGTTTTGGTGGCGCAGGAGGTTCCGCCTGCGATCGCAGCCTCTCAAGGAGCGCTCCCCTCTGACAAGTCCTCCGTCGAAGGCCAGGTCCTGAATCAACGCACGGACGCGCCGCTGGCCGGGGCCCAGGTCAAGCTCGCCGGCTCCGATGGCTCGCGCGTCTCCTCCGCCACCGATCGAAAAGGCCGATTCTCATTTTCCGGCCTGGAAGCTGGACAATATCGCGTCGAAGCCGAGCGAACAGGCTTTGTATCGCTCGCCTGGAACAAGATGGTGCTCACCTTGGCCGCAGGCGAACAACTCAAGGACATCGCTGTGCGCCTCACTCCCCAAGCGGTCGTCTCGGGAGTCGTGCTGGATGCCGACGGCGTTCCCATGGCGAACGTTTCCGTAGCAGTGCGCCGTTCCTCGCGCGGCAGCAAGCGCGCGATGGAAAGCGCAGGCGCCGCACAATCCAATGACGCGGGCGAA
>JBEKUO010000115.1:0-13434 GCA_049514955.1 Bryobacteraceae bacterium | reverse complement strand
CCAGATGAGTAAGGGCGGGGAGGTGGATCAGTTCCATGAGTGAAATACCCGTACATTCCCATCCGAGGAGACTGGTGGACTGGATCAACCCGACGGGTGCAAAGAAGGTCCATTCATTAATTGACAAGGTATATCAGCGGAAGAACTTGGAGATGGCCTGGGAGATGGTAAAGGCCAACCGGGGCAGTGGAGGCGTGGACGGGCAGAGTCTGGAAGGATTCGCCGCGCAACTCGACCAGCAGTTGGATCGGCTGCAGAGCGAACTGAAAGAGGATGTCTACCGGCCTCAACCGGTGCGGCAGGTCCAGATCCCGAAGGCGGGAAAGCCGGGGGAGTTTCGCACGTTGGGAATCCCGACGATTTATGACCGGGTGTGCCAGCAAGCGTTGCTCAATCGGTTGGAACCGATCTTCGAGCCGGTATTGGATGAAGCCAACTTCGGATATCGGCGAGGGCGATCGACGAAGGATGCCATGCGCAAGGTGTGGAAAGAGATTCAGAGCGGACGGGAGTGGATCGTGGACGCAGACCTCAAGGACTTTTTCGGGTCGGTGGAACATGCGAAACTGCTAACGCTGGTGGCCCAGAGAATAGCTGACGGCCGAGTGCTGTGCCTGATAGAGGCGATGCTCAAGGCGGGGAGTTATGGCAAAGGGCGGCTGTTTCCCACGGCGCGCGGGACTCCGCAAGGCGGGGTGGTTTCACCCTTGCTCAGTAACATACTTCTGACGCCGTTCGATCAGGAGATGAGGCGCAAGGGATATTAGCTCACGAGGTATGCCGACGACTGGGTAGTCACCTGCAAGTCGGGGGCAGAGGCGCGGGCGGCAGCGGCCGCGGCGCTTCGGATTCTGAACGAGTTGGGAGTGCAGTTGCATCCGCAGTGGTGCTCAATCGGGGGCGCTGCACGCGATCCCTCGGGAGAAATCGGTCCGCCGTTTCATGGATCAGGTGCGCGCGCTTACCAGGCGACGCGTGCCGCTCAAGACCAAGGAGTTGATTGAGGAACTGAATCCGGTGTTGCGGGGCTGGGGACATCACTACAAGCGAGCCCACGTCCGAAAACTCTTCCACCGGCTCGACGGCTGGATCGTGCGGCGCATTCGGTCGCAGCGATTCAAGCGGTGGCGGAACGGCGGCTGGCGACAGTTGCCGGAAACCAAGCTGTACGGCGAGTACGGGCTGGTGAACTTGATTCAGTTGATCCCTTCGATTGCATCCCGGAAGCGTGAGTCTTCGTGAAAGCTGTATGCGGGAAAACTGCACGTACAGTTTGAGCGGCGGACGGTGGCCAGCGCGCCAGCGCGCCACCTCCGACCCGACACCCACGAAGCGGTCGAACGCAGGCAGGGGAGGGCCGAAGGAGATCGTGGAGGGAAGGCCGCTGACCAAGGAGAACGCGGAAGAGCCTAACCCGTGCCGGACACCGAGCCGGGAGAGCGGGACCAGCGGCTGGACGTGTACGTCCAGCCGATCCGTATCCTGAGGATCACTGTGCGTGGCAACACATCCAGGTAAGAACCGTGTGCGTTAGGAGCGCCAGCACGGATCTGTGCGGGGCGTGCCGGGTAACCGGCATCCCTACCGCGACCCTTCGGGCCCGACAGCAAACCATCACGTCCATCATGGGCGGCGCTACTTCAACCACGGAATCTCTAACAGTACAGTAGCCGAGCAAGCTACGACTCTGCCTTAGTACGGTACCCATCGGCAGCAGGTACGGTTTGCCGAAGGCCGCGAACCTTAGTACGGGCTTCGTTGACAATCGCCCGCACTCAAGCCAACATGATCTCAGGCTGTTTACCGAGAAGTAATTGAAGACGCGCTTGAGCGATCGAAATGGAGCATTTGTAAATGAAGCTGAGAAGTTCCGAGCCGGTAGTCTTAACTCTCTTTCTTCTATTGGCAGTCCTGGCGATACCGGTTCAGGCCAGTTCGCTTTCTCTCGATATCAGCGGCACATTGGGACCCGCGCTGTTCGGCTCGGACCGATTGGGCCTGAGCGGAATCAATTTCTCCCTCACCGGCGTGATCGACCAAGGTTTGTCCCCGATCTATACGACTGCCGATTCGGCCACATATAGCGTGCCCGGGGACCTCCAGATTGCCTTGGGCTTAGCTAACCTTGTCCTGACTGGATACAACGCCACGCTGACGCTGACGGATCCGGCATCTGGGCCGGACATCCTGGAGATCGGTTTCGGGGCGACGGAGTTCGACTTCAACCCGGACGTGACGGCGACGTTGTATCTGCCAGCGGGCACATTGCATGGAACCGGACTCCAGGATTTCTGGGCTTACGTAAGTCAGCCCGACAGCAGCCTGTCTTATACTATCCCCGGCGTAACAGACGAGGTACTCGCGACATTGGGAGTGACCGGCACGGTAACCATGTCGGGCGGAACTCCGTCTTCCGGCGTTCCGGAACCCGCCACGATCGGATTGCTGGCAGTTGGTCTGCTGGCGGTTGTTTTGAAGACCGGCCGGCTCTCCGGAAATTAGCGAACGCCGACCTTGCCCGCCCGTGCTCGCTTGAAGCACGCTCGACGGCCCCCATGCGCAGCGCTATATTGGATGGCTACAGCCATGTCCGAGAAAGTAGCTGTGTTCGATACCACGCTGCGGGATGGTGAGCAGGCCGCTGGCACCCGCTTGGGCAGCCGCGAGAAGCTCATGATCGCCAGACAGTTGGCCCGGTTGAACGTGAACATCATCGAAGCCGGCTATCCCGCGTCGTCGCCGGAAGATTTCGAAGCCGTTCAACTGCTGGCTCAGGAGATCGAAGGTCCGGTCATCTGCGCCTTGTCGCGCGCCGTGCCCAGCGACATACAGGCTTGCGGGAAAGCCTTGGCCAAGGCGAGGCGGCCGCGTATCCACACTGGGATCGGCGTCTCGGATATCCATATCATGGGTAAGTTCCAGGACGAACGGTATGGGAAAAACCTGGCGGAGAAGAAGGTCACAATGCTCGCCATGGCCGTGGAAGCAGTCAAGCTGGCCAGGAGCTACGTGGACGATGTGGAGTTCTACGCCGAGGACGCCGGCCGCGCCGATCTGAGCTATCTTTTCGAAATGCTGCAGGCGGCCATCGAAGCCGGCGCCACCGTGGTCAATATTCCCGACACGACCGGCTACACCGTGCCGGAGCAATACGGCGCCCTGATCCGCTCCGTGCGCCAAAGCGTGCCCAACATCGCGCGGGCGACCATCAGCGTGCACTGCCACGACGACCTCGGCCTCGCGGTAGCCAATACTCTCTGTGGCGTCCTGAACGGCGCCCGCCAGGTGGAAGGCACCATCAATGGCATCGGCGAAAGGGCCGGCAACGCGGCGCTGGAAGAAGTGGTGATGGCCATACGCACGCGCCGCGACTACTTCGGCGTCGATACCGATATCGATGCGCGGGAGCTTTACAGGACCAGCCGGCTGGTTGGGGACATGCTCGGCATGCCGGTTCCAGCCAACAAAGCGGTGGTGGGCGGCAATGCCTTCTCGCATAGCTCGGGAATCCACGTGGATGGATTTCTGAAGGAGCGCGAGACCTATGAGATCATGCGTCCGGAAGATGTGGGGATCACGGAAAGCCGTGTGGTCCTGACGGCGCGCACCGGCCGCCACGGATTGCGCGACCGGCTGAAGAAACTCGGATACGCGCTTTCGCAGGAGGAACTCAACCAGGCCTACCAGAGATTCCTGACCGTGGCGGACAAGAAACAGGAAGTGTTCGACGAGGATCTGATCGCCATCCTGCACGATGAGATCCATCCCGGTCCGGAAACATACCAGCTTGAGTATCTGCATTTTTACAGCGGCACCTCGGCCATACCGACGGCCACCGTCAGGCTGCGCATAGGCGGCGAGATGCGGGAAGGCGCCGCGATTGGCGACGGCCCCGTGGACGCCGCGTGCAAAGCCATATCCGCGGTGACGAAGAGCGCGGCCAGGCTGGTGCGGTATGAGATTCGGTCTGTGACCAGCGGGACGGAGGCGCTAGGCGAAGTTACCGCGCAGCTCGAAGAGGCCGGCCTGAAGGTGGTTGGGAGGGGCGCTTCCACGGACGTGATTGAAGCCAGCGCGAAGGCTTACATCGATGGGTTGAACAAGCTGGCGAACCTGGCGAAGCGCGCCGCGGTTTAGGGCGCATCAACATGGCCATGCGCAAGAGATAATCATGGCCACGAACGTGGATCACATAATCAGGAAGTTGCGCCCACCCCAACGCAAGAAGATCGAGGCACGCGCCGCTCAGTTGATCGCCGAGGAGATGAGTTTGCGCGAGCTGCGGCATGCACGCAAGCTCACGCATATCCGGATGGCCAAGACGTTCCCGACCGCGCGCCGTTGTCCTGTCCGGCATTGCCGAAGACCATCCGGGCCTAAGCCACAGGTCGAAAAAACGCGCACGCTTAGGGGAACGCTGCGCGGGTTCGTTGGCAGTGGCCATCGCGTGCGTGGGCGGCAGCCGTCATAACCGCAGCGTGGCGATCGTCGCGCCCCAACCGCCCGCTTCTGGCGGCGCGTCGCCGTAGGAGATCACGAAATCTGTGCGGGCCAGAACCGCGCGCACGACTTCGCGCTGCACTCCGATGCCCCGTCCGTGGATGATGCGGACGGCCCGGATGCCCATCTTCCGCGCCTCTTCCAGATAGGCTTCCACCACCCCTTGCACATCGCGCGGCGGCACACTGTGCAGATCGAAGATATCTGTTATGGGGATGGGCACCGGTTCGCCGAACTCCCCAAAATCGTCCGCCATGCTTTAATCTTAGATCGGAGCACCCCTTTGCCCGCAAAGTACACCTACAAGCAAGGACAGTATCTCGCTTTCATTGCTTCATACACCAAGCTGCACCGGCAGGCGCCGTCGGAGTGGGAGATCCAGCGATACTTTCGGGTGACGCCTCCGACCGTGCACCAGATGATTCTGAGGCTGGAAGCTTGCGGCCTCATCAGCCGCGTTCCCTGGCAGGCCCGGTCGATCAGCGTGTTGGTGCCGGGAGAGGAACTGCCGCCGTTGGAATGACCTGGTAGTGCTTCTGGCTAGCCTCTAGTGCCTGTGAGACGTAAGAATTTACAGTGAGTGCAAGGGCGCGGCCGGAGTCGCGCGCGGACGAGGCGTCCGCCGCACTTCGGCTCAGTCGAGATTGTAAAGAGTTAGGCGAGACAGAACAGTGGTCAGTGCGCGGACGGATGCGCAGGCTCGTCGATCGTCATCCGCACGTCCACCGATGACGCCGGAAGCACGGGAACCTGCACCCGTATCGGCCTTTCTGAATTCGGGCTGCGGAGCGTGTGCAGGCCAGCCTCGAGGGTCGGGATAAAGACGATCCCTGCTCCGTCCGCGATCCAGACTCGGGGCCAAAGAGCTTCCGCCAGCGGGCCTGCGGGCCGGTCAACCGCGATCGCTCCCCCGATGACTGGTTTGCCGGAGCGATCTTTCAGATGAACAACGAGCGGCGCGCCGGGCGCGGCGATGGCCAGGTTGACCGGCGCCGGTTCTCGGTCTACCACGCGAACGGTCACCGATGGCGAGAGCCAGATCTCGTCCAACGCTGCCTGGAGTTGGTACGTTCCCGGAGTGAGTCCCGCTAAGGTGAAGTTGCCTGCGGCATCCGCCGTGGCCTGGACGCTGAGAGCCGCATTCAGGAATCCCCGATCCCGATAGGCAGCCAGCACGCGAATCGTTCCCGCGCGCGTGGCAGTCGCAACCCGGCCGCGCAGCGTGACAGGCGCCGGAAGCACGAGGCGCGCAGGTTCGCCGGTTTCGGGCGCCGGCTGCGGCATTGGCTGTATGGTGGCCCCGCAGGCGCCGGGGAGAAAAGCGACCACCACGGGCGATGCCGGCCCTTGCTCAGTTCCCGCAGGCACGCTGGCAAGCATTTGTGCGGTTCCATGCGCCTGCAGATTGCCGAGCGCGTCAGCAATAGCGCTGATGATAGCTTGCGGACGTCCTGGTTTGAAGAAGAGAGCGAGCGCGCCCGCGGCCGGCGTGACTCCATCGGACAGGAATACCCGGCCCACAAATGAATCCGCGCCCATCTCGTGAGCGGAGATCCCTCCCATGCCGAGGAACACTTGTTCGGAAGGCCCAGCGGACCCAGGCGACGCGGCCGGAGCACCCATCTCCAGGTGGGTCGCCTCGCCCGCGCGGATCGTAACGGAGATTGGTATCTCCACGCCACCTTCGCCAGCCGCGAGCCGCAGTCGAATCGTGCCCGACCGGAAGGGACCCGCGGCGAATTCGCCGGTCGAAGGGCGGAGGTGAACCCAAGCGCCAGCCGCCACGCTCGCGTCGTCGAGATAAAGATGAACACTTTCGGCATCCTCGCCGGCGGGAATGCGCACGGAGCCATACGCGTATCCGACCGGCTCCGCACGCAGGATAATCCGGGCTTCAGTGTTGCGTTCCGTGGCCAGCGGCTGGGCCAGGATTTCCACGCGATTCCGAAGTTGTTCAGGTGCGGGCAGCGGCGATTCTCCATCCCCGAGATCGACCGGCTCGAATCCCTCCGCAAAAGCCCGGACAACATCGTCATTTACCGTGAATAATCCGGTGAAGCGAATGGAGCCGCTTTCGTCTGTTTCGCCGGACGCCTCGGGATCGAATGTTATGCGTTCGATCTGCACGGCGGCGCGCAGCGGTTTGCCGGCGGCGTCCTCAACCTGTATGCGGGCGGCGGCAGGCTCGATCCGGCGGGCAGTGAAAGTGGGGGTAAATTCTGCGTCCAGGTTGTTCGACGCAGCCAGCGTGCCGGCTGCCAGGAAATACGGCTCGCGCGTGGGGAACGAGTTCAAGGGCGACCCCGGGAAAGGGAATTCGATCCGCCAAAGCCCCGCCGACGCGAACTCGAACTTGCCCATGCCGGACTGGTCGAGATCGATGCTCGTGCTCCAGTTCCCATAGCTGAAGTTGGTGTTTCCAGTCAGCGGCGTGCCATCGGACCGCAGAATGCGGAAAGTGGATTGCTGCACGCGGCGCTCAATCGCCATTTGGAATGTGTTGGTTTGACCCGTGCGAACGGGGATGCCATCGCCGATGCCGTACGGCTGCGCCTCCGTCACGATGGGGGATCCCTGCGCCAGGCCGCGAACCGAGCCGGTTCCCGCGGCGCTGGCAATCAGCCGGTAGCTGCCCGGAAGGAGCCGGTCGAATCTCGCGACACCGTCCGGGCCTGTAGTGGCGATCGGGTAGGCCGCGTCTTCCATGGCTGCGCGGTCGTCTGGATTGCCCAAGGGAAGCGCCCATTGCGCGCGAAGATTCGCGTAGTCCCGATAAGCGCCGACCGCTACGCCAGCCGCCGGCTTTCCGCCCCTCAGGACCGTTACATCGAGCATGCAGCCATGAGTTGTCAGAACCAGATCCTCCGTCCGAGGGCCCGTATCCGAGCGTTCCCTTAGCATGGGAGAGGAGATCCACGCCCAGGCGGGTGGCCAGCCCGGCGCAGTCGCCAGAACGGTGGCGCTAAATGACGGCAGATCTCCCTCACCTTCGAGAACGTAATCGCCCTTCGTGCCGGTGGTGGTTTTGGACTGAGCCTCGTTCATCCGCCGGCCACCGAAGTATGTGGCTAGAGCGAATACCGTGGCGTTGGGAATCGGACGGCCTCGATCGTCCCGGACAGTGCCGCGCGCCCAAACGGTCGGCTTCCCCGAGCCGGCCGCATGACCGAGGATCTCAGGTGGCAAAGGCGGTAGCGGCCTGCGCGGTACGGGCGCGAGCGTAATGTTGCGGATTGCCCGGCCGGGAAGAAGGGTGATGGGACCGGCGGTTTGAAAATCATGATCCTTTCCGGCTCCAGACCAGACGTGCCATCGGGCGCAAGGCACGTCGACAATGTGAAAATGGCCAGCGGAGTCGGGCGTCGTGACAAGATGACGGTTGCCGAAATAGTCGCCTGCCGTAACTTTGACGTCCGGCTTGCGGGCTTCTGGCGGGATCGTGCCGTCGAGGCTCCCATAAGCCACGAGCGGAGGCAAATACGGCGAGACGGTCTTACCTGCGACGAACTCCGTCAGACCCACGGTTCCATAGCCGATGTGGGGCGCCGCTACCGACAACCGCGAAACGCCGGCGCGAACCTGGAATCGCGCGATACCGCGCGCGTCGGTCGTGGTTGTCACCGGCACATCGGGATGAAAAGGATTGCGGTCGGCATTCGTTACCACGATGGCCGAGTCGGCGACGGGGTGTCCGTCCGGTCCGTGCACCGTGAGTTGCACGTCGGCCGGGAATGGGACCTGGGCATAACCGAGCGCCACGAACGCCAGCGCGATCGGCCCGCCCTTCCATCGGAATGTACGCAAACGCCGCATCTCCTTGAATGCGTTCGATCAGGCCGCATTCCTCCGGGTCCACATGCAGGCACAGGCAGTCGATCGCATTTAAGCCGTAGACGCCGCCGCCGCACGAGTTGTTTCCAGATCCCGGCCGATCCACGCCACACCGACCCGCGACGGGAACGGCCCACGCTATGCCGGGATTATCTACATCCTGTGCAACGAATTGATTTTAGGAACAATACCAACAGTAACGCCGTATCAAATTTGTGAGACGGCTAGGGGATCGTCTCTGGAGACAAGATGAATACCTTGCTGCAAGACATTCGCTACGGGATTCGCATGGTCGCGAAATCACCCGGCTTCGCAGCCATTGCGATTCTCACGCTGGCGCTCGGCATCGGCGCCAATACTGCGCTGTTTTCCGTGGTGAATGGCGTGCTGCTCAATCCCCTCCCCTACCGGCAACCTGACCGCCTGGTTGCCATCTATTCAAAAACGCCACAGTTCGCGCAGGGTTCCATCTCCTATCCGAATTTCCTCGACTGGGTGCGCAACCAGCGCTCCTTCTCCTCCATCGCCGCCTTTCGCGAGGAAAATCTCAACCTCACCGGCATCGGCCAGCCCGAACGCGTACCCTCCGAAATGGTCTCCGCGGATTTCTTCCCCGTGCTCGGCGTCAACCCCGTCGCCGGCCGCCTCCTGCGTCCCGAGGAAGACCGCGTCGGCGCTCAGCCCGTGGCCCTCATCGGCGGCGGATTCTGGAAACGCAAATTCGGCTCGTCGCCCGACGCCATCGGAAAGACGCTGGTCCTAAACGGCGTCGGCTACACCGTGGTTGGCGTGATTCCCGCCGATTTCCGCTATGAAAGCGGCAATTTCCAGAACAGCGACGTCTATGTCCCCATCGGCCAGTGGAACGATCCGACCTTTCGCGATCGGCACGTCAGCATGGGCGCCGACGCCGTGGGCCGCCTCAAGCCCGGAGTTACCCTCCAGCAGGCCCAGGCCGATATGGACTCCGTCGCCGCGGGTCTCGCCGCCATCTATCCCGATGCCGACAAGGATAGCGGAATCGCGCTCCGGTCCCTCAAACAAGACGTGGTCGGCGACATCCGGCCGTTTCTCCTCGTGCTGCTAGCCGCCGTCGGATTCGTTCTTTTGATCGCCTGCGTGAATGTCGCGAATTTGCTCCTGGCTCGCTCGACTGGGCGCATTCGTGAATTCGCCATCCGCGCCGCGCTCGGCGCACGCCGGGGACGAGTGATACGCCAGCTTCTCACCGAGAGCCTCGTGCTGTCTTGCGCCGGGGGCGGCCTCGGGCTGTTGCTGGCCGCATGGGGAACTCAGGCCGCCATTCGGATCATGCCGGAGGCCTTGCCCCGCGCGCAGTCCGTGCATGTCGATGCCCGCGTCCTGCTCTTCGCCCTGGCCGCGTCCGTGCTCGCCGGAGTTTTCTTTGGACTGGCGCCCGCCCTCAAAACGTCCAGCGCGGACCTCCAGGCCACCCTGCGAGAAGGCGGCCGCGGGTCCAGCGGCGCGCGCAACCGGTTGCAAGGCCTCTTTATCGTCGTCGAAATGGCCATGGCGCTCGTGTTGCTCGCCGGCGCCGGCCTGATGATCCGCAGCCTTGCCAACCTCTGGAGCGTCAACCCCGGCTTCAATTCGCAACACGTCATCACCTTCCAAGTTTCCTATCCCGCCACCCTCGGACATGCGCCCGACGCCATTCGCGCCTCCATTCGCCAGATCCAGGATGCGGTCTCCGTCGTTCCCGGAGTGGAGGCGGCCTCCCTAAACACCGGCGCCATGCCCATGTCCGGCGATTCCGAGCTGCCGTTTTGGATTGACGGCCAACCCAAGCCCGCCACCGAGTCGGAGATGAAAACTTCGCTGTTTTATGTCATCGAGCCGGATTATCTCAAGGCTATGGGAATTCCGCTGCAGCGCGGCCGATTCCTGGCGCGTGCCGACGATGAGCATTCCCCCTTCGTCATCGTCATCGACGAACAATTCGCCAAGCTGTACTTCCCCGGGCAAAATCCTATCGGCCGGCGCGTGAACCTTGCCATCTTTGACCACGCCGCCGAAATTGTGGGAGTCGCCGGACACGTCAAGCAATGGGGCCTGGCTGAAGATGCCCACTCGCCTGTCCAGGCGCAGTTCTATATGGCCATATCGCAGGTTCCCGACCAGTTCATGCCGCTCCTCGCGCGCGGCGGCGTGTTCGTGGTGCGCACGCATGGATCGCCCGAGACCGAGATGGGCGCCATCCGCCAGGCGCTCGCGAAAGTCAACGGCGAAATCGTGGTCTACGGAATCGAAACCATGGACAAGATCGTTTCCAATTCCCTGGCCGCGCGGCGATTTTCCATGATCCTGCTGGGTGCCTTCGCCGCCCTCGCACTGGTGCTCTCCTGCATCGGCATCTACGGCGTGATTTCCTATCTCGCCGGGCAGCGCACACATGAGATCGGCGTGCGCATGGCCCTCGGCGCGCAGCGGAATGACGTGCTGCGCCTGATTCTCGGCAACGGCGCCAAGATGGCCCTCATCGGAGTCGCGGTGGGCGTCGTTGCTTCTCTCGCCCTCACCCGGCTCATGGCCAAGCTGCTTTTCGGTGTGAGCGCGTATGACCCACTTACCTTCTTCGCCGTGGCGTGCCTGTTGATCCTGGTTGCCCTGACAGCGGCCTACATTCCGGCCCGTCGCGCGATGCGCGTGGATCCCACGATCGCGCTGAGATATGAATAGTTGTTCGCACAAGTGCCGTTTCCGTCCACCATCGGTCCGCCACGTCCACCAAGCCGGCCTCGGTATGAACCCGCTGGCGGATATCGAAGAGCACTCCGGCCGCCACAACTTTCGGCCACTGGAGTAAATGCCTTTCCTCCGCCGGCTGCCGGACCGATTCGGAGCACAATCAACCGCCACCCTGGTATTCTGAGATTGTCATGGCACGCCCCCCTGGAAAGACAAAGACCGCCGCGTCGTCCGACCGGAAGCGGGGCGGGGCGTCTCGAAAAATGCCACGCATCGCGCCAATCGCGCAGCGCCTGGGTCGGATGATACCCGATCGGGAGTTGCAGCAGTTTCCGAAGGATCTTTCCAGCCAAATCGACCACTACGTTTACGGAACACCAAAACGGTGAGGCGGGTCTTTGACGACACGCTTTACTGGCTCGCAGTTTTTCTGCCGGGCGATGCATGGGCCGATACGGCTCGTTTGGCTGATGTTTCGGTAGCGTTGCTGATCACAACCGAAGAGGTGCTGGCTGAATTTCTTACCGCTGTGTCCGCTCACGGCGATCGCACCAGGCGATTGGCTTGCCGGTTGGTGCGCGAGATTCTAAACGATCCCAATATCGAGGTGGTTTCACCGTCGCACGAATCGTTCCTCGCTGGCTTGGCGCTGTATGAGAGGCGGCCCGACAAGCAATACAGCCTCGTCGATTGCGTCAAAAAGACATTCAGGAGATCCTTACGAATGACCGGCACTTCTCGCAGGAAGGTTTCGTCCGACTCCTATACCTGAAAGCCTAACCGCTCCGTAACACTCCCGTCAGGACGGCGCCCCTCTAGGCGAATGGCCCCCTGGTTTTCAGTGGAGAAAACGAGCAGCCGCCTACATTCCGGCACATCGCGCGTTGCGCGTGGATCCCACGGTCGCGCTGAGATATTAATAGTCGTTCGCACAAGTGACCGAGCCTGGATTGAGTTAGACTCAGTTCCATGCGTCTCCTCACCGTCATCCTGGCAATCACGTTTCTGCTCGCCCCCCGTGTGGCACCGGGCGCCGTGCTGCGAGCCGGCGTGGCCAAGGTGGATATCACGCCTCCCGCCGGAGAACAGATGTGGGGCTTCGAAGACCGGCATCAGCCCGCTACCGGCACGCTCGATCCGCTGTACGCGCGCGTGCTCGTGCTGGAAGCGGGCCCTGAGACCGCCCCCACGCGCTTGGCGCTGGTCACGCTTGATCTGGGCCGCAGCTTCGGACCGGGTTCGCTCGCGCGCCTGCGCGACACGGCCAAGCGCTCCAGCGGCATCGCGTGCCTTCTGGTGGCCGCCTCGCATACCCACAGCGCGCCGGTGATTCGCGACGAATACCGGGACGCGCCGCCGGCTTGGGAGCAAGCCGCCCTGGAAAGGATCGAGCACGCTATCGCGGATGCAACGGCCGCATTGCAGCCGGCGCGCATCGGCGTTGGAACCGGCGTCGCCTATATCGGACACAACCGCCTGCGCGTCAACCCCGATGGCACGGTGAGCTGGTTTGAACGCAATCTGACGCGCATACCAACCGCGCCTGTGGACCCTACGGTCACGGTGCTGCGGATCGATAAGGCCGACGGAACGCCGCTCGCCGTTCTGGTGAACTACGCCTGTCACCCCGTGGTCTTCGGCGCCGACAACCTGCGCTATTCCGCGGATTTTCCAGCCGTCATGAATCGCGTGGTCGAGCAGGCGCTCGGCGGACGCGCGATGAGCTTCTTTCTGCAGGGTGCGCCCGGAGATATCAATCCCTATTACGCGGTTACCCCCCTGGAACAGGACGCCGCCGGCATGCGCGATTGGACCGGGCAGCGCCTTGGTGAAGAGGCCGCGCGGGTCGCCAAGGAGATCCAAAGCCGCACCCCGGATGCCCCCAGCATCGACTTCGCTGAATCGACCTTGACGGTTCGTCTGCGGTGGGACGTGGAGAAGTTCCGCGCCGCGTTGTTGAAGTTCCTCGGTCCGCAGGGGATGGAAGTTTATGGCGCGCGCATCGTGCCGGAAATCCAGTTGCCTGTCACCACCGTGCTGATCGATAAAGAAATCGCGCTTATGTCCATGCCCGGTGAGCCGTTCGTGGATTTCCAGATGAACTGGCGCGACCGCTGCCCAGCGCCACACGCGCTGCTGCTGGGCTACACCAACGGGTACAACGGCTACTTTCCGACGATCGCGGCGGCATCCCGCGGCGGCTACGGCGCGGCCAGCGCCAGCACCTGGGTGGAACCGGGCACCGGTGAACGCATGGTGGACAACGCGGTGGTCAAGGTTTACCAGATGCTTGGACGATTGAGCGACCTGCCCGACGACTTGAAGCGCGACGTTTACAAGTGAGCGGACCTGCGTGGGGCGAACCGAAAACGGATTGCTGCGGCTTTTTCGATG
>JBEKUO010000114.1:0-22525 GCA_049514955.1 Bryobacteraceae bacterium | reverse complement strand
GAGAGCGCGGGCCGGATCGCCGCTTTCCTGAAATCGCACCCGGCGATAGAGGCCGTACATTATCCAGGGCTGGCCGGCCATCCGGGCCATCAGGTTGCCGCACGGCAGATGGCCGGATTCGGCGGGATGCTCTCCATGCAGGTGTTGGGTGGGCGCGAACGGGCGATGCAGATCGCCGCGCGCGTCCGGGTCTTCACGCGTGCAACCAGCCTGGGCGGTACGCACAGCTTGATCGAGCATCGCGCATCGATAGAAGGGCCAAGCACGCGCACGCCGCAGAACTTGCTGCGCATGTCGGTCGGGCTGGAGAATACTGAAGACCTGATCGGCGATTTGGAGCAAGCGTTGAAGTAAGGCCACACGCCCGGCCGCTCGTTTCTGCGGTAGAATCGGCAACCATGGCAAGTTGGCAAGCTCATACGGTCAGTTTCGTGTTGCGCCATACTTTCAAGCCCAAGCTGGCGCGCGCAAAGGACGCCCTTCACGCTCGCGCGATCTTGAATGGTCCGCCACTTCCACGCCGCCGGACGGTGAAAACTCTTTCTGCCGTTCGTATCACGCCCGCGACGGTGGGAGGCGTCCCCGGCGAATGGGTCGAATCCGGACCGGAATCGAACGGGGGTGTTCTGATGTATCTGCACGGCGGCGGCTATTTCGCCTGCTCGGCGCGTACGCACCGTCCCTATACGACATTCTTTGCGCGGCAGGGATTCAAAGTCTTCGCCCCGAACTACCGATTGGCGCCGGAGCATCCGTTTCCCGCGGCAGTGATCGACGCGGTGGCGGCCTGGCGGGCGGTTCGCGCGGATGCCGGCGCAGCCACTCCGATGGTTATCGGCGGCGATTCGGCCGGCGGCGGACTGGCGCTGGCCACCATGCTGAAGCTGCGTGACGAAGGCGATGCGCTCCCAGTCGCGGCGGCGCTGTTCTCACCGCTGACGGACCTGGTAGGAAGCGGGGATTCGCGCCGGAGCAACGACCAGCGTTGTGCGATGTTCTACGGGACGGGCTTATCGCGGGCGGCGGAGTTCTACATGGCGGGTGGCGATCCGCGCGACCCGCTAGCCTCTCCGCTTTACGCGGACCTGCGCGGCCTGCCGCCGCTGCTGATCCATGTGGGCAGCAGCGAGACCCTGCTGGACGACTCGACGCAATTGGCCGAGCGGGCCCGCGCCGCCGGAGTGCCGGTCGCGTTGACTGTATGGCCGGTGGTTCCGCACGTATGGCAGTTGTTCCATCAGGTCGTGCCCGAAGGACGGCGATCGCTGGCAGAGGCGAGTGCGTTCCTGGGAGAAGCTGTGGCAGAGGCGCGCGCTGCCGGGCAGGCTAGTTTAGCTTAGTGCACACCTTCGGAATTACAGTTGCATATTGGAGGACCGCTCGCTGACGCGCGCGGCTCCGATCGGAGCCATGACCGTCACGGAGTGGTCTTCCCAACATATGAGGCAACTCCGAACGCGTGTACTTAGTCGTTCGGCGAAGTAAAGTTCTCCGCAGCAAGCTGAAGCTTGCGTCACGACGGCTTGCGAAATGTCGAAACTCAGCGGCGAACTGAAGTTCGCCCGGCCCAGAGCGCACCCCGCGCTGGAACGTGCGCCACGGCGGTCACCGCGCTGCCAGCGGCATCCCAGTTCGGTTGCACACTTCTTCGTAATACTGCTCGTACAGCGGAATGATTTTCTCCGTGCAAAAGCGCTCCAAGGCCGTCCAGCGCGCCGCGCCCGATAGTCTTTCGTGTAATGCGCTGTCGGTCAACAGCGCCACCACGCGCGCGGCTTGCGCGGGGATGTCGCCCACCGCTTCCAGGTAGCCGTCCACGCCGTCGGTGATCAACTCGGGCACGCCGCCCACGCGGGTGGCGACGGCGGGCACGCCGCAAGCCATGGCCTCCAGCGCCGCCAGCCCGAACGATTCCAGTTCGCTCGGCATCAGCAGCACATGCGCCTGCGGAACGATGCGCTCGACATGGTTTTGCTTTCCCAGAAACGAAACGTGCCGGTCCACACCCAGCTCGCGCGCCAGGTGTTCCGCCGGACTGCGCTCCGGCCCGTCGCCCACCATCAGCAGGTGCGCAGGCGTGTGCCGCAGGACTTCCGCCAGAATGCGCACACAATCCAGCACGCGCTTCACCGGGCGGAAATTCGACAAATGGATCAGCAGCTTTTCGCCGTCCGGCGCATAGGATTTTGCCTGCGTCTTTTGGCGGTCCGGTTTATATACTTCGCAATTGACGAAATTCTTGATCACCCGGATCTCGTTGCGCACACCAAACACATCCACGGTCTGGCCCCGCAGGTACTCGCTGATCGAGGTGATGCCGTCGGACTGCTCGATGGAGAATTTGGTGATGGGAAAATACGACCGGTCGGTACCCACCAGCGTGATGTCCGTTCCGTGCAGGGTGGTGATGAAAGGCAGCCGGCGCACTGGCGCCAGCATATCTTTGGCGAGCATCGCGGAGATGGAATGCGGGATGGCGTAATGCACGTGGAGCAGGTCCAGGTGGTACGACTCGGCCACCTCCGCCATGCGCGAGGCCAGGGCCAGGCAATACGGCGGATATTGAAACAGCGGGTAGTTGGAGACCTCCACCTCGTGGTAATGAATGCGCGGAATGCCGGGGTCCAGGCGAATAGGATTGGCGTAGGTGATGAAATGGACTTCGTGGCCGCGGTTGGCCAGTTCCAGGCCCAGTTCGGTGGCCACGATGCCGCTGCCGCCATAGGTCGGATAGCAGGTAATGCCAACGTTCACATCGTCAGGCTAACACGCCCGCCGGGAGGCTTGGGCCTTGACTCACGCGATTTTCAGTTGGCGGTTCTTGCCGGAAAGTCCCGCGAGGAGTCCGAATCGTCTCCATGCCGGCGGCTTCTCCGCCAAGCCCGCCAGGTTGGCGGCCAGGCGTGCCACATGCGACCGCACGCCGCTCTTGCCGTCAAGCAGTTCTGTGGAGCTTTCCGGCAATATGATGGAGGCCGGAATCCCCAGTACTTTGGACACTTCCCGGGCGGCCACACAATCCATTTTGGGGACCCTGTTCACAATCAGGGTGACCCGTCTGGATTCAAATCCCAACTCCGCCAAACGCTGGACCACGCGGCGGGTTTCGCTGACGCTGGGCAGGTCGAACGTGGTGACCAGCAGCAAATCCGTCAAATCCGAGAGGAGACTTGCGGGAAACGGTCCGAGCCGGCCCAGGTCCAGCACCATCCACGGGTAAAGCGAGCGCAGGAAACTCAGCACGTAGCGGATGCGGTCCGGCTGTATCTGTTCATCCGAACAGATGGGCGCCGTCAAGGGAAGCACCTCCAGATCCTCAGGTCCGTTCGAAACCACCTTTTCCCAGAAACTGCCGTCCAATCGCAGGAGATCGTTGGCCGCGTCGAGGATGGTATACGTGGACTTCGCTTTTGTCAGGAAACCGACGGAACCACCGCTCATGTTCAGGTCCGCCAGCAGAATGCGCTGGCCGGTTTGGCGCTTCAGTTCCAGGGCGGAGTGGCAGGCGACCGTGGTGGTGCCGACGCCGCCCTTGGCGCCGATGCATCCGATCACGCGGACGGGCGCAGCCTGCGATTCGGTCCTGGAGCAATCGGCCTGGCTCTTTTGCCGCACGATCGCGTACCGCAGGCTGCGGCAGAGCAGATCGGGCTCCATGTTCCTTTTGAGCAGATAATCCTGCGCTCCGATTTGCACGGCGCGGAGAGCGAACGCTTCGCTGTCCAGGCCGCTCAAGATGACAATCGGCACGGCTGGCGCATGCATCCTTAAGGCTTCGACGGCATCCAGGCCGTGGCTGTCGGGCAGACTCGAGTCGAGCAGCATGATGTCGACGTCGCCTTTGGCCAGCCGGTCCAGCCCGGGCAATAAAGCCGCGACCCAGTCGAGATCGAATGAGAGACCTTCCGCCTGCGACAACATGGTCCGGATCCGGGCGGCCTCCGCCGGATCGCTCTCGATCAGCAGAATCTTCAGGCACGTTTCCGACATGCGAATGTGGCACTCCTTCTATGGCGATGGCCTATAACGGGGCCGGCTCGCCTGTCGCCATCAGATCCAGCCAGGAGCATCTTATGGGCCAACAGGCCGATCGGAGGATTCCATTGAGAATTCTGGGCTTGGCGGCAGCGCGACGAGGCTGCGGGCGCCGTCCGGTGGCAAGTCTTTGGCGGCCATACGCCATTAAAATGACAACCCGGCTAGCGTAGCTAAAATAAACGACGAAGCCAGAGTGGGGCGGACGCCCTCGTCCGCGCGCGACCCCCCCGTCGCGCTGTTGCGCTCAGCGTGAAGTTTCATTGACAGAACGGCCATCTCCAAAACGCCCGTTTTCGCGACTACCTTCTGTTTCTGCCGCACCGGGTCAGCAGCGATCCGCAGCAGGACTTCCTTCTCGATCTGCGGCTGAATTTTCCCGTCCCGCAACCAAGACTCGCGGCGACGTGCCGAGGTACCGGCAGACGCATCGCGGTGTCCTCGACGACGCTAATTCGGTTCATCGAAACCAGGAGGGCGCGCCAGTCGGCTCAGGAACATCCCGGAGTATCACCAGGGTGATACCGGATTGGTTCGCTGTATGCCGTCGCAGCATAACAGGCCCCCCACTGTAACCTTCTTTCGGGATGGTGCGCCTCACCGGCTTGTGAGCCTCCTCCCGCGCATCGCCATAGCCGCAGCCGTCGCCGGGCTGCTGCCGGTCTGCATCCGCGCGCAAGAAGCGTCCGACGGCCTGAACCACGACCGCATTCTGGGCGTCATCCCCAACTATCAGACGGTTACCAACGCCACCCCAGCGACGCCGCCTCTGACGCCGAAGCAGAAATGGCAGTTTTTCCTGGAGGAGAGCCGCGATCCGTTCAATATCGCGGCTGCGGCGTTCAGCGCCGGGCTTTCCCAGTGGGACAACCAGACGCCCAAGTATGGCGAAGGCGCCGCGGCTTACGGCGAGCGATTCGGCGCGGCGCTGGGCGATTTCACTTCCCAGAACCTCTTTAGCGATGCCTTGCTCGCCTGCCTGCTGCATCAGGATCCCAGGTATTTCCGCAAAGGCCCCCGATCGCGGATTCTGCCGCGCATCGCGTACTCGTTGAGCCGTATCGCGGTGGCCCGGCAGGATTCCGGGCGGGAGACCTTCAACGCCTCCGGGGTTTTCGGCATGATGCTGGGCATCGGGGCCTCGAATCTCTACTATCCTTCCGTCAGCCGCACCGGGACGGTGATGGGGACCCGCGTGGGCACCAGCCTGGCTGCTTGGGCGATCGCCAACGTCGGTTCGGAATTCTGGCCCGACATTCACCAGAAGTTTTTCGCGAACGGGCTGCTGCACCGGAAGGCGCCGCACCGGTAGGTGGGCGTAGCCCGCCGTGACGAGCGGCTTACTCGATCACCAGCAGCAAATCCTTAGCCAAACTAGCCCGTGGTAGACTGGTTCCGATGCAGGTCACGCTCGATATCCCCGATGAGCTGGCCGCCTCCCTCGCGCCCGCTGGCCAGGACCCCTCCCGCGCCGCCCTCGAAGCCTTCGGCCTCGAGGCTTACCGCCAGCGCCGCCTCTCCGCCTATCAGCTCCGGACCCTCCTGGGAATCCCCTCGCGCTGGGAGCTGGATGCCTTCCTGAAGGAGCATCAAGTCGAGACCTACACCACCGACGATTTTGAACACGACCTCGACACCATCCGGCACGTAGAAGAAATCCGGACGGCTGAACGACGTCGCGCATGATCGTTGTAGCCGATGCGGGTCCTCTCCATTACCTCGTTCTGATCGAAGCGGTGGGCGTATTGCAACCTCTCTACGGTCGTGTGCTTGTGCCCCAGACGGTTGCCGGGGAACTGGCGCAGACGAACACGCCCGCTGCCGTCCGGGCTTGGATTGCGGGGCCGCCGGAATGGTGCGAGATCCGCCCCGACCCGCCCCTCGATCCGGCTCTCCAGTTCCTGGATCCCGGCGAGCATGCAGCCATTGCGCTCGCCCTCTCCGTCAATGCCGACCGTCTCCCGATCGATGAGCAGGCCGGCCGCGCCGAGGCCGAACGCCGCCATCTGCTGGTCACCGGCACGCTGGGTGTGTTAGCCGAAGCGCATCGCGCCGGACTGCTCGATTTTGAAGTGGCGCTCGCGCGACTTCGTCAGACGAATTTCTACATGTCGGCCGATCTTGTCGATCGCTTCCATCGACGGTTATCTCTCAGGGGGGACTCATAGGAGCGGGGATGGGTAGCGGCAGACTGCACCGGCGATTACGCCGTACTCTGAACTCAACCCCGCTCCTGTGATTTCAGCTTGATTTCAATTCTTGACGGCGTGCCGCGCGCCAGAGTAGGGTGGAGGCAGGGCAGAAAGGAGCGCTCATGACGATCACCCTTGACATCGCCCCCGAGGTGGAAGCGGCGCTCGCGCGCCAGGCCGCCGCGCTCGGGCGGCCGGTCGAAGCCTATGCCGCTAGTCTGCTTGAAGAAGCGGCCCAGCTTCCGGCGGCGCATCGGGCGCCGATGGCTAAGGATATGGTTGAACTCTTCGCTCCGCTACGCGGCCTCAATCTGACTTTTGAACGCGACAGGGATACCGGGCGGGACATCGACCTGTGAAGGGGTACCTGGTAGACACCAACGTCCCGTCCGAACTAACCCGCGAAACGCCAGATGCCCGAGTGGCCGCTTTTCTCAAGAACGCCGGGAAAGAGAGCGTTTTCCTGAGCGTCATGACCATTGGTGAAATCTGCAAGGGCATTGATCTACTCCCGGCCAGCAAGAAGCGTAGCGGGCTGCAAAGCTGGCTCGATATCGATGTGCGTTCCTGGTTCGCCGGTAGGATTCTCCCTGTCACCGAATCCATCGCCGAGCGTTGGGGTCATCTGGCCGCAGCCGCCAAACAACGAGGGGTCGCGATGACTGTGGTGGACGGCGTTATCGCCGCCACGGCGCTCGAACACGGACTCACGATGGTGACGCGGAACGTGAGCGACTTTGCCGGTCTCGGCGTCGTTCTTCTCAACCCTTGGGATGAGGTGTGAATCTTCAGGCAGCGGCGCACGTGCCAGCGACGTGTGTAAACGAATGTATGCCCGGCGGGGTAACGCCCGAGTAGACATAATCGCCGATTATCGGAAGCTGGAAGCCGCGCGCGTAAGGCTCCTTGCCGTGCGTTCCTGCTATTTCAAGACTGCCAGTACAGCGAGTTTTCTCAGCCCTGAAGGCGGGGAGCATTTGAGGGATTTTGATTTGGTGGTACTCTCTGCTCTATGGGAACTATTTGGACGTGGGCCAATGGGGGTTTTCAGCGAGTCGCAGGAGACCTCTCAGAAATAGCGGTCGGATCAACGGACTATATATGGGGAATTATGAGCGACGGGAGGCCCGCGCAGTGGCGCAATGGCGGTTTTCAGCCTGTCAACGCAGGGCTTACACAAATAGCGGTTGGTCACGATGGCGAAACGTGGGGAATTGGCGACGATAACGTCACTCCATATCGCTGGGACGGAGCCGCTTTTGAGCGGGTGAATGCGGGCATCTCCAAAATCGCCGTTGGAGCGGCGGCCTATGTATGGGGGATTCATAGCCTTCCTGATCGACTGGCTTTCTATTGGGGACCGCCTGGGCCGGAAGGGGCTTTTCACGAGGTCAATGCGGCCCTTACCAAGGTTTTCGTCGGCTACGATGGCGAAGCCTGGGGAATTGGTACAGACGGCGTTACACCATACAGGGTGATCGGTGGGAATTTCCAAGAAACGGATGCAGGACTCACTGGCGGGCTCACGTATATGGCCGTCGGATCGATAAACGACGTATGGGGGCTACAGCAAAATGGTGCCGTATGGCGCTGGAACGGCCAAATCCAACGTTTCGTGGCGGTTAACGCGGGCCTTTCGAATATCTCCGTGGGCTCGGACGGGGATGCGTGGGGAATTGGTATGGACAACGTCACCCCATATCATTGGGACGGCGCGGCTTTTCAGAAAGTGAATGCCGGGCTCAGCGTGATTTCGGTGGGCTCAAAGGACGCAGTATGGGGACTACAGCTGTAGGGCTAGTTCGCGTCGTACCCCACACTCGACATTCTGGCAACCGCGTCAACGTCGGGTGGTTCCGAGTGACCGACGATCCGCCCAGAATCTGCAATCGGTGCCAGGAGTGGGCCACCTAGGCGGTTCAAAGCGGTGCCCTCCTGCAATGTTTAGAGAGGACCGGAGCTCCTGATGGCGAACTTTGACCAAGAGAAGAATATGATTGTTGGTATTCTCCAATTCACTGAGAAACTCCCGGATCATTTGATCGAGCGCCTTCCGGCAACCGAGAAGGAACTGTTCCGAAAGACCTGGGACGAGCAGGTCAAGGTGCAGTTCGCGGAAGTGGTCAGCCAGATCCAGTCTGTCCAGGCCGAAGGATCTCCATTGTGGACCGGCATCGCGAGGGCAGGGTTGACAGGCCCTAGCCTAGACCTAAAAAAACATCTGCTCGCGAGTGCTGCCAGCGAAGGCCTGCTAAGGCGGTTTCTGCGAATTCTGAACAGTTGGCTGGGAAGTTTAGCGGACGCCATTCCCGGCGTTCATCCTGTTAAGGAATTGAAGGAACTATTGGAAGAATTTCTTCAAGAATGCCGACGAGCCCGACGACGGCATCAAGACGTTATTCAACTCGGCAGATTCCGTGCCGTTCGGAACGCCATAGGTTTGCGACAGCCTGCAAAACGCTTGCCCGACGCAGCGACGCCATTTTCCACCAACGCTGCAACTACGTTCGGTGACGCCCCGAGTACTCTCCAAATTGTCTTACTAGACGATAAAGTATGTTATCGTCTGGCAAACGGGCGGATTGCTCGGGCCTACTTTTGAACACCACAAGATTCCCGTGCTTTGAATTGCGTGGGTCATGAGAACGGGCGGGCGCCCCAGCCCAGCCCGCCGCGCAGGCAAGCGCCGTGCTCAACAGTCGCGCACCTACTCCACCACCAGCAGCAAATCCTTAGCCTCCACATGCCGCCCTGGCTGCACCAACACCTGCGTGACCTTCCCCTCCACCGGCGCGTACACCGTGCTCTGCATCTTCATAGCTTCCATCACCAGGAGCCGGTCGCCCTTCTTCACCGCCTGATTCAACTCCACCGCCACGGTCGACACGACGCCTGGAATCGGCGCGCCGATCTCACCGGGCTTGGCGGGGTCGGCTTTGGGCGCCGCCGCGACCTTCACCTCCAGGCTCTTATCGCGAATGTTGACCTCGCGCGGCTGCCCGTTCAGCTCGAAGAACACCGTGCGCAGACCGTCCGGTCGCGGCTCGCCGACGGTCAGAAATTTGATCACCAGCGCCTTGCCCGGCTCCAGTTCCACGGCGATTTCGTCGCCCCGCTGCATGCCGTAGTAGAACTGCGGCGTCGGCAGCACCTCCACGTTGCCGTAGCTCTGCCGCGCCTTCGCGAATTTCAAAAACACATCCGGGTACATCAGGAAGCTCAGCACCTCATCGCGCGCGGGCTTGTGCCCGGTCTTGCGCTCGAGTGTGGCCGCCGTCTCCTCGAAATTCAACGGCGTCAAGTGCGCGCCCGGACGGCCCTTCTGCGGCTTGGCGCCCTTCAGCACGGCCTTCTGCAGCGCCTTCGGCCAGCCGCCCTCCGGCTCCCCGAGCGCGCCGCTCAGCATCTCGATCGCCGATCCCGGCAGCGTCAGGTTATGGTCCGGCCCCAACCGCTCGAACTGCTGCACGGTCATGTTATGGTTCACCAGAAAAATCGCCAGGTCCCCAACTGCCTTGCTTGAAGGCGTCACTTTTACGATGTCGCCCAGCGCCCGATTCACCTCCGCATACGTGCGCGCGATCTCGTGCCAGCGCGCCCCCAGGCCCATCGATTCGGCCTGCTCGCGTAAGTTGGTGTACTGGCCGCCGGGCATCTCGTGTATATACACTTCCGCCGTGCCGGACTTCGGCCCCGTATCGAACGGCGCATAATGAGTCCGCACCGTCTCCCAATAATCCGCGCATTGGTTCAGCGCATCCAGATCGATACCGCTCGCGCGCGGCGTGTTCCCGAGCGCCGCCACGATCGAGTTCAAGTTCGGCTGGCTGGTCGTGCCGCTCATCGAAGCGATGGCGCCGTCCGCCGCGTGCACGCCCGCCTCGGCGGCTTTCAGCACGGAAGCTGCGTTGATCCCGCTGGTATCGTGCGTGTGGAAGTGGATCGGAATCCCGACCTCCTGGCGCAGCGTGCTCACCAGCTTCTCGGCCGCATAAGGCTTGCACAGCCCCGCCATGTCTTTGATGGCCAGCACGTGCGCTCCCATGCGCTCCAACTCCCGCGCCATCTTCACGTAATATTGGAGCGAATACTTGTCGCGCCGCGCATCCAGAATGTCGCCCGTATAGCAGACCGCGGCCTCACAGATCTTGTCCGTCTTGCGCACGGCTTCCATCGCGACCTTCATGTTCGGCAGCCAGTTCAGCGAGTCGAAGATGCGGAAGATATCGATGCCTTGCGCCGCCGCTTCTTGAACGAACCCCTCCACCGCGTTGTCGGGATACGCCGTATAGCCAACCGCGTTCGAAGCGCGCAGCAGCATCTGGAAGCAGATGTTCGGAATTCGCTCGCGCAGTTGCCGCAGCCGCAGCCAGGGGTCCTCGTGCAGGAACCGCATGGCTACGTCGAAAGTGGCCCCGCCCCACATCTCCAGGCTGTAGAGATTGTGCAGCCGGTGCGAGATGAAGTTGGCGATACGCAGCATGTCGTAGGTGCGCACGCGCGTGGCCAGCAGCGATTGGTGCGCATCGCGAAAGGTGGTGTCGGTCAGCAGCAGCCGCTTCTGCGAGCGCGTCCACTCCGCGAATTTCTCCGGACCTAGCTCGGCGAGCAGTTGACGCGTGCCCTTCGGCGGCGCGGAGATGTCGTGCGGAAGCACTGGCGCCGCGTCGATCCGCGCGGGCGCCGGCTTTCCCGCCACCGTCGGATTCCCGTTTACAATCACCTCGCCCAGATACGATAGCAGCCGGGTTGCGCGGTCGCGCCGCGCCACGAAGCGGAATAGCTCCGGGGTCTGCTCCAGCCATGCCGTGGTCACGCGCCCCGCCTGGAAATCCGGATGGTTCACGACGTTTTCCAGGAACGGGATGTTGGTCTTCACGCCGCGCACCCGGAACTCGCGCAGCGAGCGGTCCATGCGCTGGCAGGCGTGCCGGAACTCGCGGCCCCACGCCGTGGTCTTCACCAGCAGCGAATCGTAGTAGGGCGTGATCACCGCGCCGCCGTAGGCCGATCCGCCATCCAGCCGTATGCCGAAACCCGCGGGCGAGCGGTACGTGTGGATCTTGCCGTAATCCGGCATGAAGTGGTTCGAAGGGTCTTCGGTCGTGATCCGGCATTGCAGCGCGAATCCGTACAGCGGAATCTTTTCCTGGGGCGGCAGGTTCATCTCCGGGCCGAACAGTTCGAGGCCCTGGGCGACTTGTATCTGGCAGCGCACCAGGTCGATGCCCGTCACCATCTCGGTGACCGTGTGCTCCACTTGTATGCGCGGATTCACTTCGATGAAGTACCACTCGCCCGAATCCGCATCCACCAGGAACTCCACGGTGCCGGCGTTTTGATATCCGGCCGCCTGCGCCAGCTTCACGGCCGCGCCAGCCAGTGCCTTGCGGATGGAATCGTCGAGGCCCACGGCCGGCGCCACTTCGACCACCTTCTGATGCCGCCGCTGCACCGAGCAATCGCGCTCGTACAAGTGCAGAATGTTGCCGCTGCGGTCTCCCAGGATCTGCACTTCGACGTGCCGCGCGCGCCGCACATAACGCTCCAGGAATACCGCATCGTTGCCGAACGACGCGCCCGCCTCGCGCCGCGCTTCGTCCAGCCGCTCGCTGAACTCCGCCGCGTTCGCCGCCACGCGCATGCCGCGTCCGCCGCCGCCGAAGGCCGCCTTGATAATCAGCGGAAAGCCTATCTCGCGCGCCAGCCGCTTGGCCTGCGCCGGATCGCGGATGGGTTCTTCGGTGCCGGGCACTACCGGAATACCGGCCCGCTGCGCAAGCTGCCGGGCCGCCCGCTTGTCGCCGAGCAACTCCAGCAGCTCCGCGCCGGGTCCTATAAAGGTGATGCCCGCCCGCTCGCACGCCCGCGGCAGCGCCGGATTCTCCGATAGGAAACCGTAACCCGGATGAATCGCGTCTACGCCCTTTTCCCGTGCCAGTGCCACGATCCCGTCCACGTCGAGATACGCTTCCACCGGCCCCTTTCCCTCCCCGATCAGGTAGGCTTCATCGGCCTTGAAACGGTGCAGCGCCAGCCGGTCTTCCTGCGAATAGATGGCCACCGTGCGCAAGCCCAGTTCGTTGGCCGCCCGCAGGATGCGTATGGCAATCTCGCCGCGATTGAGGGCTAACAGTTTTCGCATGACAACGTTGGCTTTCCGGTGGGATGTTTTGAGGATAACATGCGAGTATGACGCCCCCAACACCCGCGTCCGTCGCGCATGCCTTCGTGAAGGCCATCAACCAGCGGAGCGTGGAACAGATCGCCAGCCTGATGACCGACGATCACGTGTTCATCGATTCGCTGGGAACGAAGGTTGCCGGCCGGCAAAAGATGCAGAGCGGCTGGCAAGGCTACTTCAGCATGGTGCCGGACTACAGCATAACTATCGACGAGACGCTGGTCGAGGGGTCTGTCGTGGTCATGCTGGGGACCGCGCAAGGCACCTATTCTTCCGGTGGCGCGTTGCGCCCCGAGAATCGATGGCAAACGCCGGCCGCCTGGCGCGCCGTGGTGCGGGGATCGCTCGTCGCCGAATGGCGCATCTATGCGGATAATGAGCCCATCCGGCGAATCATGGCCAAGTTAAGCCAGAGCCGGCTTCAGAACGACGTAGCCGACAGCGCCGTGCCCTGAGATAATGAACTAAAAGGACGTGCCATGCAGATCACATTGGAGCTGCCGGAAGACATCGCAAAGGGGCTCGGATCCAGGTGGAAGGACCTGCCACGTGCGGCGCTCGAAAGTCTGGCACTCGAGGCGTACCGGTCCCAGCGCTCACTGCGGCTCAGCTTCGCAGGCTGCTTGGTTTCGAAACGCGAATGCAGGTGGACGCCTTTTTGAAAGAACACGAAGTATACGACTTCACGGCGGCAGATTTCGAGCAAGACAGGGAAACACTCCGCAAGCTCAGAGCGAGAAAGGCCAAGCGCTGAGCCGGCTCTCGAATGGTTGTCGTAGCAGACACTTCGCCAATCAACTACCTCGTTCTGATCAAGCAGATCGATCTCCTTATACGGCTGTATACGCGAATTCTGATTCCACCTGCCGTTCTGGCCGAGTTGAAGCATCCACTCGCGCCGAAGCCCGTGCGGGATCGGGAGGGTCTGGGAACGCAAGTTCCTGGGGTTTCGACTGAACCGCGAAAGCGCGAAAGGCAGATCGAAGCGGCCCCGGAAAGTATGGAGCGATTCAAAACGAAGGTGCGGGAGTTATGGCGAAGTTGCCAGAGCCGAACCAGTAACCAACTGCGGGACGCCTGGCAGCAGTATCTGCGCGGCTGGTGGGGGTACTACCGACTGGCCGAGGACCGCCGATCGATCTTCCGGCTGGAGAGATGGATTCGCCGCCATATCCGGAAATGCTTTTGGCTGCGGTGGCACGCACCGGAAGGGAGGGAGCGGCGGCGGCGCAGTCTCGGATTGCGAGGACGCTGAAAGTGGCGCAGAGTCACCGGGGAGCCTGGCACTTGGCGGGAACCGGCAGCCTGCAACGCGCGCTCTCCAACGCGACTCTCCGTCGGTATGGCTTTCTCATGCCATCGGATCTAGCGGGTCGTTAAGGCGCTGGTTTCAACCGCCGGATGCGGAAAACCGCACGTCCGGTGGTGTGGGAGGGTGGCGGGGCGCAATCCCTGTCACCCGACCTAATCTCAGCTAACGGAACCCGCGGAATCCGCCGATGAGACAGATGGAACACTATGACCGAGCTTCAACCGAAAGATGTCGCCCCGGCGCCCGCGGAAAGTGCAGCGCCTTGGGCTTTGGATGACTTGCCGCCTTTTCCCGCTGTCGCCACCCAGATTCTGCAACTCGTTTCCAAAGAAGACGTGAGCCTGGGAGAAGTGGGCACGCTCATCGGCGCCGATCCTGTTTTTGCGGCGGATGTTCTGCAAATCGCGAACTCCGCCTTGTTTGCGCTTTCTTTCCATGTGCGGACCATCGCGCATGCTATCGCCGTGTTGGGAACGGAGCGCGTAAAAGCCCTTAGTCTGACTCGCGCGCTGGGGAATTATCTGTCGCCCGCCTTGAAGGTGGAGGCGCTGCGGCGGTGCTGGCAGCACAGCTTGGCCGGCGCGATCCTCGCCGAGAGACTTGCGCGCACCTGCGGCATCAACCGCGATCTCGCGTACACGGCGGGCTTGCTGCGCGACATCGGACGGCTGGCCCTGCTGGTCAAGTATCCGCACCCCTACGCCGACGTGCTGTTCGTCACCCAGGAGAACGGCTTTGACCTAATGGCCACCGAGCGCGACCTGTTCGACGTCGATCATTGCCAGGCCGGTTACTGGTTAACCGAGAAGATGCAGATTCCGCCCGAATTGCGCGAGGTGGTCGCCCGCCACCATGAGGACTCGAGGGATGCGCCATTCGGACTGGTCCAGCTCGTGCACGTCGCCGATTTGATGTCCGAGGCTTTGGGCTTCGGCGTGCTGACTCTGGCCGAGCCGCCTTCCTTCGCCGAAGTGCTGGAGCAATTGCCGGAGCCGGTCCGCCGCTGCTTTGCACAGGATCCGGAACAGTTGCGGACAGAGGTTGGCTCGAAAATGCAGTTCCTGTGTCCCGCTTCGAAATAGTAGTGAGGTGGGGCAGGCGCTTCCGCCTGCCAACCTACCTTGCCACGCGGTACACGGGGTTGGCAGGCGAAAGCGCCTGCCCCACCTATCGGCTTAACGCCGCCTGTGCCCACTGCACCCACAACCGGCCGCCATAGAGCAGCGCGCTCGCCTCAACGCCGATCCAGTCGATCAGCGACAGCGGCGAGCCGAACGCAGTCAGATTCTTCATCCAGCGGCTCATCAGATGGCGTGCGATGGTCTTGTCCATCTGCAGGTTGGGAGCGGCGATGTCGTGCAGGATGCCGTCCAGGGTGAACAGCACTTTGCGGAACATCATCAGGCCGGGCGGAAATCGCACGCCGGCCAGAGCCAACCGGTCCAGCAAGCGCATGGCATCCATGCTGCTGGGCAGCCGGGAGAACGGCAACTGGCCGATAAAGCGGGTCACTTGGTCGCGTATGAAGGTCCCATGCGCCGGGTCGAGCGGAGCCCTCTCCCGCGCCAGCGCCTCGATCTCGCTTGATACGCCGATCGGGTCGCGCAAGCCCAGCATGATCGCCAGAATAGCCACGTGCCGCCGCTGCTCGCGCGTCATGCGTTCCGTCAAAGCCCAATCCAGCAGCACCAGTTCCCCGGTGTTTTCGTCATACAGCAGGTTGCCCGCGTGGGGATCGGCGTGAAAAATGCCCCGGTCGCCGCCCGCAAACAGCGGCACGGCAACGAGCGCTTCGATCAACTGCTCGGCGGCGCGCCGCCGCTGATCGGGGGACGCGCCGTGAAACGCCGCGGTGACTTTGACGCCATCCTCCTCGCTCAGGGCAGTGATTTTGCCGGTCGAAAGCGGCTGGATCAGGCGCGGCACGCGCACTCCCGGCACCGATTTGTAAACCCGCGCGACCTCGGCCAAGGTTGCCTGTTCGCGCGTAAAATCCACCTCATGCTCCAGCAGTCCGCGCACCTCCAGGATCGTTTCCGGCAGCGCGCGCCCGTATTCGGGGTGCTTGGCGGCGAGGTGCTGGGCCAGTTGCTGGAGCAGGTCCAGGTCCTCGGCAAAGCAGGCCGAAACATACGGCTTCCGAACCTTGAAAACACCCCGCTCGCGCTGCCCGCTGGCGGGATTCCGCCACGTGAACCGCACCACCGCGCTGACGCTGGCCTCAGAAAATATGCCCGATTCGATCTCCACCGCGTGAGTTTTGAGCCGCCGCCCCAGCTCCTTGTGGATCAGCGCACGAATTTCCGCGAAGCTCACGTCGGAGATGCCATTCTCCAGTTCCGACAGCGCCTTGCGCAACGAAGGATGCAAGTGCCGGTTGCGCGCCAGCACCTGCCCGATCTTCTGCAGCCCGGGGACTTTCGCGATCAGGCGCAGCAGGCGCGCCTCGGGCGGTGTCTCCGGCGGCAGCTCGAGTTGCTCGACCAGCTTGGGGGCCAGGCGCGCGGTCGATAGCCGCGAGATCATGAACAGCATCGCGTCCCGTACCAGCGGGCGCCACGCCGCGTAGATCTCCGGCACCACCGTCTCCGCGGGCAGAATCTGCACCACCCAGCTTCCCAGTTCGTCGCGCAGGAGCCGGCCCGCCGGAGTATGCAGGGCCGCTTTGACCGCCGCGGTCCGCATGGCAGTCGAAGTGTGGCCGCGCAGAAAAACCGCCACGGCCGTTTGAAATCGGGATGGATCAAACATGAATTTCCGGGCCGGCGCCTAAACCGGCGCTTTGGCCTCCAACTTTAGTGTACGGCGACTAAACCACCAACCACCAGCCACTAACCACCAGCCACCGTCTTACCCTCGCTGACCGTAACCACCTGGTTGGCCTTTACCCCCATCAGCCGATCCACCTGTCCGCTCGGCCAGTGAATCTCCAGGTCCACCTTCTGCGCCGTTCCCAGCCCAAAATGCACTCGCAAATCGCTCTGCGAAATGTAGCCGCTGCCGCTGCGCACTTCGTCCACCAACCGGCGGCCGCCCTCCGGCGTGCAATAGATCCGCGCGCCGATCCCCGAGCGATTCGACTTCACCCCGATGGTCTTCACCTTCAGCCAGTTGTTCTTCAGCTTGCTGTCGCAGCGCAGAAGCTGCGGCACATCGTTGATGCAGTTGATCACCACGTCCAGATCGCCGTCGTTGTCGAAATCGCCGAAGGCGCAGCCGCGCGCGGAGGCTGGCTCCAGGATTCCGGGTCCCGCCTCCAGGGAGACGTCCGCGAACTTGCCGTTGCCCAGGTTGTGATAGAGCACCTTGCGCTCGCGATATCCCTGCTCGTCGTTGGGCTGCCCCACTTCCGGGTACACGTGGCCGTTCACCGCCAGAATATCCGGCCAGCCGTCGTTATCGAAATCGAAAAATCCCACGCCCCAGCCCATGAAGCGCGTGTTCCTGCCGAGGCCGGCCTGAAAGGTCGTGTCCTCGAAAAAGTCCTTGCCCAGGTTGTGATAGAGGCTGGAAGTGTCGCCGGCGAAGTTGGTCTTGACGATATCCAGGTTGCCGTCGCCGTCGTAATCCGCCACCGACACACCCATGCCGGCCTGCGGCTTGCCGTCGGGACTGTAGGCCACGCCCGCCTCGATGCCGATCTCCGAGAATGTCCCGTCGTGATTATTCTTGTATAGCGCGGAATCGGTGGAGTCGTTGGCCACGTAGATATCCGGCCAGCCATCGTTGTCGAAGTCGGAAACCACCACCCCCAGCCCGTAAGTGCCCTGGGTCTTCAGGATGCCGGCCTTCTCGGAGACATCTTTGAACGTACCGTCGCCATTGTTGTGGAACAGGATGTTCTTGCCGCCCTGCAGTCCCGGTGGACCGCAGGCCACCATGATCCCCTTAAAGAGACACGGGCCGGATTCGGGAAGCGGCGTGGTCTTCGGATCGAAGTCGATGTAGTTGGCGACGAACAGATCCAGATAGCCGTCCTTGTCGTAGTCCAGGAACGCGCAGCCGGTGTTCCAGCGATGCTGCCCGTTGCCGGGATTGGTAGTGACGCCCGCCTTGGCGGCGACATCCGTGAACCTACCCTTGCCGTCGTTGTGCCAAAGCGCGCAATCGCCCCAATAGCTGACGAAGAGATCGTCGTGGCCGTCGTTGTCGTAATCGCCGGCGCAGCAGCCCTGGCCCCATCCCGTGCGCGCCACGCCGGCCTCGATGGTGACGTCCGTGAACGTGCCGTCGCGGTTGTTCTTGTAGAGGCGGCTGACGGGAGCTTCGCCCGGCCCCCACTGGGTTTCGAAGCGTGTACCGTTCACCAGGAAGATATCCAGCCAACCGTCGTTGTCGTAATCGAAGAACGCGCAGCCGCAGCCGGTGGTCTCCATCAGGAACTTGTTTTTGTGCTCGCCTCCGAATATAGTCTTGGCGCGCAGCCCCGCCTCGCGCGCCACATTGACGAACTGCACGCCGAGAGGCACGCCCTTCAGGAGTTGGTCGAACGAGAAGACCGGAATGGCGGCGCACAGGGACCGTATGAACTGCCTGCGGTGCATGGTTACTGCCCGTCCCCAGCGATGGGGCGGTGAGAGATTCGCTCCTGATTCATGCGACGACTGGTTCTTTCAATTGTACTCGAAGGATGCGGGGCGTTCGGGCTTCGGCTCCGCGGAAGGCGCGATCTTCGACCGGCTTGGTGGCGGATCGGTTAGGTAAAGCGCCGGATGGTTTTGGGTTAGCGGTCGGCTTCGCGATTGGCCCAGAGTCGCTTTTGACAGAGGGCGTGGTGTTCGGGCGCGCCGAGGCGGCGATCCGACTTCGGCCCGCCCTCGGGAGTGCAGCCGATGCCGTTTGATTGAGTTGTGCAGGTTCGCAGAGTCCCAACGCGCCACGTGAGCAGTCTTGGGCCTAGCCGCAATACGGTTCATTTAAGCTAAAAGCGCTCGCCGCCGGCCCGATCCACACGTTGCACGCTTTCCTCGGCCATTTTGACGTGAGCCGGACACCAGGACCGATGGCCGAACGGGTGCCTAAAAGGCGACCATTCTCCGAGTGCCCGACGATCCACCCGGAGCTGGTGTTGAAGTTACGCACGAAGCTGTCGATCGCGGCTCGCGATGCGGGCCCCGGCCGCTGGCAACCCCCACGCGAAGTTTATATGGCGATAATTGGAGCTGCCGGATCAAGGCGCCGCAGGTCAGACGGATCGCTGGTGACGATTGGTTCGTGCCGCTCCCTCGCGAGGATCGCCACCGACGCGTCGATGATATCCGAGGTGTTGGTGGCGCCGCAGAGTTCCCCGCAGGAACGGGCAAGTTGCGCGTCAAAAGGAATAATCTCAACTTCCTCGCTCCGCAAGAATCGCCCTAATGTAACCTGAACGCGACCATCGCGCCAGGCCTGCCCCAGGACGCCCGAAGGCACTCGAAAAGCAAAGCCATGAGCCAGGGCCTGACAGAGCAAGGCGATCATGCGCTGGTCGCCGCGATCCAGGGCGATCAGCGCGCCCGTATCCAGTGTTATGCCTGCCGATGTTTTGCGAGCGCGCCTTTTGCCCATTTGACGTCCTCTGCGCATGGCTCACCATATTGCTTGGTCAAATCGCTCAGCAGTGCCCTCAGGGACTCGCGTTTTTCATGCTCCGCCAGGACCTGGGCAATGTAACCCGACACGGAATCCGCTCGTCCGGCACGCACTTCCCGGTGGACCCTGGCGAGTTGATGCGCGGGCAAACTGACGGCGATCTTCGATCTGGTCATACCAGCATCATACCGCGCGTGAGCAAGTATTGCAAGCTGCGGCCGCTACGGCGGCGGAGGTCTTCGTAATGCGGCACGTTGATTAGGACGCGGCGAGGCTGCGCTCCGTGCCAACTCTCGCGGCGTGCGGCGCGTGCCGATCCCGGTGATCGGTGTGGTCGGCTATTCAGTTGGCAGCCGAAAGCGGCTGCCCCACGTTCACTTCGTGACGTTGATCAGCACCGTCACGCCCCCGCTGTTATCCGGCGCCACCAAGTCCGGCAGGCCGGCTGTAGCGGACTGGCCGTGCAGATTCTCCAACAGGATCTGGCCCTCTCCCGGCCCGGCGCCGAAAGCTATCTGCGGCAGAAATGTACCTTTGCCTGTGCCTATGGCAATGCCGATGCTTCCGTCGGCCGGCAGAATCAGGTCGGGAATGCCGTCGCCGTTGACGTCGCCGATTTGTGCCGGCAGGGTGTCCGGTCCAGGAAAGGCGATGTCCGATTGACCCTGCTTGAGCCCACCCTTTCCATCGCCCAGGTAGACGCCTGCAGTGAGACTTTGATACACCACGTCTAAATTCCCATCTCCGTTCAGGTCGGCTACCATCGCAGTAAAGGCCTCGCCGACGGGTTTGACGCTAGTAGCTGTGGTGAACCCGCCATGCTGATCGTTCAGCAGAACATATATGTAAAACTGGGGATCGGCTTCAGTGGCCACAATGTCCGTCCAGCCGTCATTGTTCATATCCCCTGCCGCGATCCAGCCAAAGCCGTTTGGCGGTGGATTGGCAACCAACGTCACAGGGGTCTGAAACGTCCCATCGCCATTGCCTAGGGCTAAAAGGTTGGAAGAGGTCGCCAGGTCTGGCTTGCCATCATGGTTGAAATCTCCCAGCACCAGGACATTGGCCGGACCGGCGGGAATGACGCTGGCCTGCCGGAACGTGCCGTCGCCATTGCCTAAGTACACTCCCACCCCGCCCAAGCTGCCAGCACCCTCTAGAATGTCAGGAATGCCATCTCCGTTGACGTCGCCAGCAATAGGGCAGCCTGGACTGGACAGCGGTAGAGTGGTGCCCGTGCTAAAAGGGGCATTGGCGTTGCCGGTGCCCAGCAGAATGACAATACCTGAGCTCGTGGGCACCGCCAGATCGCCGATTCCGTCACCGTTGAAATCCGCGGCCGCACCGCAGTTGCCGCTGCCAGGAACAGAAGTCCAGTTGGCGTCCTCGAAGGTGCCTTTGCCTTGGTTAAGCAAGACGGAGATGCCGCTGTTTAAGCCAAATACTAGATCAACCAGACGTGGTCCGCGGAGGTGAGCCAGCGTGACACTGTACGGCTGGGTGTACTGGACTGGGTAATATACGGGCGCTTCGAACTTGCCATTGCCCAAGCCGAATGCCACATAACCGGCGCTGCTTACGTAGTCGGCAATGTTGTCACCATTGACATCGCCGATTGCGAACTGCGGACCGGGTAGATTGACCGCGATGGGCTTCGTGAAGGTACCGTTGTGCTTGTTGAGGTAAACCGAAGTTCCCGTCACAATATCAGGGTACCCGTCATTATTCAAATCGCCTACGGCCAGGCAAATAGGGGCCGCGGTATCCCTATAGAACACTGGCGGCTGAAACGTGCCATTGCCATTACCTAAAAGCACGTCAAATCCCGGCTTTGAACCACCGATGCCAACGGCCACGTCTAGCTTGCCGTCCTTGTTGAAGTCAGCCACGGCAAAGGCCAGGTAGTTGACGGTCGTGCCCGGTAGCGGCGTGAGTACGCCTGGGTTGAATGTACCATCACCGTTACCAGTGAACAGCCATATCCCACTGACGGTAGCCAATGCAGCGTCAGGCTTGCCATCGCCGTTGAAATCCCCGACGTTTAGCCAGCCAACAGACGTGTCAGCGACACTGTAACTAACCGGCGATTGGAAGGTTCCATCGCCGTTGCCGAAAAAGACCGCGATCCCGGCACCATTCAAACCCCCCGTACTTGCGGATACAACTAGATCAATCTTGCCATCTCCATTGAGATCGATCGGCACCACGTTGTACATAGTGAGATGCAGTGGTCCGATGGAAGGCCCGTTGCGGAAGGTGCCGTCACCCTTGCCGAGCAAGGTAAAGACGTACCCAGCGACTACAGACACGACATCGGGGACGCCATCGCCGTTAATGTCAGCAACCGCAGACACCCCGTTTGGCCCAGCGCCCGGCAGGCTCGTACCATAATCTCGCCGGGCGAAAAACTTCGGCTGCGTGATGGCGGCACCAAGAACCGCACACCACAAAGCCAAGAGCACAACAGCACGTTTCATATGCGCCCCCTGTCGAGCTACTGCCAGCTACGCCCGCGGTATCGCGTCTGTGCGAGATGTTATACCGTTCCCAGCCATGGTGTTATTGTAGCTGTTCAGGCGGGGTTTCGTGTTGAGGATTATTCCTGATGATCCGGTCGCCGGCTAAAAGCCGGCTGCAAGCCAAGATTGGCTGCCCCACGCAGCTCAGTCTCGCGGCTCAGTACAAGATAGAGCTATTTCACGGTCGTTCCTAGGGCCTGGGCTACCGTGGTTTCGCTCCGCAGGCCGGCTTCCTCCGCCAGTTTGTCCAATAACTCTGACTCCAAGCCCTCAGGATCGAATTCCACCTCGCAGGCCGCTATCTCGGCGTCGCTCGCCCCTTGGAAGCACAGCTCGCACACGCCCACCGCTTCCGACCCGACGCGTGCTGGAGGGCCGAATGTGCGGCAGGTGATCGGACGCGCGGCGTAGAGATCGCACGTCCCGGTTTCAGGATCGAGCGCGGCGCAGGGTTCCTCATCCGCGAAAACCGGGTGCCTGGCAATGGCTTCCCGCGCCCGCTGGCGCACACGTGCCGCGCGCTCCGGCTCGCGCGCTTCCAACTCGGCCAGCCCCCGCCGCAGACGGTTCGCATCGAGCTGCGTGATCGCAAACTCGCCCATGCAGCACTCCGCGCACCCGGGACGGCACAGCAGCCACGGTCCGCTCTTGCGCGCCGTTTCGGCCAGCGCCCGATCCACGATCTGGATCAGGGCGTCGTCGCCGCGCATAC
>JBEKUO010000113.1:0-13495 GCA_049514955.1 Bryobacteraceae bacterium | reverse complement strand
GGGGTATCCGAAGACCTCCTCATAAGATTGGTTCAGCGCGTTGCGCAGATTGCCGTAGGCGGTTACTCCGGCGCCAAGGCGGATGTTCACGTTGATCCCCACGTCCGTGAAGCCCGCAGCGCGGAACAGACCCGCCGAGGCGCCGTAAGTGGGTTCGACGTCGAGGTCGGAGCCTCGAAAAATGCCGGTCACATTCGCCGAAAGGCGGCCGCGCGTGAAGGTCGAGACCAGCGATCCGGAATTCTTCGGCCGCCGGATCAAGGGCTGGCCCACCTGAAAATAAAGCGGCGCGAGGCCCGTCGAGCCGTTCAGCGATAAGATCGCCGAGTCCAGGTAGGTGTAAGATCCGGCGACGGAGATCCAGCGCGCCGGCCGCAGACGGGCGGAAAACTCGCCGCCTTGCGCGCGCGCGTTCGACAGGTTGTCGGTCTCGTAGGCGCTGAGCACGGCCAGGTTGCCGCCCAGCGAGACGATCAGATCGTAGAACCGGTTGTAGAAGTAAGTCGCGTCCAGCGACAGCTTGTCGCCGAACAGGCGTTGCTCGATGCCGAAATCGAAGCTGGCGGTGCGCTCGGGCTTCAGGGCCGGATTGTTGGTGAACGCCAGTTCCAATCCGGCGGGCGGCCGTATGCCGGTTCCGAAAGAGCTGTGCAGCCGTGCGCTGCCGAACATTCCGCTGCGATCGAGGCGCAGCATATAAGTGGCGGCGAGCTTGGGGTTGACCTTGGCGATGGTGTTGGCCGGAAACGCGGGGCGCAAGTCCGAAAGATTTTCCGGAATGAACGGCGAACGGATGATCTCGCCCCTTACACCCGCATTGAAGAAGAGCCGGCGGCCGGCCTGGAAACGGTTCTCCCAATAGATGCCGATGTCGTCGCGGCGAATCGTGAAGGGATTGAAATTGTCGTCGCTGATGTAGGTGTTGCGGACTTCCTCGCGGGCGAGACTCACGCCCAGCGCGGCGGTGTACCAGGGCTTGACGCTCACCACGCTGCGCGTCTCAAATTGGCCGCGCAGATCCTTTTCGAAGCTCCATCCGTAGGGGCTGCCGAAGCCGCTGTTCTCGAGGAAGAAGCTGGCGAAAGTCTCCTGGCGGAACCGCGGCGAGACGTCAATCTGGTGATGCAGAAAGTACGAGGAGGAGTCGTTCTTGTCACGGCTGATCAAATCGAGACCGGTGAAATCGTGCAATGGATCGGAGCCGTACGGGCCGGGGTCCCCCACCACGTTGGCGTCGAACTGGCCGCCGAACGACAGGCTTTGCCGGCCGAAGGTGCGCGTGATGTGCAGGGCGACGCTATCGTTGCGGTAGTCGCTATTTTGGACCGGACCGTTGTCTTCGAGCTGCGAAACAAATGCGGCCACTCCGAAGCCCGCGATGGTATCGGAGGCGCCCAGGGCGAAGCGATGCTCCTGATAGGTACCGCCCTCGGCGAGCACATCGAACTGCGGCGTATCCCCCGCGGAGCGCGTGACGAAGTTGACCACGCCGCTGTTGGCGTACGCGCCGTAGACCGCGGATTGCGGTCCCTCGATCACTTCAATGCGGTCCAGCCAGTCCGTGGGGATGTGCGCGAAATCGAAAGCTCCACCGAAGGAATTTACGGGTACGCCATCGATTTGGACGAGATTGAAATTGTAATTGCCGCCGCGAATGAAAAGGCTCGCCACGCCGCCCGGATCGCTGTTCTGGCCGACGACGACGCCGGGCAGAAAGCGCAGCAGGTCTATGGCGAGGCCCTCGTTGCGCTCAGTTATTTCCTCGCGTGGTACGATTTCGATGCTGCTGCCCTGCTCGCTCAGCGGGACGTCGATGGCCGAGCCGGCCACGCGTACGGAGTCCACTTGCGGCGAGATTTTGAGCTGGATCTGGATCGCTGGCTCTGGCTGTGCGCCAAGCGGGATGGTCTTCGTCTCGAAGCCGGGCGCGGTTATGGTGAGGTGCGTGCCGGCCGTCTCCGCAAGCTTCAACGCGAAGGCGCCGGATTGATCTGTTGTGGTTTGGACAGCCACACCCAAGCGGTTAACCGCGGATACCTGCGCGCCCGCGATGGCCGCGCCGGATGGGTCCAGGACTGTTCCGTGAATGGTGAACGATGCTGCGGTGGCGGCGGGCAACAGCCCGAGCCACAAAATCAAAAAGCGCATGCCAGGCTCCTCCCTCGAGAGCCGCATTCTGGAGTTTTGCCGGCCGGTCTCCTGACTTGCGCCTCAACGGATCGGTCAGCCTTCCCATCCTTTCGGACAGTGGCTCAAGCTCGACCGGTCCTCCGCGCTTACAGTGGCGGGGCCGTGCTGGATTTACACCAGCTTCCCAAACTACACCGGCAATCTTCTGAACGAGATTAGGATATCACGGGCAGGAGTTTTTGAACAATAGACAAGTTAGCTTTGCGCCGGCAGGAGTGCCCGACCCAGAGGGTACCCCGGCAGGCAGGAGCGCCTGCGCCACGCGGCTACCGGACTTGCTCGTCCTTTTCCACTTTTCCGTCGCGGATATGGATTACCCGGTGCGCGTGCAGGGCGATATCGTTCTCGTGGGTGACCAGCACGATGGTGTTGCCCTGCTGGTAGAGGCGCTCGAACAGCGCCATGATTTCGTTGCCGGTGACGCTGTCCAGGTTGCCGGTCGGCTCGTCGGCCAGCAGAATGGACGGGTTGTTCACCAATGCGCGGGCGACGGCTACGCGCTGGCGCTGGCCGCCGGAAAGCTCGTTGGGCTTGTGATACATGCGCGCCTCCAGATCGACCTGGCGCAGCGCGGCTTTGGCCCGCTCGATGCGCACATCCGAAGGTGTGCCGCTGTAGATCAGGGGCAGCTCCACATTGTGCAGCGAACTGGCGCGCGGCAGCAGGTTGAAAGTCTGGAAAACGAAGCCGATCTCTTTATTGCGGATGCGCGCCAGTTCGTCGTCGGTCATCTCGCTGACCAGCCGGCCGTTGATGTAATACTGCCCCTTGGTGGGCGAATCCAGGCAGCCGATCAGGTTCATCAGCGTGGATTTGCCGGACCCGGACGGGCCCATGATCGCCACGTACTCGCCGCGCTTGATGGTGATGTCCACTCCCGATACCGCGTGGATCTCCTGGTCGCCCATCATGTACGTCTTCCACAAGTCGTACGTGCGGATGACGATGCCATCCCGCTTGAGCTGTTCGCCGCGCTCGATGAGTTCTCTCTCTTCGACTGCCTGTGCCATACGGAAGACTCGCCTGTCTATGGAATCGGGCCGGCGCGCGCTATGTCTTCAGCGCTCCCGGCGTCTTGTTATCCACTTTCACCTGGGCTTCGTTGCGTAGCGTACGGATCACCTGGTAGCTTCCGGTGACGATCTCGTCGCCCTCTTTGAGGCCGGTCAAGATTTCGATATCGGTGGCGCCGGTGATGCCGGTTTCCACCTTGCGGAATTCAGCCTTGCCGCCGGTAATCACGAAGACGCCCTGGACTTCTTCTTTGCGGGCCTTCTCCGCCGCAGGGTCCGGTTTGGTGGCGGCCAATGCGCCGGCGCCAGTCTTGGGCTTCACCTCGAGATCGCCTTTCTGCCGGATGGTGAGGGCCTGAATGGGGATGGCCAGCGTCTTCTGCCGCGTGGCCGTAGTGATTTTGGCGGTGCAGGAGAGGCCCGGCCGGATTTCCTCGGGCGGGTCGTCCATGGCAATGACCACCTTGAAATCCTTGGCTTCCTGGCTGGAGACGGCGCTCTGCGAAGCCGCCAGTCCGGTGGAGCGCAGAATGGCGGTGTTGCCGATTTCAGTCACGTGCCCTTTGAAAGTCTTGTTCGGGATGGCGTCGATACTGATGTCCGCCTTTTGACCCAGCGTCACGCTGACGATATCGGTTTCATCCACCTTGACCTCGGCGGTGATCAGGGACATGTCGGCGATGGTCATGATGTTGCTGCCAACCAGGTTCTGGACGCCGGGCACCACGGTCTCGCCCACGCGCACGGGCAGGTTCGTCACCACGCCATCGATCGGCGAATAGGAATCGAACTTGTTGAGCATGTCGGTGACCTGCGCCAGCACGGCCTTGGCCTGAGCTACGCGGCGCTGTGTAGAGGCCAGTTGCGCCGCGTTCTGCTCGCGCTGCGATCGAGCTTGATCCAGGCGGGTCTGCTGCTCGAGAAGGGCCGCCGCCGCCGCGTCATAGGTCGCTTTTTTGGCCTCAAAATCCTGCTTGGCGAGAAGCTGATCCTTAAAAAGCTGCTGGGCGCGGTCGAAGTCCGACTTCGCGTGCACCAGATCGGCCTGCGCATGATCGATCATGGCCTGCTGGGTGCGCAAGTTCTCGTCGGCGACCTTCAGCCCGGCTTCGGACGCGTTGGAATCCGCTTCCGCCGAGCTCACCGCGGCCTTCTGAGAGTTGACCTGGGCCTCCGGCTGCACGTTTTCCACACGCGCCACCAGTTGCCCCTTGCGGACGCGGTCGCCTTCCTTGACCAGGATCTCGGTGAGCATGCCGATGGCGTTGGCTCCGATATTGATATAATTCTTCGGCTTGATTTCGCCGGATGCGGTCACCAGGCTGGTCAGGTCCTCGCGGACCGCCTTTCCGGTCTGGACAGCTACGACGCCGCGTTTACTGTAAACCGTGCTGGCATAGACACCTACGCCCAGCATGAGGACCACCAGGACGATGACGATAGTTTTCCATTTACGCTTCACAAGAGCAGACTCCTACTTTGCCGACGATAATTAGACGCAATTCTTACGTTGGGAGTTCAAAATACAATATTAGCATTTGCTAGGTTGGTGGGCAGGCGCCTGCCCACATCGCCCAGCAGAACGAAGGATGGGAATCTTGGGCGAATGCTTGGCAGTCAAGCGTGCTGCGCCGGAGCATTCTTTCGAAGCACGACCGGCTTACCGTGCGGCGTATGGCGATAGGCGTCCGCCCAAGCCTCCTTGCGGGCCAGCAGCGCCTCCGGTTCCATCAATCCCTTGCCAGTGACCAGGCGCTCCAGAGTCACCAGCCAGTGCTCGTAGTAATGGGTGCCATCGTCGGGTTCGCCGCGGTCTGCCGCGGCTTTCAGTTCCGCAGCCAGTGCCGCCGCCCATTCCTTCCAGGTGAAGTGGCCTTGCTCGGAGAGTTTGACTGCCATGGCGAACGCCTGCGCCTGCCACGGCTCGGCGAACACGGGACCGCCTTCGTCGCGCGGAGGCCGTGGCAATGCCGCCAATCGCGCGGCGTCGAGGTTAGGATCCGGCGTGCTCAAGGTAGTCGTCCCACATGTCCAGATGGACGGAATCGCGAGGAGAGGCGTCCTCGCCCCAAAGCTCGCGCGCCGCGAAGCGCACGGAATAAACATGCTGCCGCTTCTCGCCCCGGAACTGTGCATTGGTGTCCGGGAAGACATACACGCCGTGGTCGCGAACGATCTGTCCCGTCTTGCCGCGCGCGTAACGGGGCAGTCGCGTATGCCCCACAGGGTTGATGTTTCGCGCCCGTACGCGTTGCCCCACCTGGAACAGCGGGGCTACGGAGGGGTCGTTGCTCGAAGGAATGCCTCTGCTAATCACGGCAGCCATCGCCACGGTATAAGCGGGATTGACCTTCGCGGAGCCCGGCGCCGGCTGGCCGCTTTCGAGTTCGTCCCTGGTAACCAGCCCGTACTTCACTACCCGCTTCTCCATGGCTGCAAACCATTTTTCGTAGTAGCTCATCCGCAGGTAGTCGGCGGGGGCAAGCAACTCGATGTCGTGCCGCCATGCGTCGAGATTCCACTTACGCCACTCCGCCAGGGCGCGGTTGAGTGCGTACACGCGACTCTCCCAGCGTGCGTGGAAAACCGGCTCGTTCTTCTCGTAATGGATGGGGCCCATGCCATGCATGCCGCCCATGTCATGCACGCCGTTCATGCCTTGCCTCCGGCGGCTGGCGGCAAAGCTTTCGCCACACCGACCATGGCATCGCGCGTCACCAGCTCGGCAAGCTCCGTCTCGCTCAGCATCTCGCTCCCGGCCGGACGCTCCGGCAGCACCAGATAGCGCAGCTCCGCGGTGCTGTCCCAAACACGCACCTCCACGTCTTCGGCCAGCTCCAGCCCAAACTCGCGCAGTACGCCACGAGGATCGATCACCGCCCGCGACCGGTAGGCCGTCGACTTGTACCACACTGGCGGTAATCCCAGCACCGGCCAGGGATAACAGGAACACAGAGTACAGACCACCAGATTATGAACCTTCGGCCCGTTCTCGACGACGACCATGTGCTCGCCCGCCGAGCTTCCGTATCCCACTTCGGCGATTGCAGAGGCGGCATCGGACAGCAGGCGCATCTTATAGGCGGGGTCCACCCAGGCCCGCGCGACCACCCTGGCGCCATTCCGGGGCCCGATCTTATGTTCGTAGGTATCGATCAACGCATCCAGCGCCGCCGGATCCACCAGTCCCTTCTCAACCAGTAGCGACTCCAGTGCCTTGACCCGCAGCGTCGGGTCTGAAGGCACCGCCTGATGCTCATGATCGTGAGTTGAATCCTGTCCGTGCAGATTCCCTCCCGCTGCCACCGCGCCGGTAGCAGCCAGGAAACTACGCCGACTCGTGCTCAAAATGCACCGCCCTTCGCCCTCAGTTCAGATCAGCCAGTCCGCCGACAAAAACGCTTTGAAGTAGTGTACCAAAGGATTGACCGGTATGACGGCTTGTTGGCAGGCGAAAGCGTACCCCACTCCTACGGCCAGCGCACGCTATCGGGTGGCGTGTTATGGCACTGGTTGGAGTCGGTGATGCCGGAGGAAATCAGGGCGCAGGCGTTTTCGGTGGCCGTCCGCAAAGCCAGGTCGCGGGTGCGCGCGGAAGCCGTACGGCAGGCGTTGCGTCCCTGGTAGGTGATGCAGACCTCGCAGCGTATGCGGCCGGCGCCCATCGTCGAATAGACAACGATGCCAAGGAATGCCACGAGGAACAGAATGCCCAGCAGAACGCTCTTCTTCACGCGAAAAAATTGCCCATGCGGCGGAACTTGGCATACCGCTGGTCGACGAGTTGGTCGGGGCCCAGGCCGGAGAGCGCCTCCAGGGCCTTTACGACGCTCTCGCTGAAGAAGCGCGCTGCCGCGTCCATATCTTCGTGAGCGCCGCCGGGCGGCTCGCTTACCACCGTGTCGATCAACCCGAGCTTGAGCAACTCCTCGGCCGTGAGCTTCAGGGCAGCCGCGGCGAGCTCCGCCTTGGTGGAATCGCGCCAGATGATGGCGGCGCAGCTTTCCGGCGAGATCACGCTATAGATGGCGTTTTCCAGCATCAGGACCTGGTTGCCGACGCCCAGGGCCAGCGCGCCGCCGCTGCCGCCTTCGCCGATGCAAACCACGATCACCGGTATTGCCAGGCGGGCCATCTCGCGGAGATTGCGGGCTATGGCTTCGGCCTGGCCGCGCTCCTCCGCGTCGATTCCGGGATAGGCCCCGGGCGTATCCAGCATCGTGATCACCGGCCGTCCGAACTTGGCCGCCAGTTGCATGATGCGCAAAGCCTTGCGATAGCCCTCCGGCTTCGGCATCCCGAAATTGCGATAGAGCTTTTGCTTGGTATCGCGGCCCTTCTGCTCGGCCACCACCATGACCGGCTTGCCGCCCAGAAACCCGGATCCGCAAACGATGGCGGGATCGTCGCCGAACAGGCGGTCGCCATGGATCTCGCGGAAGTCCGTGAAGACGCGCTCGATGTAATCGAGCGAATGGGGGCGTTTTGGATGCCGCGCCAATTGCACGCGCCGCCAAGCGTCCGCCCGCGCTTCGGCAGTCGCGGGCAGTTGCTGGGACGCAGGGGTACTGGGTTCCGGTGACACTCTCCACCATATTAACAGAGGCGGGGGAGCACCTCGGCTGGAGAGCGCCCTCCGGGACCCTACAGAACCCCCACTTCTGGTTCACTGTTATAAATAGTCCAGAGCGATGCGACAGAAGTCTTGTCATCTCCCGCCATCCGACCCAAACTCAAAGTAGAGGGTCGAATGGGCATTTCTGCCTGTCCGAATTCATCCAGAGGAGGGAAAACCAAATGTGTGACTATTCTTTAATGGCGGTTCCGAACCGGCTGGCTGCGGAGCAAGAAGACTTGGTAGCTTACAGGTTCCCAACCGGCTCGCTGGGGCTGGCTTCACCCGCGGATGTGAAACGGGCTTGCTATCCGGCAAAGGCCCGGCGAGGAGGACTTTGGACGGCCGTGAAGAGCTTCTTCATTCCGCCTGTCCACCATCCGGTGACGGCGGTTTGCATTCCGCCGGGCGCCCGGCTGCTGCTGCAGGATATTCCGGAGCGGCTACAGCGGGAACTCGCCGTGGGACCGGCGGAGGAAGTGACTTTCACCCAGGTCAGCGCCGCCATCAACACCTATCGCGATGCAGTGCGCTTTTTCAATGGCCGCCAGATCCGGCTCCAGGAACTGCGCGAGGGCCAGCGCGTAAGAGTGCTGGACATGTCGCTGGCGGAGGCCTTCGAGCCCCTGGCGGAAGAGTACTTGCGGGACGTTTTGCGCTAGGGCTGGTGGATCGGGAGACCCTACCGCACCCGGTTGCTGTTTTTGGCGGCATCGGCACTGGCGTTCGAGGATGGGCTGACGGATGTCTACCAGGTCCTGATGGCCAAGCGCGCCAGCCCAGGCGGCGGCTGACGCGGGCGTACACGTATCGCTAGCGAGCTTGGTGCGGTAGAATGCGAATACTTCCCCCGGGCGTTGCTCCGCGCAAAAAAGGGAGCAGAGGAGGTTTCCATGCCTGTGTGGGCCCACCGTCGCAGTGCCGGCGCAAAGGGCATCCCGCCCGCCGTCCAGGCGCGCACCGAGCGGCGTATCCTCGATTACGCCGCCGAACACTATGCCGGAAGATTCACGCGCATCGACGTGCGCTTCCGCGGCGCTATTTGCTACATCGATGCGTATACTGAACCGGGGGTGCCCGACGGGTACCGTCCGCCGGCCGGTAAGACTCGCGAGGAGTGGCTCCAACACCTGCGAGACACTCCGCATCATCTTTGCCGGATCCGCTACTTTGGCAACGAGGATCGCTGGAGCTTTGCGTTCTACACCTACGCGCACGAAAAGTATGAACCGAGCTTCTTGCTGAGTGGCGCAAATCAGGGCGCGCCGGAGGAAGCGTTCGCGACGTCGGCGCTGTTTTTGTAGCGCGTCAGACATCCAGGTTCTCACATCCAGCGCGTTGTCTTCGATGAACTTCCTGCGGCTCTCCACGCCTCCGCCAATCAGGATTGACTCATTCTCCTGCCTGAATGCTTTAACAGATTTAGACCAAACATGGATACCCTGAAGAAATGCGTCGGCCGAGTGGAATCCGAAATCGAAAGGGCTTTTGGCAAGCTGGGCTAGAGCCTGGTCCACGCCAAGAATACCTTGACACCCTGGGAGAGAAGCGCTAGTATCACCCTTAGGACGTCTAGGAGAGTAAGTCCTAGGCTCTCTAGGGAAAGATATGAACAAACCCGTCGATATCCTCCAAGGCACGCTCGACATGCTGATTCTGAAGGCCGTCTCGCTCGGGCCGCTGCACGGCTACGGCATTCTGCTCCGCATCCAGCAGATTTCGAAGGAAGCGCTGCAAATACCGCAGGGCTCGCTGTATCCGGCGCTGTACCGCCTGGAGCATCGCGGGTGGGTCTCCGCGGAGTGGGGCGCCAGCGAGAACAAGCGTAAAGCCAAGTACTACCGGCTCACCGGGGCGGGCCGCAGACAGTTGAAATCCGAGCGCAAAGAATGGAAGCGCCTGGCGGTCGCCATCGCGGATGTGCTGACGGCGAAGCCGGAGGAGGTATGACATGCTGGCGAGGGTGCGATCCTGGTGGCGGGCGCTGACGCGGCCGTCGCGCATTGAACAGGAAATGGCCTCCGAAATGGACAGCCACTTGGAAAGCTATGCGGCTGACCTGGTGGCCCACGGCGTCGAACCCAGCGAGGCGCGGCGACGGGCACGGGTCGAATTTGGCAGCGTGCCGGCGGCGGCGGAGGAGTGCCGCGAGGCGGTGGGCCTGCGCTGGCCGGATGAGATCGCGCGCGACCTTCACTACGCCACGCGCGTGCTGCGCAAGAGCCCCGCTTTCACTGCCGCGGCGGTAGCCACGCTGGCTCTCTGCATCGGGGCGAATACAGCCATCTTCAGCGTGGTGGATGCAGTATTGCTGCGGCCGCTGCCGTATCCGCAGCCGGAGCGGCTGTTCTCGGTGGCCCGGCATTTTCAAGGCAAAGGCTCCAACGCCTACCAGACGAATCTGTGGGGTGCGGCGTGGGAAGGAGTGCGCGATCACGCCAGTTATGTGGACGCAGCCGTGTTCAGCGATGGTTCGATGGGCGTCAACTTTGCGGCGGGAGGCCGGGTCGAGTACGTCAAGCAGCAACGCGTTTCGGCGGGCTTCTTTCGCGTGCTGGGCATCGCGCCGCTCATCGGGCGCGAGTTTTCGGCGGATGAAGACCGCCAGGGCGGGCCGGCAGTCGCGGTGCTGAGTTACGCGCTGTGGAAGCGGGTCTTTCGCGCCGACCCCTCGATTGTGGGACTGGCGGTCACCTTGGCGGGCGAGCCGCACACCATCGTCGGCGTACTGCCGGCACACTTCCAGAGCAGCGTTCCGGCCGACCTGTGGACGCCGCTGCGTCCTTCCCGGGAGGGCGAAGGCGGGGGATCCAACTATGCCGTGGTGGCCCGTTTGCGCTCCGGCGCGACGTGGGCGCAGGCTAACACACAGCTAGAGGCGCTAGGGGCGCCGCTCTTGCGCGAGTTCGGGCAGGACCCTTCCACGGAACACCTCCGCTTGATCTCGTTCCAGCGCGGTATGAGCGAATACGTACGCCAGCCGCTGCTGATTTTATGGGCCGCGGTAGGGCTGGTGTTGGTGATTGGCTGCGTAAATATCGCCGGACTGCTGCTGGCGCGGGCGGCCGGGCGTACGCGCGAGATGGCCACCCGCATGGCGCTGGGCAGCGGCCGCGCGGCGCTGATCCGGCAAATGCTGGCCGAGAGCGTGGTGCTGGGCCTGTGCGGCGGGGCGGCCGGCGCTGTCCTAGGGTGGCTAGGAGTGAAGGCTCTCAAGGCCTTGATGCCGGCCAGTTTGAACGTATGGCAGGCAGTGGAACTCGACTGGCGCGCACTGGCTGCTACCGCTTGCGCGTCGATTGCGGCGGGCATCCTGTTCGGCCTTTATCCTGCTTTGGCGGCCAGCCGTCTGGAGATCCGCGCGGCACTGGGCGAGGCCGGACGAGCCGTGGCCGGCGGACGCAACCCGTGGCCGCGCCGCCTGCTGGTGGCCAGTGAAGTGGCGCTGGGCGTGGTGCTGCTGGTGGGCGCCGGTTTGCTGATCCGCACGTTTGCCCATCTGCAGGGCCTCGATCCGGGCTTCGATGCAAAGAACGTAATCGCGGCGCAGCTCTCGCTGCAGGATGCGCGGTATGCAACCAACCAGCGCGTGAACCAGCTTTTCGACAAAAGCCTCACGCGCATTTGCGAATTGCCGGGTGTGGACTCGGCGGCGGTAGCCCTCAGCTTACCCTACGAGCGCGCGCTGAACATGGGGTTCAAGCGCCTGGATGGTCCGCATCCGGACACGGAATCGCAGATCACCAATATGTTCTACATCACCCCCGAGTTCTTCCGGGTGCTGCGCATACCGTTGTTGCGGGGGCGCGTTTTCACCGCCGCAGACAGCCGCACCACGGCGGAGGTCGCGGTGGTCAGCGAAGCCTTCGTGAAGATGTACATGCGCGGCGACGATCCGGTCGGCCGTCACCTGGGCGACGACGGCGACCGGCGCGAGATCGTCGGCGTGGTCGGCGATATCCAGCAGAAGAGCGGCTGGGGAGACGGCGCACCGACGGCGGCCATGCCGGACATCTACATTCCAGCCACGCAGGTGGACGACAAGTTCATTCCACTCGTGCACACCTTTTTCTCGCCGAACTGGATCGTGCGCACGGCGGGATCGCCGGAGGGCATCATCGCGGGAATGCAACGCGCGATGCAATCTGTGGATCCGCAACTTCCGTTTGCGGGCTTCCACAACATGGAGGACGTGCGCTATCGGGCGCTGGCCCAGGAGCGTTTCCAGGCTGTCCTGTTGGGCGCGTTGGCGGGGCTGGCGCTGCTGCTCGCCGCTGTGGGGATTTACGGCTTGATTGCCAACTCGGTCGCGGAACGCACTCGCGAGTTGGGCATCCGGCTGGCCCTGGGCTCGACTGTGGCACAGGCCATGCGCGCCGTGGCACTGCCCGGCGTGGCGCTGGCGCTGGCGGGAGTCATGGTGGGCTCCGTGCTGGCTGGATTCGCGTCGCAACTGCTGCGCCACTTGGTGTGGGGCGTGCAGCCCGGCGACCCGTTCACATTTGCCGCGGTCGCTCTGGTGCTGCTCGCCGTGGCTGCCGCCGCCAGTTTCCTGCCGGCGCTGCGTGTGACGCGCCTGAATCCCGCCGAGACACTGCGGCAGGAGTAGCGCTTTAGGCAAGAGGCGCTCGCCGGGACGGCGAACTGAAGTTCGCCCGGCCCAGGGGGCACCCCAAGTGCTGTCCACGGGCAAACCATATAGCCCGAACTCGGCTGTGGCGCTGGATCCCCAGCAGGAACAGCCGCATGATCCGCCACCGCACCCGCCGTTTGGGGAAGCTGGGAGTGGCGGTGCGGAGCGGTGCCAAGCCGACGCCCAGCCGGGTACCGCGTGGTCAGCGATCGCCGCTAAACGCGCTTCCCCGGTGGGTGTAACTCCCTAAACCCTTACGGCTCAGCACCGGAACACCGGGGAATGTAAGAATGCCAAAATTATGATGGGTAGTGCCATGCCCGCAAATAGGGGCAAATTTCCCTCTTGACATCCTAGAGGAAACCATCCATACTCCTCTTGGATGTCTACACGAAACTCCAAGCCCGATGTCCTCCAAGGCACTCTCGACCTGATGGTCCTGCGCACCCTCGAAACCCTGGGGCCCCAACACGGCTTCGGACTCGCCAAGCGCATCGAGCAGATCTCCGATGGCGCTCTCGATCTCAACCAGGGCACCCTCTATCCCGCTCTCCTCCGCCTCGAACAGCGCGGCTGGATTCAATCCCGCTGGGGCGCCTCCGACAAAAATCGCCGGGCGAAATTCTACGAGCTCACCGACGCCGGCCGCAAACAAATCGGCCACGAAACGGACGACTGGGCCCGCACCGTCGCCCTCATGCAACGGTTCCTCCGACCAGCCGAAAAGGAAAGCTGATGCGCACTATCTGGAATCGCTTCAAGGCCCTGTTCTCGAACGGGCGCCTGGAAGGCGAGTTGAACGAAGAGATCCAAGTCCATCTCGCGATGCGCGCCGACGAGTTGCGCCAGCAAGGCATGGACCCCAAAGCCGCGCAACAGGCGGCTCGCCGCGAGTTCGGCGGCGTCGACCAGATGAAGGAAGCCTACCGCGATCGCCGCGGCATTCCGCCGCTCGAAATCCTGGCGAAGGATATCCGCTACGGTCTCCGCGGCCTGCGCCGCAATCCCGCTTTCACCCTCGCGGCCGTGCTCTCGCTGGCCCTC
>JBEKUO010000112.1:0-13563 GCA_049514955.1 Bryobacteraceae bacterium | reverse complement strand
CTTGCGCCAGGCAGACGGAGAAATCGAAGCCGCCGGCAGGTGAACACCATGCGCCCCGCAAGCCAGGGCAACATCCGCCCGGTCATTCACAAGAATGGCCGCGCCATGCGGATTCGGCAGGCACAACACGCGGCGCACTAGCTCCGCCAATTCCCTCGCGGGCAGATCCTTCTCGCGGATCTGTATGCGCTCCACCCCGGCGGCGAGCGCGCGGGCGATCGACTCCAGCAGCGGCTCGCATCCGCCTAGCGAGTTGCGATCCGTGATGTAGTAGCGCAGCATCAGATCGGTTCGTAATAACGCTCGCCGGCGCACGCTTTGCAGATCACCCGCCCATCCCGCACGACTTCGCGCTTGAAGTTGATGCCTTCGCCGCATTCCGCGCAAACCACGCGCGCCGCCTTATAGCCGGGGAATTCTTCCGGTCCCAGTTTGACGCGCACCCATTCCGCCGCGAACAGCTCGGCATCCGCCAACTCCCGATACGCCCGCATCTGCTGCGCGTTCTTGTCCGCGATCTCCGGAAACATTTCGTGGGCGCGCTGTTTTGAATTTTCGAGCGCCACCACGCGCACCGCGCGATCCGCCTGCAAGTCGCAAAACGTCGCGGCGACTTTGCCGAAATCGCGGAACTTGAGCGCGCGCTTGCCGAGACGGCATCCGGTCACGACCGGAATGGCATCGGTAGCGCAGCGGTCGATCTCGATAAACGTGACCAGGCGCTTGCGGTGGACGCCTGTGGGGTCGTCCAGCTCCAGCAGCTTCAAACCGTAGAGCGCCATGCGCAACCCCAGGATCTGCCCGGCGCAGATGTGGCCGTGAGCCTGCTCGGCAAGCACCACGTATTCGTCAAAGGTCTTCAGCGGCATCTCTTGCGACCACCCTCAGCGCCTCTGGCGGAAACTCCACCAGCCACTCTTTATTATCCTTCTGCCGCGCGAACTCCTGCCGCGGGATTTCGGCCACTATCGCGCCGGCGAATTCCAGCCGCACGGTCTGGGGCAAATCCGACACGCGCTCCAGGCGCGCGGGAACCTGGTTGGCCTGCGGTTTGGATCCGTCGTGCGGCGACACGCGCAGCTCGCTTGCATCGACGCACAGCCAGACGCGATCGCCGCGCAGACGGCCGGGAAAGTACGGCCCCGTCAGTTCGAAGCTTTCCAGGCGCATGCGGCTGGTATTGCGTCCGGGATCGAGCGCCAGGATTTCGGCGGGGAACAGGTTCGGGATTCCGAGCAGGCGCGCGGCTTCCACGCTGGCAGGCTGATCCTGCACCTTGCGCGGCGCCCCGCTTTGCAGGATGCGCCCGCGATCGAGCAGAAGCAGGTTGCCGGCCAGCTCGAAACAGGTGTCCACGTCGCGCGTAGCCAGCAGTACCGGCAATTCGGTTTCATCGCGCACCGTGCGTAGGGCGTTGCACAATTCGGCGCGCAGCGCCATATCCAGGCCGCCGGCGGGCTCGTCCACCAGCATGAGTTTCGGCTCGCCGATTATCGCGCGGGCCACGGTGGCGCGCAGGCGCTCGGCGGGCGAGACCGCATGCGGGCGGCGCCCGGCGGCTTCCTGAAGCGCAAACCGCTCCAGCATTTCCTTGACGCGCCGGTGCCGCTCCAGGCGCCGCAGTCCCGCGAGCGGGAACAGCAAATTGTCGTGCAGGCTCATGTGCGGGAACAGCGCCCACTGTCGCGACACGTAGCCGCAATGCCTGCGGCGCGGCGGCAGGTTCACGCGCGAAGCGGCATCGAAGAGGATCTCATCGTCCAGGATGATGCGGCCGCTCTGAGGTGTAACGAAGCCGGCGATGGAATCCAGGATCAGGGTCTTCCCCGCGCCGGCGGGTCCGAACAAGGCAGTGATGCCTGACGCGGATTGGAACTCGACTTCCAGGGCTGACGCCGCCAGCCGTACCTGGATCATGCCAACACCTGCCCGCGCCGCAGGCGGTTCCCGATATAGAGCGCTGCCAGGGCCGCGGCGGCAATCGGTAGCAGCAGCACGGCGATCTGTGCAACATCGGTCGCGCCGCCCGCCACGATTGTGGTGATGCCGAAATCCACGAACGAGCGCGCGAAGCTGGCCAGGATCGCGGCGACGAGCGCACGCCATGCCAGCCGCAAAGTGATCCGCCAAAACACGCGCCACTCCGCAGCGCCCAGGCCGCGGGCGGCGTTCTCAAAACTGTGGTCCACGGCTGCGAGCCCGCTGCGTGACATGCGCATCAACAGCGGCAGGGTGTAAATCGTGGACACGACAACAGCGGCGTGCCAGTGGAACACCAGCGGCCAGCGTCCCAGAGCGGATAGCAGATAGTAGGCCAGCACGGCCGGCGGCAACATCAGCGGCAGACTGGCTACGGCATCCAGCAATTCCCGGCCAGGGAACTGCCGCGCAGTCAGAAGCCAGGCCAGCGGCAGGCCCATCACAAGCGAGAACAGGGTGGCCAGCGCGGCATAGCGCAGGCTGAGCCACAATGGGGACCAGTCGACCGGCATGGGAGGAATCTAATTATAGCGGGTGGGACAGACGCTTTCGTCTGTCAACGCCGCTTGCGGCACTTGCCTGCAAAGCCTTCGGCAGCAGAGTGGGACAGACGCTTTCGTCTGTCAACCCAGCGGCACGCCCCATCTTATCGCGGCCACTTGCTGTCGCTCCGATCTACTGTGCCGCACTAAACGTAGTCCACGGGCGCGAAGGCATGTCGTGCAGGATGGGACGCTGCCAGGCGAACTCCTGGTGCTTGCGCAAATGTTCGGCAGCCTTGAATCCGATGCCGCAGGAGTGGCCCAGCGACGCCCTCAACGACATCGCTTCGGCCATCGCTGCATCGGCTGCTTTGGACTGCACCGCCCCGGCCGTGCCGTAAGCCGGCACCCACGGCAGATCTCCGCGGGACGAAAGATCGATATGACCGCACAGCGTGTGCTCGTCAGGGTCTATCTTGTTCTCGACGGTATCGAAGTGGTCGGCCAGAAAGCGCTGCGCGGCAGCCACATCGATCTTGCCTTTGTTCTGCTCCATGAGCTGCAGCCAGCGCACGTGGCGCGCATTGGCGCTGTCGCCCTTGTCGTGCGGGTCGAAATCGGTCTCGTCCTTGGCCAGCTTGTCGTTGATGGTGAAATTGGAACCTACGAAGAACCCGTCGCGCGAGCGGTCGAGCGTCACGTTTTTCAAGCCCAGCTCCAGGCTGGCGATCTCGTTGGTCTTGCGGTCCGCCACCAGCCAGTCGTTGGCGTAGCCGCCGTTGTTGCCGTCCTTCATGATGCGCGCGAAGTCGTCGATCGACGCGGAATACTGCATGGCCTTGCGCGCGCGCACGAATTCCGGAATGCCGTCCGGATCGAAACCATTGAAGCGGCTGATGGTGGTCTCGGTGATCAGGATACCGGCGGCATTCACGCCGAAATCGTCGCCGCTGTGGATCAGTCCGGGCATGCCATCCATCAGGATGCGGTTGCCCTGCGCGGGCACGATATCGAAGATGATGTTCCAGCGCTCGCCGGTCTCATAACTGGTCCAGTTGTTGTGCGCGATCACTACCCGGCCGTCCTTGGTGTAGCTGCCGGTGGCCACGAAGGCGCTGCAATGCTCGGGCACCGCGGCCGTCGTAGTCAGGCCGTGCTGTTTGTCGTACACCTTATTGAAATACGGCATCTCCAGCCAGAAGTTGAGCGCCACCACATCCCAAACGTCCACCTTGACCCCGTGCGCCACGGCGCCGTCCGCGATGCCCTGCAATTCCGCGCGGTACTCGGCCTCCACGTGCGGCCACAGCATGCTCTGCGCCTTCTCGCGGAAGAATTGCCAGTCCTTCTTCAGATCGTGCGTGCTCTCGACCGAGACGGTGTGCAGCGTGTCGCCGATCTCGGACGCGAGCAGGTATCCGTGCTGATATCCGATCTCGGACGGGCTCCCCTCCAGGTGCACGAAGATCCAGCCATTTTGCTCGGGATGGCGGGATGCGTGTTTGAGTCGGGAATCGGTTTGCGGTTCACGGGAAGCGAGCGCAAGCATCAGTCCCAGAAGAAAGACAGCAACTACGGCGGTAGTTCGGCGCATCCCGTTATTATAGTAAGGAAGCGTCCGCAATGGCAGACACCACTCAATTGCGCAAGCTGACGGCTCACGTGAAAGCGGCGGGTTGAGCGTCGAAGCTTAGTCCAAAGGTTTTGGACCGGGTTTTGGCGAGCATTCCGCGCGTCGCAAACGCGAACGTGCTGGTGGGCTTCGACACCGCCGACGATGCCGGCGTCTACCAGTTGACGGCGGAGCTTGCCCTGGTGCAGACGGTGGATTTCTTCACGCCCATTGTGGACGATCCGTTCACCTTCGGCGCCATCGCCGCAGCCAATGCGCTGAGCGACGTCTACGCCATGGGAGGCAAGCCCATCTCCGCGCTCTCGATTCTGGCGTATCCGGCGAAGGGCGACCTGGACGATCTGGAGCAGATTCTGAAGGGCGGAGCGGTCAAGATGCGCGAAGCGGATTGCGCCATCCTGGGCGGCCACAGCATCGCCGACGAAGAGATCAAGTTCGGCTATGCGGTGAGCGGCACGGTCCATCCGCGGCGCGTCAAGGCGAATGCGGGGGCGCTGCCGGGCGACGCGCTGGTGTTCACCAAGCGGCTTGGCACCGGCGTGATTTCCACCGCCCTGAAACGCGGCATCGCCAGCGACGCCGATGTGCAGGCATCCATCGTTTCGATGCTTACGCTGAGTCGCAAAGCGTGTGAGGCGATGCTCGCCTTCGACGTACACGGTTGTACGGATATCACCGGCTTCGGGCTGATCGGACACGCGCGCGAAATGGCCGCGGCCAGCAGTGTGACGCTCGAGATCGCGGTGGACCGCGTGCGGTTTCTGCCCGGAGCGCTGGAGTACGCGCGCCTCGGGGCGATTCCCGGCGGTCTGAAAAACAACCAGGAGTACAGCTCCTGCGCGGTCGAAGTCGCGCGCGATCTGCCGCCGGAAGTGGAGCAGCTTCTCTACGACCCGCAGACTTCCGGCGGCTTGCTGATCTCGCTGCCGGAGGCGGACGCAGCCGCGCTGGAGCATGCGTTCGCGGATGCTTATCGCGTGGGGCGCGTGCTGCCGCGCGAAGCCAAAGCTATCAGGTTGATATGACACAAGATCACATAATCGTTGCCCTGGATGTAGATTCCGCTGCGGAGGCTCGCGCACTGGTCGCCCGGCTGGGCGCGCAAGTCGGCTTCTACAAAGTCGGGATGGAACTATACGCCGCCGCCGGCATGGACTTCGTACGTGAACTGCTGGAACAGGGCAAGCAGGTCTTCCTCGATCAGAAATATTACGACATCGGCGAGACGGTGAAGCGGGCCGTGCGCGTCGCGGCGCGCAGCGGGGTGCAACTGCTGACCGTGCATGGCAGCAGCCAGGTGATGCGCGCGGCGCGCGAAGGCCGCGGCGATGCGGGAACGAAGTTGCTGGCGGTCACGGTGCTGACCAGCTTCGACCAGCAAGACCTCGCCGACATGGGCTACGAGTGCGCGATTTCCGAGCTGGTTTCGCTGCGTGTCCGCAAAGCCATGGCGGCCGGCATGGACGGGCTGGTCTGTTCGCCGCTCGACGCCCGCGCGGTGCGCTCGGAGGCTGGCCCGCAGGCGATTCTCGTGACGCCGGGAGTGCGCTCGGGCGGCGCCGCGAAAGGCGATCAGAAGCGTGTAGCCACGCCCGCCGAAGCCATTCGAAACGGGGCCGACTACGTGGTGATGGGGCGCCAGATCACGCGCGCGGCCGATCCTGCGGCGGAGGCGGCACGAGTCGCGGAAGAGATTGCTGCGGCAGCAAGCGCCGTGCCATGCACAGAATCGGCCTGATCTCGGACACGCACGGGTTGTTGCGGCAAGCAGCCCTCGACGCGCTGGCAGGCTCCGACCTGATCATCCATGCGGGCGACGTGGGCAAACCCGAGATACTGGATGCGCTGAAGGCGGTGGCCCCGGTCGTGGCCGTTCGAGGGAACGTGGACACGGGCGCGTGGGCATCGGCGCTGCCCGCGACCGCCGTTGCCGAAGCCGGTCCCGCCCTGATTTACGTGCTGCACGATCTGAACGAGCTTGATCTGGATCCCGCCGCGGCCGGCTTTCACGTCGTAGTGAGCGGGCACTCGCACCATCCCGCTCGCAGCGAAAAGGCAGGCGTGATCTTCATCAACCCAGGCAGCGCCGGTCCCCGCCGTTTCACGCTGCCGGTGACCATCGCGCGGCTGGACCTGGCGCGTACCCCGTGGCAGGTTGCCTTTGTCCACCTCGACCGCGCGGTTCTCCAGACTGCTGAACTTGGATAGGCGCGCGCCGCAAACGAGGGCAGCCAAGAGTTCCGCCACAACCTACGGCTTCTTATAAGCCGCATCCTCCACACCGGGATTGATCTTGATCTCTTTGACCTTCTCCTCGATCTTCTTCTTTCCGGCCTGGCTGATCACTATGTGGTAAGGCAGCTTCAAACCGCCGACCTCGCGATAATCGTCGTAGACCTCTTCCAACTCTCCAGGAGCGCCCATAAGTGCGCCGGTGTAGATCTTCTTCGCGATCAGGCTCGTCTTGGGATCCACAAACACCTTCACCTGGAGCTTGCGCGCGGGATCGCTCACCGCCACTCCTTCGAGGTCACCGGAGGCGCCCAGCGATTGCACCACCAGCCCGCCGCTATCGAAGCTGCGCATCAGCCCGATCGTATCCCGGAAGAACTGCGCTTCCACCTCGCCGCGCATGGAGGCCGGCGCATCCTGCGTGCCTTGCGGAGTCTTCATCCAGGCGGTCTGGCCATCGTAGCCCTGCATCATCTCGCCCATCGGCGTGCTCATTTTGTTCAGGGCCTTTCCGGCGAAGTTCACGGTCGCTTGCATCTGAATGGTCATTTCGCCCTGGCCCATACTGACGGCCATGTCCGCCTGCACGGAATAATCCTTCACGGCTGCCAGCGCATCGCCGCCCATCGCCTTCCGAACCGCGCTCAACAGCTCTTTACCCTTCGCCGTGGATTCCGGCGTCGCCTCCGCCAGCGGCTGCTCCTTCGGCTTCGGAATGGAGACATCGATGGCGGTCACTTTGCCGAGCGTCGATAGCGGCTGGTCGAAATCCTTCTCCTTACCCAGCACCACGACGGCGAATTCGTCGCTGTGTAGCTGCTGCTTGGCCACCCGCTCCACGTCTTCCTTCGAGACTTTGCGGATGCCATCCTGATAGCGCTGCAAGTAATCGCGCGGATAGCCGAAGTATTCGTAATTCATCAGCCGCTCGACGATCTTGCTGGTGGAGTCGTAGTCGAAGGCCGCGCCTTTCAGAATGCCGTCTTTGGCCCGCTGCAATTCATCGTCGGTGATCTCGCCCTGCGCCAGCACGTCGATTTCGTGCTTCATCGCCTGTATGATCTTGACGGTGGTTACGGACTTGGTGCCGCCCCTCGCCGAGAACACGCCCGGATGATCCCACTCCGCGGCCCACTGCGATCCCACCATATAGGCCAGCGCCTGCTCGGAGCGCACGTGCGAGAACAGCCGCGACGCGAAGCCGCCGCCCAGAATGTCGCTCATCACCGTCAGGGCGAAGTAATCCGGATCGTCGCGCCGCCCGCCCAGTTTACCCATCAGGACAGTGGTCTGGTTGACATCGTCCTTGTTGATGAAATAAATGCCCGCGCGATTCCGCGCGCCCGGATCGACGGCCGGCGTCTGCGGCTTGGGATGGCCGCCGCGCGCCCAGCCGGCGAAGGTCTTCTCAATCTTGGCGCGCATCTCGGCCGGCTTAAAATCCCCCCACGCGCCAAGGATCACGTTCTCCGGCTGATAGAACTCCTTGTGGAACGCGACCAGGTCTTCGCGCGTGATCGCATTGATCGTATCGTATTCCGTCAGGTGCGCGTAGGCGCTGTCTTTGCCGTAGATCGTGCGCGAAAACTCCCGGAACGCGATGCTCATGGGCTGATCGTTGCGGCGCGCAATCTGGTCGCGCTCGGCGATCTTCGCGAGATCGATCTTGTCTTGCGGAAAGGCAGGGTGCTGGAGCACGTCGGCCAGGATGGAGAGGCCTGTATCGATATCTTCTTTCAGCACCGAGACCGACGCCTGTCCGGAGTCCTCCTCGATATCGGTCTCGACGAAAGCGCCCAGGCGGTCCAGTTCCTCGTCGAGCCGATCCCCTTTTCGCGAAGCCGTGCCACCGGAACGCATCACGATTCCCGTGATGGATGCCACGCCGGCTTTACCGGTAGGCTCCCACCGCGCGCCGGTCCGTATGGTGGCCGCCACGTTGATACTGGGCAACTCGTGATCCTCCACCAGGTAGACGACGATGCCATTCGGCATTTCGAAGCGCACCGGCTCGGGCACCTGAATCTTGTGCAGGGGCGGGTATTGGAGATCTTTGTAGCTGGCGGCCGGAAGCTTCTGGGCGATCGCGGCGGACGCCGCGGCCAAAATGAAAACGACGAAAACCACTAGGATCGATAATTTGCGCATGAGGGTTCCTCGTTTACTTATTTCGCCTGTGCCGTCTCCTGCGGCTCGATAATGGCGACGTTCCGATTATTTTCCGTGAAGGTCGCCTTGGCCACGCGCTCGATATCCTGCGGGGTCACCGCCGCTATCTTATCCAGATGCTTGAACAGATTCCGCCAGTCGCCGGTCAGCATCTGCCAGTCCGCCAGTTGACGGGCGATCTGCGTGTTGTCGCCCAACTGGCGAATCAAGTTGGCGCGCGCGCGGCGCTTGACGCCCTCCAGTTCTTCGGCGCTCACCAGATTGTCCTTCAGCCGTTTGATCTCCTCGTCGAAGGCTTTCTCCACTTCGGCGTTGGTGTGGTCCGGCGCGGTGAACGCGGCGAAAATGAACAGTCCGGGGTACTTTTCGCCGGGCAGGCCCGTGAAGCCGAACGCGGCCGTAGCGATCTTCTTGTCGCGCACCAGGCTGCGATAGAGCCGCGACGAGCGTCCGTCGCTGAGGACGCTGCTGAGCGCCTCATACACGGCATTATCCGGATCGTTGATGTCCGGCTTATGGTAGGCCATCAGCACCAGCCGCTGCGACTGTAGGCGCAGGGTCACCCGCCTTTCAGCCTCCTGGGGTGGTTCCACGGTGTGCAAAGGCTCTGGCTTAGGACCGCTCGGGATGCGCGCGAAATAGGTCTCCGCCAGCGCGCGAGTTTGTTTGGCGTCCACGTCGCCCACCACCACGCCCACTAGGTTGCTGGGGATGTAATATTTCTTGAAAAACGTCTCGGCGTCCTTCCGCGTGATATTCTCCAGATCGCTCATGTGACCCAGCACATGCACGCCGTAGGGGTGGGCTTTGTAGGAGATGTGTACCGTCTCGTCGATGAGCTTGCCGATCGGCTGGCTTTCCAGGCTCATGCGGCGCTCCTCCATCACCACGTCCTTCTCCTTGTAGAATTCGCGCAGCACGGGATGCAGAAACCGCTCCGATTCGAGATAAAACCAGAGCTCCTCCGAATTGGAGGGCAGGCTGAAGAAGTAGTGCGTCGCGTCCCAGGATGTGTTGGCGTTCAATCCGTGCCCGCCGGCTCGTTCGATGATGTCGCCGAATTCGTTTTTCACCACGAATTTCCCGGCGCCCTCCTGGGCCGCCTTGAAGTCGGCTTCCAAGGCCTTGAGTTTCTGCGGATCGGCTTTGGCGCCCTTGCTGCGCTCGGCGCGGAATGCAACGAACGCCTGATCGACGCGGTCCAAAGCCAGCTTCTCCTCGGCGTAGTTCTTGCCGCCTATCGTCGGCGTGCCTTTGAATGCCATGTGCTCGAAGATATGCGCGAGCCCGGTGATGCCCACCACTTCCTGCGCCGAGCCCACATCCGCATAGGTCATGAACGAAGCCACCGGCGCCTGATGGCGCTCCAGCACGATAAACTTCATGCCGTTCGGCAGCGTGAAATCCGTGATGCGGGATTGAATCTCTTGGAAGCCGTCCTGTGCCGCGGCGGCCCCCGCCAACACGATCATGGCTACAATCGTCCGACGCATATTTCGCTATCTCCTTATCCTTGTACTTTAACGTGAAACAGGTGGGACAGACGCTTTCGTCTGTCAACCCGGCAGTAGTGGGACAGACGCTTTCGCCTGCCAACCCCGCCGCTTGCCCCACTGCTCCAAGTACGCTTGCGGCCCGGTGTTATCATAGTGTCTTAGCTACTTCCGAGGTAAATCCCATTGGCTTTAGTGGAAGGTTGCAAGCACACGCTGGAGATCACCGTGCCTGCCGACGAGGTGGAAGCCGAAACCGGCCGCGCAGTGGCGAGCGTCCAGCAACGCGCGAAATTGCCCGGCTTCCGCCCGGGGAAGGCGCCCGCCGCGATTATTCGCAAGCAGTTTGCGAGCGACATCCGGAAACAGGTGCTGGAAAGTCTGATTCCCAAATATCTGCACAACCGGTTCGAGGCGGAAGACCTCAAGGTAGTCGGCCAGCCCGACATCACCGAAGTGCATCTCGATCCCGGCGAGCCGCTCCGCTTCAAGGCCGAATTCGAAGTAGTCCCGCAAATCGAACTGCAGGACTACAAGGCACTCACCGTGCCGTACCACGATCCCGAGATCACCGACGAAGACGTCGCCAAACGGGTCGAAGAGCTGCGGCACCAGAAGGCGGAGTACATCAACGAGGACCCGCGGCCGATCCAGGATGGCGATTTCGCGGTGCTGTCGCTCGAAAGTCTGGGCGGCGTGGACGGCCCGCCGGTGAAGCAGGATGAGCTGTCGCTGGAGGTCGGCGGTGGCGATACGCTGGAGGGCTTCAGCGAGAACCTGCGCGGCATGACTCCCGGCGAAGAAAAGGAATTCGACCTTACCTATCCGGAGGATTACGGCCAGGCCAAACTGTCTGGCAAGACCGTGCGCTTTCGCATGCACGTGAAGGGCATCCGGCGCAAGGAACTGCCGGAGATTAACGACGATTTCGCGCAGGATCTGGGCGATTACCGCACCGTGGACGAGCTACGCGAAGCCGTGCGCAAATCGCTATTCTCGCAGCGCCAGTTCGAGGCCCAGCGGGAAGCCAAGGACAAGCTGGTCGAAAAGCTTGTGGACCAGCACGACTTTCCGGTGCCCGAGACGTTTATCGACCGGCAGATTCAGAACCGCGTGGAGCAGCGCGTGCGCGCTCTGGCCGAGCAGGGCCTCGATCCGAAATCCCTCAACCTGGATTGGAAGAAGTTGAAGGAGAGCCAGCGGGACAAGGCGCTGCGCGAGGTCAAAGCCTCCATGGTTCTATCGCGGATTTCCGAGCGCGAGGCGATCAGTGCGACGCGCGATGAAGTCGACCGCGAGGTGGATCGCGTCGCCCGGCAGCAGCGCGAACCGTTCGCCGCGGTACGGCTGCGCTTCGAGAAGGACGGAACACTGGGCCGCATCGCCTCGCACATACAGACGGAGAAAACGCTCAGTTTCCTATTCGAGCACGCGGGCAAGACCGAGGAGTAGGCAAAGGGAGGGAAGATGCGTATGAAATGGCTATTGCTTGCGGTGGTGTTGTTCGGCTTCACCGCGTCGGCTGCCGACATCAGCGGCACCTGGAAAGGCTCCGCCGAAACGCCCAACGGAACAGTCGAGAGAACATTTGTTTTTAAAGTGGACGGCAGCAAGCTCACTGGCGAAACTACCAGCAACATGTTCGGCAAATCGGTGATTGAGGACGGGAAGATCGATGGCGACAACGTTTCCTTCACCATCACCGTGAAGGTGCAGGATAACGAAGCGAAGGCCAACTACAAAGGTAAGGTGGAAGGCGACCAGATCAAGTTCACGGTGGATTTGCCCGCCTTCGGGTCGACCATCGAATACACGGTCAAGCGAGTTTCTTAGCGTGCCAAAATTAGTGGGGCAGGCGGTTTCGCCTGGACAGCGTCGGGACCGGATCGCTACTCCTTTCCTGCATGACTCTTTCATTCACTACTTCACGCCATCCTGACCCCGAGCCATGTGAGGGCGGCGGAAACGTCGCACCTGAAGCGTTGGCCAGGGGCACATGTAGGCTGGGTATCCGAAGTGGTGAGCTCCGAAATAGCCAAAATCAGAGGCGCCGACGGTGTCAGGCGAACCGGAAGGCAATACTGCGGCGTGCGCCAGAACGCGAGTGCGCCGCAGGCCCTGCGGAGTCGCAGACCCCACGCATGCATGGAAACTGGGGTCCCTCTGGGCACGCGAGAACCGAGAGACCCTGTTGCCGTCCGTGGCCCGCAAGGCGGCGGACCGGTGGGAGAAGGCGATGAGTTCTAAGGCCCACATGCACGGCAGAGCCTAACCCGTGCCTGACACCGAGCCGGGAGAGCGGGACCAGCCGGCTGGACCGTGTACGTCAAGCAGCCAAAGGGGACCCGCAGTTGCGGTTCACCGCCCTGCTGCATCACGTCAATATCGACCTGCTTCGCAGCAGCTACTACGACCTGAAAAGGCGTGCGGCGAGAGGATCAAGGACACGACGGAGTGGCTGCAATCGGTGGTTCGCGGTATTTCCAATACCATGCCGTACCCCCGCAACGAGGAGCGCCTGAAAGCGTTCCGGCACGAAGTGCTGCGCATGTGGTGGTGGCCGCTTCGCCGGCGGATTCAAAGCACCCGCTGGACCTGGAACAAATTTTGGGAGACCTTCGGGAACCTGCTACCGGAAGTCGAGATTCTGCATCCGTATCCTGCGGGTCGCTTTGCGTGGCAACACGTCCAAGTAAGAACCGTGTGCGTCAGGAGCGCCAGCACGGATCTGTGCGGGGGGTGCCGGGTAACCGGCATCCCTACCGCGACCCAAAATCAAATCCGGTCCGAAGCGTCGCCGCAGAGCGGTGTCATGCGGGATGTATACTGGCGTGAGGCTGAACGCCGCAAATGGAAAATCTAGTCAAGGGAGGACGTCTAAGCAACCTGGCCGCCGCCGCATTGCTCGCGTTAGCGGTGACGGCCCAGCCCAGGCCCGCGATCTTTCGCATCCAGCCGGTGCGGCCCGTAGCGGAACTGCGCGCCGAAGCCCTGGCGGCCGCGCCCCCCGAAGAGCATGGCAGTTTCCGGAAGACCGATCTGGTCGACCTCGCGACGCTCGATCGGCACATCAAGCTCGACATCCGTTATGCCACCTCCGACAACTTCTTGAGCACTCCCGTATACTCGTCGGCGCGCGCCTTCCTGCAGCGGCCCGCGGCTGCCGCGCTCCTTCGTGCGCATCGCGAGCTTATGAAGCGGGGCTATGGCGTCCTGATTTTCGATGCCTACCGCCCCTGGTATGTCACCAAGATTTTCTGGGACGCCACGCCGCCGGACAAACACGCGTTTGTCGCCGACCCGGCCGAGGGCTCGCGTCACAATCGTGGATGCGCCGTAGATCTGTCCCTGCACGATCTCAAAACCGGGCGCGAAGTGGAGATGACGGGCGTGTACGACGAGATGTCCGAGCGCTCTTATCCGGACTACACAGGTGGCACTGCTGAGCGGCGCGCCCACCGTGACCTGCTGCGGCGCGAGATGGAGAAGCAAGGATTCACTGTGTACTCGTCCGAGTGGTGGCATTTCGATTTTCGGGATTGGAAGGAGTACGCCATTCAGAACGTCCCATTCG
>JBEKUO010000111.1:0-13614 GCA_049514955.1 Bryobacteraceae bacterium | reverse complement strand
GCCGATTTCGTCTTCGACCTGCCGCACCATGATCCCGCCTTTGCGGGCATGCGCGGCCATCCAGTGCAGCACTCCGGTGGAGGGACTCATGGGATACGCGCAATAGAATTTCACGCCGGCCGCCGCGCCGCCCATGGCCAGCGCCATGTTGCCGGTGAGCACGGCTTTGGGATGCTCCGTCATCGGCAGCGGCCGCTCGAATGGCTCGAAATGCTGGGAGGCGTATAGATAAGCGTTGCGGGCGATGGCCACGTTCTCGCTCACCACGGCATCGCCTTTTTTCTTGAACTGCTGCGCCAGCACTTCCTCCAGCGGCTGGAAGCCGATGCCCATCATGCTGAGCGCCGCGGCCACCGCCAGCGTATTCTGCTCCACCTTGTTGCGGCTGTTGTGGCTCAGCTCGGAAACCGGAAGGGGACACAGCCGGACCCCGTCCGGCGCTTCCCCGGGCTTGATGGTGTCTCCGTTATAGACCACTGCGGCGCCCGGCCCGAGCAGGTGCAGGTGCCGGTCCATGGTGTCCTGATTCAGAGGAATCATCAGGTCGATGTGGTCGCCAAAGCTGTTGATCTTGTCGGGCCCCGTACGAATGGTCAGAAAAGTATGACCGCCCCGGATAATGGATTGATAAGCGTTATAGGCGTTAAGATGCAAGCCGCGCCGGGCAAAGATCCGGGCAAAAATATTGCCTGGAGTTGCTACACCTTGCCCCGCGGCGCCGCCAATGGAAACCGCAAAACTCTGCCTCATCCCAGTCCCCTCCATGCATCCCGCGACGTAGCGGGGTTATGATGCCCGCGGCAGCCGGAGCTATGGAGCTGCCGCACCCGGTCCCAGATGAAAAAAGCTCTTCTAGTCTAGTCCTTGAAGGGGTGTATAAGCAAGTTGCAGAAACAACGTGGCGCAGGCGCTCCCGCCTGCCGCGCCGACACTCTTGCCGGCGCAGGCGAGCGAAGCTCACCAGGCTTTGGCATTTGTTCGCGCAAGCGCAGTTACCGCACCGAACACCGGTGTCGAATGAGGCCGCGAACTTATTTAGCGACAATGGGGTCACAGATGAACGCGGGGTGCCCTAAAGGCCGTTGCGAGCTTCAGTTCGCCGACCTTCGGCCGTGGGTTGAAGCTCACTTCAGCACGGTTTAGTATGCGCCACAATGAAATCAATCGCTTACAGCGCCCATCAAAACTAACTGGCATTGGGTGAGGGCGCCCCCCCACCCAAGCGTTTCCAATTGCCGGCCGATTACCGCCGGTCGCGGCGGAATCCGTCGTGTCCGCGCCACTCACGCTCGCGGCGCACGCCACGATCCCAACCCCAGGCCACGTACGGGTAGACGGGCGCCGGCGCTACATAGGCAGGCGCTGGGTACACCGGATAACTATACACCGGCGCTCCGACGACCACCCCGACGCGCACACCAGCCTTGGCTTCATGCGGGGCAAACATCAGTAACCCCGCCAACGCCATCATCGGAAGTCCAATCTTTTTCAACATCTTCGTAACCCTCCATTTCGTTGGACGCGCGGAGGGGAAGGAAGCTTGTAAATGTATGTCAAGAGCGCGACCGGCTCCACAGGCGGCCGGCCGCGACGATAGCCACAATCAGGAGCGCGTCGACGCCATAGCGCAGTGCATCGGAGGGGTTCAGCAGCTTTCGCACAAAGGCATCGGTGAGCATCATGTCGCCGCCCACCATGCCCAGGATCGCCGCTCCCAGGTACATCGTCAGCGGATATTTATCCATGATCGTCGCCAGCAGCGTGCTCGACGAAACCACCAACGGGATGCTGAGTGCCAGGCCGAACAGGATCAACCAGACATTGCCCCTGGATGCGCCGGCCACCGCCAGGATGTTATCGATCGACATGGTCAGATCGGCGAGCATGATGGAGCCGATGGCGCGCCACAAATCCCTTGGGGAAGCACCGGCACGCTCGGGAGCGCTCGCGTCGACGAGCACTTTGACGGCGATCCAGACGACAAACGCTCCGCCGGCGAATTGGATGAACTCCACTCGCAGGAGTTTGGCGGCCACGAACGTGACGGCTACCCGGATCAGGACCGCCAGTCCGGCGCCGGAAAGCAGGGCCGCGCGCCGCTGGGGTTTGGGCAGCGTCCGCACGGCCATGGCGATGACCAGGGCGTTGTCTCCCGCCAGCAGCAGATCGATGACGATGATCGATAAGCAGTCAAACAGGTAGTGGGAATAGCCGCCGGCCAACGCTCAAAGTAACATGGCGGCGCCGCGTCGGATCAGTCCAGATCGAGCACGTCGAAATGGAAGCGGTCCGGAGGCAGCAGCGCGGGCACACCGGCCCCCATGCGCGCCCACGCATGGTAGGCCGAGCCGGCGATCGAGGCGTTCAAGCAGAACAGGAATTCGCCGGAACAGCAGTCGATAGGTGGGGGCTGGCGGAACGTCAGTCGCAAACCCACCGCCTTCTCCAGTGCCACGCCGGGAGTCGAGACGCGCTTATCGGCCAGCAGCTTGACAAAGCTGCTGCGGCCCGCGTGCGGCCACACATCCGGGTGCAACAAACCGCGCAGCACCGCTTCGGATTGGAAGGTAATCTCGCATTGCCGTATCCATTCCACGATGGACTCGCCCCACTGCCAGTGCGCGAGCAATCCGCGGTACTGTTCGGCCAGGGTCAGAGCCAGGTCGAACTTGCGGCGTTCGAGCAAGGCCTCCTCCACGTCCACCTCCGGAAGCATCTCCCCCGCTTCCACGATGGCCGAGGCGATATCCACCTCCGGCGCTTGGGAACCCGTCCGTACCAACAGAGGCGGTAACTCGTGCATCTTGTTACCCGGTATGTTGACGTACTGTCTGGCGCTCCCCATCTTCGGATCCCCCCGCCATACTTATCGACGCAATACAAACAACTCTGTTTCATTTTGTAGCACATCACGGTCCAAAATGCGCCAAGAAAATTCCGATGGACTACATTAACAACTGTTATTGTTTTGGAGATCACCATCGTACAATGCCCCCAAACCTAACGTCGCATGCTGTTGGTTCGCCGTGGTGGGGTAGGCGCTTTCGCCTGCCAACACCCTCACGGTGACTTCCGCCACGGCCTCCTCTAGCCGGCCCATCAGCCGGAGCAGACCGCCGCAGTACGGTGATATTATGCGCCTACATGGCTGAATATTCGATCGGACTCGATCTGGGCGGCACCAACCTGCGGGCCGCGGCCATCGATCGCGAGGGCCACATCCTGGGCAGAAAGGCGACCGCCACGAACCCGGCGGCCGGCCGCGAGGCGATGCTGGGCCACATGGTCAACGCCATCTCCGCGCTGCGCACCGATTGCGGCGCCGATGGCCTGGCGGGCATCGGCATCGGCGTGCCGGGCTTCATCCTTCTGAAGGAAGGAGTCATACGCAACTCGAACAACCTGGACTGCCTGGAAGGGTTTCCGATTCGCGACGAGATCGAACATCGCCTGCAGGCGCGCGTCATTCTGGAAAACGACGCGAACGCCGCCGCCCTCGGCGAGCAGTGGATGGGCGCCGGCCGCGGCGTCGACGACCTGGTGATGATCACGCTGGGCACCGGCGTCGGCGGCGGCATCATCTCCGGCGGACGAATCCTGCATGGCTACCTCGGGATGGCCGGAGAATTCGGGCACATCACGGTGGTCCCCGGCGGGAATCCATGCGGTTGCGGCAACCAGGGCTGTCTGGAGAAACACGCTTCCGCCACCGCCATCACCGCCATGGCGGAGATGCTGCACTTGGGAGAGAATCCCACTTCCCGCGACGTATACGATCTGGCGGAGGCCGGCAACGAGAAAGCGCGTTGGATCTTCCAGGTGATGGGACAGTCGCTCGGCGTAACGCTCGCTATGCTGGTGAATACTTTCAACTTTCCGCTCTATCTGTTAAGCGGCGGCGTGCTGGCGGCCTGGGAGTTCTTCGCGCCGTCCATGATGGAAGAAGTGCGGCGGCGCTCCTTCACCTTCCGCAGCAGCGAAACGCGCATCGAGAAGGCCACCCTGGGCAACGAAGCGGGACTGTTCGGCGCCGCCTGCCTGCCCTGGGTGGAAGCGCCCATGGCGCGTAGCGCAGACTCTCAGTCATCTGAGAACTTCCGTCAAGGGGAAAGTGCGCCTCGGTAAAATACATTTTCATGGTGCGTCCTGAAAGACGCGTTTGTTCTAGCAGGTGGAAGTCCTGTCCGGGTAAGCGCCGGAGCGCCCGGTAGCAGACTCCAGCCGGGAGGAGAGATCCGACCGAGCCGAACGGAGTGTCGAAAGCCCTTGAAAGAGAGGGGAGCAAACCGGCGGGCCGCAACAATCAGTGAACGCAATGGCCTCGTCATATTTTCAACCGAAAGGGAGGGCCGAGCCGCTCATGTCACCGCGAAGGCAACAGTCAGCATCCTGGAGCGGAAGGGGTGCAAATTTTTTGGCAATTTTTCGCGAACCCTTTATTTGCCGCATATCCTGCGCGGTCTACACTGAAAGCAAACGCGGATATACCGCGTGATAACAGCCATGAAAACCTACAGCTTTAAAGTCGTGGTGGAACCGGACGAGGATGCCCAAGGCAATCCGGCGTGGTTTGCGCACTGCCCCGCGCTCGAAAGTATCGGCGGCGCGACTTCGGGACGCACGAAAGAAGAAGCGCTGCGCCGCATCAATGAGGTTGTCCGCATGATCGTCCAGGAATTCATCGAGGACGGCAAAGCACTGCCCGAGGGCCCGCTCGATTCGGTGGAGGTCGAAGAGGTTTCGCAGCAGGAACCCCGCACCGCCGTCACCCTGTAGTCCATGGGCATCGACTATACCGCATCCGGTCGCTCACAGCACGAGAAATCATCGCCGCCGTCATCCGCGACGGATTCATTTCATTCGCCAGAAGGGATCTCATCAACGCTATGGCCACGCGGCCGGCCGGCGCGTCACGGTGGCGCCGCATGGGGGAGGGGACACCTTCACCATCAAGACCCTGAAGACGATGATAGAGGTGCAGGCCCTTTGGACAGAGAATGACCTCATCCGCCTGGGAATTGTAAAGACAAGGATAGGCCGCCCGAACGTCCTGCATTGCGCCCGCGGCGGCGTTCTCGCGCGCCGGTGTTCAATACGGGCCGACCATGCGGGCGTGTGTGAACGCCTTATCGTCCAGGACCGGAAACGCTTGGGTAGGGCGGGCGCCCTCACCCGATCGATTGATCTCATTGTGGCGCACGCTGAAGCGTGCTTCGGCGAGCGAAGCTCGCCTCGCTACCGCCGCTTCTCAAAAAACCCCCGCAGCAACTCCACGCACTCCACCGCGAGCACTCCTTCCACGATCTCCACCCGATGATTCAGCAGCTCCGAATCGGCGATGCGGAACTTGCTGCGCACGCCGCCGAACCGCAGGTCGCGCGTGCCGAACACCAGGCGCTTCACCCGCGCCGCCACCAGCGCGCCCGCGCACATCGCGCAAGGTTCCAGCGTCACATACACCGTGGCCTGCTCCAGCCGGTAGTTCCCGATTGCCGCCGCCGCTTCGCGCAGCGCCAGCATCTCCGCGTGCGCCGTGGGATCGTGCGAAGCCACTGGCGAATTCCGCCCACGTCCCGCTACCATGCCGTCCAGCACTACGACCGCCCCCACCGGTACCTCGCCGGCCGCCTCCGCCTCGCGAGCCAGCGCCAAAGCCTGCCGCATGTAGCTGTCGTGCATGCCCCTCTTAGCTTAGAATAGAGAGATCTCCTATGTTCCGATACTTGCCGCTGATCGTCAAAAACTGCTGGCGCAACCGCCGCCGCACGTCGCTGACTATCGCCAGCATCGGGGTCTCCATGTGCCTGCTGGGCGTGCTTATCGCCGTCTATCACGCCCTGTACCTAAGCGACGCCACGCCCGACCAAGCCATGCGCGTGGTCACGCGCAACCGCATCTCGTTGACCGTCCCGATCCCGCTTTTTTACCGCGATCGCATCCGCCAGGTGTCCGGCGTCAAGGAAATCATGAGCTCCCAATGGTTCAACGGCGTATATAAGGATGCCCGCGATCCCAAGAATTTCTTCGCCCGCTTCGGCGTCGATCCACCCGATAAGCTCTTCGCCATCTATGGCGAGCTGAAGATTCCGGAAGACCAAAAGCAGGCTTTCATACGCGACCGCACCGGCACCGTCATCGGCCGCGATCTCGCCAACAAGTTCAATTTCCACCTGGGCGATCGCATCACGTTGATCGGCGATATCTATCCCGGCACGCTCGAGCTCACGGTGCGTGGCATCTTCGACAGCCCGCGCCAAAGCGAAGTGCTCTACTTCAATTGGGCTTACGTGCGGGAAGGCTTGCCGGAAAGCCGCAAGGGCGAGGTCGGCACTTTCGACATTCTATGCGACGACGCCGGCGTGGTCCCGCGCGTGGCCAACGCCATCGACGATGGGTTCCGCAACGCTCCGGTCGAGACCCGCACCGAGACCGAGCAGGCCTTCTTGCGCAGCTTCGTCGGCATGCTGGGCAACGTGAAGTTGTTTCTCATTAGTATCTGCGCCGCGGTGATGTTTACCATCCTCCTGGTTTCCGGCAACACCATGGCGATGTCGGTGCGCGAGCGCGTCCGCGAAGTGGGTGTGCTGAAAACCCTGGGTTTCACCGGCGGGAATATCCTGTTTATCATTCTCGGCGAAGCCTGCGCCATCTCCATCGCGGGCGGAGCCATAGGATTCCTGCTCTCGACTTTCCTGACCGGGGGCGTCAAGAAAAGCCCCGCCGGCATGTTCCTCCCTCCCATCCAGCGATTCGACCCGTCCGTAGCATCGGCTTGCATCCTGGTAGCTCTGGGCATCGGCCTCATCAGCTCCTTCATCCCCGCCTGGAACGCTTCCCGCACCACCATCGTGGAGGCGCTCCGCAGCACGGATTGACAATCGCCCCATGGCTATCCCTGTCACTTACAATCTCCGCAATCTGGTGGTACGCAAGACCACTACGCTGATGACCGCGCTGGGCATCGCCCTGACAGTGGCTGTTCTGTTGGCCATGATGGCACTGCTGGCCGGTCTCCGCGCCACCCTCTCCGCTAGCGGCGATCCCTTGCAGATCGTGGTCATGCGCAAGGGTTCCGAGTCGGAGCTGGTATCCAACTTCACGCGCACGCAGTTTCAGGATTTGAAATTCAAAGCGGGCATCGCCCGCGCCCGGAACGGCGAGCCCATGGCGTCGCTCGAAGTCGTGACGGTGATCAACCTGCCCAGTCTGGATGCGCCGGACGGCAACAACTTGACGCTGCGCGGCCTCTCGCCCATCGGCATTGAAATGCGCCCCGGGCTCAAGATCTCCGCCGGCCGATGGTTTGAGACGGGCAAGCGCCAAGTGGTCGTCGGCAAGTCCATCGCCCAGCGTTATCCTGGCGCCGCGCTCGGCAAGCGGCTCACTTTCGGCCGCGGCAACTGGGAAGTGGTGGGAGTCATGGACGCCGGCCAAACCGCCCAAAATAGCGAGATTTTCGCGGACCTCAACCAGGTCAGCTCCGACCTGCAGCGCGAGGATGTGCTCAGCTCGGCCCTGGTGCGCGCCACCGACACCGTCACGGCCGCCGCGCTGGTGAAGAGCATCAATGAAGATCAACGCCTGAATATGAACGCCGTCTCCGAGAAGGAGTACTACGCGCTCCAAACGGTTTCGGCGCGGCCGATCGAATTTCTCGGAGTTTTCGTATCCATCATCATGGCCATCGGGAGCAGCTTTGCCGCTATGAATACCATGTACGCCGCCGTGGCCCGCCGCGCCCGCGAGATCGGCACTTTGCGCGTGCTGGGCTTCTCGCGCGGCAGCATTCTGATCAGCTTTTTCCTGGAATCCGTGCTGCTGGCAGGCCTGGGCGGAGTCCTGGGCTGCCTGCTGGCTTTTTTTGCTTTGAATGGAAAGGCCACCGGCATCGGCAGCACCACGTTCAGTGAGCTGGCCTTCGCATTCCGCGTCACGCCGCAGATCATGCTGGCCGGCATCGTGTTCGCAACAATCTTGGGAGCGGTAGGAGGACTGCTCCCCGCGCGCATGGCCGCGCGCAAAGAAATCCTGGTCGCATTGCGTGAGGTGTAGCATGTACAACACAGCCACCGACCACCAGCCACCAATCACCAGCCGCCAGCTTTTATGGATGCGGAATTAAAATCTCTCCAAATCGACCGCGAAAAGAAGCGCTCCGGCGAGCCCTCGAAATGGGCCACGCGCTGGATCATCGGCGGCGTGGCGCTCTTCGTCCTTCTGGGCGCGGGCCGGTTCGCGTATAGCCGCCTGAACGCGGCCACCGAAGTCGAAGTCCAGCGCGTGAAGGCGCTCAGCTCGGGCCGCGCCGCCGAAGGTACCGTGCTGAACGCCACCGGCTACATCGTAGCCGCGCACAAGATCGAGCTCGCCGCCAAGGTCATCGGCAAAGTCAAATGGATCGGCGTGGACAAAGCCGACAAAGTGAAGGAAGGCCAGGTGCTCGTACGTCTGGAAGACGACGAATACCGCGCCCAGCTCGATCAGGCCAAAGGGAACCTGGCCAATCTCGAAGCCCATCTGGCGGAACTGCTGCACGGCTCACGGCCGGAGGAGATCGCCCAGGCACTGGCCAATCTGAATTCGTCCAAGGCCGACCTGGAAAACGCGCGTGTGAGCCTGGAGCGCACGCGCAAGCTGGTGTCGCAGTCGGTGATGTCCCAGCAGAACCTGGATGACGCTCAAGCCCGCTATGACTCCGCCGTAGCCAAGATGAATTCGCTACAGAAAGCCTACGACTTGGTCCGCATCGGTCCGCGCCAGGAAGAGATCGATGCCATGCGCGGCCAGGTGGAGCAGGCCCGCGGAACGGTGGCCTACGCGGAAACCAACCTCGCCAATACGATCATCCGCTCGCCGGTCACCGGCACCATCCTGGAACGCGCCGTCGAAATCGGTGAATTCGTAACCACCAGCTTCGTCGGCGACCGCGGTGCCAAGGGCTACGTCGTCTCGCTGGCCGATCTCAACGACCTTGAAGTGGAGCTCGACATCAGCCAGAACGACTTTGCCAAGCTGCATATGGCCCAGAAAGGCACCGTCACAACCGATGCCTTCCCCGACCGCAAGTACGATGGCTTCATCCGCGAGGTTTCGCCCGAGGCCAACCGCCAAAAAGCTACCGTGCAAGTGAAAGTGAAAATCGCCCATCCGGACGATTTTCTGCGGCCCGAAATGAACGCCAGCGTGGCCTTCCTCTCCGATGAGAAGAACGCCGCCACTCCCGCGCAGCCGATCGTGGTGGCGCCCGCCTCCGCCATTCGCGATAACAAAGTCTTCGTGGTGCTGGATGGCCGGGCCGTAATCCGACCCATCAAGCCTGGCCCCGCCAATAGCCAGGGAGTGCGCATCGAACAAGGCCTCATCGGCGGCGAAGATCTCATCGTCAATCCGCCCGCTACACTGAAAGACGGCGACCGGGTGCGCCAAAAAACATGACAGTGGGGCAGGCGCTTTCGCCTGCCAACCCCGGCTAATCCTATGAGCGAAACCATCATCGAAACGCGCAATCTGACCAAAGAGTTCATCCGCGACGAGTTCCATGTGGTGGCTCTCAAAGACATCAACATCCAGATCGACAAAGGCGAGTTCGTAGCATTAATGGGCCCTTCCGGCTCGGGCAAGTCCACGCTGCTGCACCTGATCGCGGCGATGGATAAACCCACCGGCGGGGATATCCGCGTGTTAGGGCATAACCTGCGCGAATTGAGCGACCGCCAGATCGCCCACTGGCGTAACGAACACGTCGGTTTCATCTTTCAGCAGTTCAACTTGATCCCGGTGCTTACGGCTCTCGAGAACGTGGAGCTGCCGCTCAAGCTCACCAACCTGAAGAAGCAGGAGCGGCTCGACCACGCCACCACCGCGTTGAAGCTGGTGGGTCTCGGCGACCGCCTGGGCCACTACCCGCGGCAGCTTTCTGGCGGGCAGGAGCAGCGCGTGGCCATCGCCCGCGCCATCGTCACCGATCCCGCGCTGATCCTGGCGGATGAGCCCACCGGCAACCTGGACGCCGGTTCCGCCGACGATGTGCTTACCATCGTTTCGAAACTGAATAAGGAGTACGGGAAGACCGTCGTGATGGTCACCCACGATCCGCACGCAGCGCGGTTCGCCAGCAAGGTGCGCCATCTCGAGAAGGGAGAACTGCTGGCCGAAGATGCTGTGCCGGCCAACTAGGTGGGACAGGCGCTTTCGCCTGTCAACCGTGTTTTCACAGCTTCTGAGGTTGCTAAACCGAGGACAACTAATATGGCGGAACTTGAGATCCATCACGAAGGGGCGGAACACGACCCCACAGGCCAGCGCGTGGGCATCCTGGCAGCGGTCTTGGCCGTTTGCCTGGCGATCGTCACCATCGCCTCGCATCGCACGCACACCGAGGCCATCATCAAGAAGTCGGAATCCAACGACGAGTGGGCGCACTACCAGGCCAGCCGCATCAAGTTTCACAACCTGGAACTCGGCGAGCGTCTGACCAAACTAGTGGCGGCAGACAAACCGGGCTTCAAGGAAAACCTGGATCAATATAAAGCTGAAAAGGACAAGTATGCGGCGCAAGCCAAGGAGATACAGGAGACGGCCGAGCACAGGAGTCAGGAGTCCGAAGCCGCCGAGCGCCGGGCGCTCCGCTACGATTTCGGCGAAGGCTTGCTCGAGATCGGGCTGGTGCTGACTTCCATGTATTTCATCGCGCGCCGAATGCTGTTTCCCGTGATCGGCATCATCGCGGGTGTGGCGGGTGTGGTGGTGGCGATCACCGGGGTCCTGGGTTAACGTTGCCTGCCACCGCGGGCGCCTGTCCTGCTCAGCGGTCGGGCGGCGTGAACTGGGAGATCTTGTGAGAGCGAGATATCCGCTGCGCCTGGAGAGCGCCCTCCGCATCGAGGCGGGCGCGCACATGCACCGGTCTCCCAGGAGTCAGCAGGAGTGGCGGATTTTGGACCAGTCCCGTCGTGTCGACTGCGATGGACTGGCCGCTCCGCAGCGCCAGCCTTAGCTGCGAGCCACTCGCCTGGCACACGGTTCCATAGAAGTCATGGATCGCGCCACGTTCTCCGCCCAGTGCCGCGAGAGGCGCCACGCTAACCGGGCACACAATGCGGTCCGGCGCTGAGGGTGTGATGGCGCGGGGCGCCAGAGCCGGATGCGCCGTGTCTGCCGCGGGAAGCAATCCGAAAATCTGCAATTGCTCGTTGCTGGCCACGTAGACGTGCCCGTTGGCCACCGTCGGCACCAGGTTGGCGTTGCTGTCCACGGCGTTCGTCCACGTGCCGGCGGGTAGGGACACCAGCGCGGTTGTCAAGTTGGTAGCTGCGAAGGCCATCAACGTGACGGGTGTTCCTGGATCCTGATCCGAGGACGACGAGGGCTTTTGCACGAACCAAATGATCGCGCTGTTCGCGGTAGTGCCGTTCGATGAAATGACCGGCAGCACGCCGCCATTGTCCGGCAGGCCGCTCACCACGCCGGAACCGGTGGACGATTCCAATACCAGTTGGGTCGCCGGCGAAGTCATCAGTTCCCAACTGGTGACGCCAATGTTGCCGCCGGTGACCACGCGTGGCGTGCCGTCGGACCCCACGTAATACGATGGACCGCACCAGCACGCTCCCATGGTCACGGTTTGCAGCACATTGTCGGGGCCGCCCTTGGTAAAGCCGCCCATATTGTCGCGGTCGAGCAGGAAGGCCCGCCCATCCTTGCCGCCGGCCACTGCCAGGTGTGTGTGGGCGCCCGGCTGGTCGGGAAGCAGGAGCATGCCGCCGGAACCTAGATCGGTGTCCTCCCCATCCAGGTGGAAATAATTCGACGGGGTAAAGCTGCCGATCAATGTACGCAGGTCGCCGGACAGACGAACCGCGCTTTCGGGCTTGTTGAACGAGGCGGAGTACGACGGACTGTGCGGATCGCTGTTACCGGTTGAGAAGTAGACGTCTCCGCCCGCATCCGCTGCCGGCGCATAACCCGATTGCCAGATGGAAGACAGATAGTAGGGGTTCGAGGATAGCGACAGCTTGTCGGTGATTTCCGCATACTGCCGCGCGAGTGTGGTCGGATCGTACGCCACGATGCTGCCGCGGGAAATGCTAGGGTCGATGTCGCCATTGCTGCCGAAAGTCACGTAGAGGCTGCCATTGGCTTCCAACAATCCGGCGCGCTGCAGTTGATACTTCGGATTGAAGATCCACATCGTTCCATCAGTCAGCCCCTGGAAGAACTGCACGGCTACGGGCGCCACCAGATCTTTTCCGCTGCCGAGCGCGATGGCATGCAAACGGAAGTAGTCTACGGTGCCCGTATATATATCCGCAACCAGATAGAGGGCGCCGGCGGTCCGATCGATTACCGGGGTGCCGAGAATGCCCATCACCGGGTAGACGTTGTCATCGCCGTCCTTGTACAAATACGGCACGGGCATTCCCAAGTTGCGCTGCCACAGTACGGCTCCGCTCTCGGCATCGATGGCATACACGCTGTTATTTTCAGTCGCGATGTAAACGACATCGTGGGTTCCTTGCCCCGCGATGCGCTGTTGCATCGCGACCAGAGGCTCGGCGTCCACCCGGCCGTCCAGCGGGACGGTTGCGAGCAAGCCGAACGATGCCGGATTCACGTTGCTGGGGGTTAATTGGGTTTCAGATGAGAACCACCCGGTGCGAAGAGTGTCGCCGTGATAGGTCAGGACATCTTGAGGAGTGCCGGCAGATGGCTGCGAATTGGCTCCTTGCGCGCCGCCCCGCGACACAGCGGCCGTCACAAGCAAGGTGGATGTTACAAGCAGGTGGCGGCGAAACTCGATAGACAACATAAGTAACCTCTGCGGAATGGTATCACGGCTAATGCCAGAAGTGCCGCACTCCGGTGAACACCATCGCCAGTCCTAGCCGGTCGGCGGCCTCGATCACCTCGGCGTCGCGCACCGATCCGCCCGGCTGGATCACTGCGGTCGCGCCATGCTTGGCCGCCTCCTCCACCCCATCGGCAAACGGAAAGAAGGCATCCGAGCCCACCACCGTGCCGGCCAGCGGCAGCACGGCTTTCATAGCGGCGATCTTCACCGAGTCCACGCGGCTCATCTGTCCGGCCCCCACGCCTACCGTCTGCCCGGCACGCGCGAACACGATGGCGTTCGACTTCACGTGCTTAGCCACTTTCCACGCGAACTCGAGCGCGATCCATTCCGCATCGCTCGGCGCACGCCGGGTCTTCACCGCGACTGAGGCGCGATCCAGCCGCACGGCGTCGGGCGTCTGCGCCAGGTAACCGCCGGAGATCGACTTCACTACCAGCGCATCGCCGGCCGTCGCTACTTTCATCAGCCGCAGGTTCTTCTTGGCCCCCAGCACCGCCCGCGCCTCCGGCGCGTAATCCGGCGCGGCGATGGCCTCCAGAAAGGTCTTGGCGCACTCCCGCGCGGTCTCTTCATCTACCGCGCGATTGAATCCGACCACGCCGCCGTACGCCGATACCGGATCGCAGGCGAAGGCCTGCCGGTAGCTTTGTGCAAGTGTGCTCTGCTCGGCGCAGCCGCACGGATTGGTGTGCTTGATGATCGCCGTGGCGCTGGAATCGAATTCATTCACCAGTTGCCAGGCGGCATCCAGATCCACCAGG
>JBEKUO010000110.1:0-13688 GCA_049514955.1 Bryobacteraceae bacterium | reverse complement strand
GCGGAGGCTCCAACTGAAGGAGACTCCGCGCTACTTTCCGACCCCTACGCGCCGCCCGCTGTTACCGCTGCACCGCGAATACAACGCCGCATCCGCCAGGGACGTTGCTGAAGGCTGAACAACCGGTTTTCTCGCGGTCGAAGTCGCCGGCTGCCCCTGCCGAGCCAAAGATCTCGCCGTTGGCGCCGAGGGCTAGCCGGTCGTCTGAAGGAAGGGCTCCGTCGGTCCCGCCCAGGAAGGTATACAAAATCGTTTCCGTCCAGGTACCGTCGGAACCGGGCGTCAGCTTGTAGACAATGCCACAGCCCCCACCCGAGTTCTCCTTGCACACGAAGGCGGCGCCGCCACCGCCCGTGACTACGCCGTAGAGATCCCCCGCGGCATCCGCAGTCAGGCCGGACTCCGGAAAAGTTCCATCCGTTTCGCCGGAAAATTCGTGGATGAGCCTCTCCGTGACTTGCCCGTCAGCTCCGGGGGTTACCGCGAACACCACGCCCTGCAAGGCACCTCCGCCATTCTCGGTCGTGCCAACCAAGTCACCCGCTTGGTCAAGGATCACGCCGGAAAACGGATTCCAGCCGGTGCTCGCGTCCACGAAGCTATACAACGTGCTCTCCGTCCAAGTTCCGTCGGTGTTCGGCGTCAGTTCGAACACGCTACCGCACATCCCCACGCCGCCGTCTGGGTCGCCGCAGGTCGACGAGTTGCCAGCGCCGCCAAACGCCGTCGCGCCCCACAGGTTACCAGCCTTGTCGAACGCCAGCCCGCCCGCAGGATTCTCGCCATCTGGGGCACCCTCCCCGGTGAAACGATGGATAATTGTCTCCGTCCACTTCCCGTTCGCCGGGTGCAACTTATAAGTCGTGCCGCAACCGTTGGAGCAGAACAGGTTGTTCAAGCCGCCACCACCGTTGTAGGTGCCGCCGAAGAGATCTCCCGCTTCGTCAAAGATTAAACGGCCACTAGGGTTACATCCATCGTGCGCTGCAGGTTGCCTGCTGAACTCGTGCAGGATGGTCTCCGTCCACTCTCCGCCGAGAGTGGCGGGAGGAGACAGTTCATAAACAATGCCGCATCCGGCGCCGCCGTTCGGGGTGGTCCCATAAAGGTTGCCCTCTGGATCGAACACTACGGCGGAACCCGGGTTACCACCGTCGCCAGTTGCCTGCGAAAAACCGTGGATTGTCTGGAAGGTGAAGCCGCCACTCGCGTTCGGCGTCAATTCGAAGACCGTGCCGTCGGCGGAGGCCGTTTCACGGCCGAAGCTGGCCGTGCCAAAAAGATCTCCCTTTGCGTTGAACGTCAGGCCTCCACCAGGACCGTAACCGTCGCTTTTGTCGACAAAAGTATGCAATACCGTCTCTTGGGCTGCGCACCGGGGACCGGCCACAATCGCCACCGTTACTGCCGCTACCGCCAACCCTTTGCTGACGGCGGTCCTACACTTTCCGTAGTACAGTTCGTTGCTTGTTTTGATCATTTTTCTCCCTTTCATAAGTGCCTCACAGTGGATGTCAGTTGTTAGCTTTGGTGCCCGCCGTGTCTTCGGCGGGGCTCCTAAGAACGGAGATTTCGGCCCGTTCCACTGATGCAGACTCTGGTGAGAGGAGTGATATTCCCAGAAAATTGCAAAAGAGTTGTTAAAAAAGTGAAGAGAGGCCGAGCAAACGCGAGAACCCCGGTCCGCAAGAATTACTCGGGAACATTTTCATCGCTAGGGCCACGACTGAGGAAAAGACTCCTCGGAGAAAGTAAGCTCGTAAGTCGTGTTCTCTGCCTGAGTCGACTTAGAAACCCGTATATTTATTCCACTAAATTGTGAACACTCGGTAAATCGTCGCTGAACGTTGGTGTACACGCCGGGTGCTTTGCCCTCACGCCCGATCCGTCCGAATCTCAACCTGATTTAGCCAGGAAGAATAGGCCGGTGTGAAGTGGGGGATGCACGTTGGAGTGCTCGTCCACAAAAACCTGTACCGTGGCCTTGATCGAGCAAGCACTCTTAAGCATGAATGTTACATGGCTGGAGCGTTTGCCACAGGAGTTTACGGTGCCTCAGACGGTACTGTGTCAGGCATACGGCGGTCACTGCCGGTATAAGTCCTCAAACTGCCGCAGCTCGCCACCATTCAAATCCGATACGGCCCACCAACTCATCCCGCTTGTGTTCCAATGGACAACGTGATAGCCGTTGCGGTCAAGCACGGCGTCGCCGTCCGTCGCATCCGAGGGCCACGTGAACACATTAATAATGTGTTTACGCCGCTGGTACACGAGGGCCGCCACCGGACGGCCGCCCACGTAATCGATCCGCCCGCCAATTAAGGGGAAGCCTTGAGCCACGAAGTCTCTGACGTCCGGCGAAAAGTCCAGCTTGCCATTGAACCACGGCTTTACCGTGTGCTGGTCGGACGAAGGCACGTCCAAAAGGTGTGCTCCCATAAGCGATCGCACGTGGCTCGATAGAACGTCCTGCGCGATCAGATCCGCGCTGGAAGCTCGTGAGCGGAGCAGGGCGATATTCCATGCGGCCGAAACCGCCAGCAGGATGGCGGCCGCGATCGCCATCCAGCGCCAAAATGGGGCGGCTCGCCGGGTGGCTTGTCGATCCGCCTGGCGCACGGAAACCTGAATGCGCTCGCGCAGGCCAGCGGGCGTACGGTAATAAAGAGCATGGGCCCGGATGCCGGTGCGCAGTTCCAGAAATTGCGCATGCACTCCCGCGCAAGAACTGCAACTCGCCAGATGCTCCGCGACATGGGCTGTTTGGGCCGCATCCAGTTCATCGTCCAGATACGAATCCAGCAGCCTCTTTGCCGGCACGCAGGTCATTTGGAATCCTCCTTCATCCGCACCGCCACACAATCCTGCAGGCTTTGGCGCGCGCGCGACTCCTCCAACTCCCGCATCACCACGACCTCACGGAGCTCAACGGGAAGTAAGTCCAGACAATTCCGTAACGCCGCGAACCTGGCGCCCTCCACCAACTTAGCCTCGACAGTCGCGGCCTCGGAGCCGGGACCGTGCATCTCTTCATCGAAAGACACCTGAGGTGCGGTCTTCTCGCGGCGGAGCCAGGTCAGTGCGGTATTGCGGACCACCGCCAGGAGCCAGGACCGTCCGTCTCCGCCTCCAAAACCGTCGAAAAACCGAAAGGCGCGCAAGTAAGCCTCCTGGACGATGTCCTCCGCATCGTGCTCGTTCCGCGCGATCCAACGCGCCAGGTTATACGCCGCGTCCAAATGCGGAAGCATCGTTTTTTCGAAGAGGGCCGCTTTCGGCGCGGCTTCCATCAGGCCGGCCCCTCGCAACGCGTAGCCTGCGAGTTCCGCGGCAGATCCGCCATTGGAAACCGTCCAGGCCCCGGCTGCAAAATCATTCGTCATTATATGTTACACCGCAGCGCCTCGCACATTACCGGGCAACGCCTGCATCTGCGGGAGCGGCACTGTGAGCCGAGGCCAACGATGTTAGACGCCGCCGTTCGGCACGCGTCCATTGATAAATCCGCTCGAATTCGTCCGGAGATGGTCTGGCTCCGGGGTGCAAGAGAGTATATCGGGAGAGCGGCATTCTGCGGCTTCGCACGACGGCGGCGAGCTCAACCAGGAGGTCATGTTGCTTCTGGGCGTCATACTCGCCCCAGCGGGATAAGTTCAGATGGCTGCGGGCCTCGTGCACATCCTTCTCGATCAGCCAGGACATCGGGGCAACATAACTATACCAGGGCCATTCGGTTCGCTCAGAGTGGCAATTCTGACAAGACTTTTCCAGGATGCGCACCACGGCGGGATCGACATCGGCGCCGGAGAGCAACGGCCGGGCCGAATTGGTCTTCAGTCCAAACGGATGGATGAAGGCCGACGCGACGGCAAGCACGCCGGCGCACGCAATGGCATAGTGAGGACGTTTTAGGAGGATCTTCTTCATATCCATGCATACTGCCGGCAGCGGCAATTTATTCCCGGCGTTCAATTTACACTTGAAAAGCGAGGGGGCGGGAATAATCGATGCGTCACGGAGGTAGATGGGTGTGGAGACCAAAATGTCCAAATTCATTCTTCACGACCACAACGACGACGGGATCGACCGCCGGGGATTCCTCGAATGCATGGCCTGGGCGGGAACAGGCGTAGTATGGACCCTGGGGAGCGGCGTTCTCAGCTCGCGCGCATTCGGGAAGCCGGCCCACGCCGGCGAGGCCAAAGGCGAGATGACTTTCGTGCAAATCAGCGACAGCCACATCGGATTCAACAAGCCGGCAAATCCGGACGTGGCGGGCACGCTGCAGGCCACCGTAGATAAGATCAACGCGCTGCCGCGGGCGCCGGAGTTCATCATTCACACGGGCGACCTCAGCCACACGTCCAAGCCCGGGGAATTCGACACCATGGACCAGTTGCTGAAGTCCGCCAAGACCAGCCAGATTTTCTATGTGCCCGGCGAGCATGACACGTCGGTGGATGACGGCAAGCAGTATCTGGAACGCTACGGCAAAGGCGCCCGGGGCAACGGCTGGTATAGCTTCGATCAAAAAGGCGTGCACTTTATCGGACTGGTGAACGTGGTTGGACTGGAACACCTCGGAAAACTGGGCGCCGATCAGCTCCAATGGCTGGAAGCCGACCTCAAGGCGCGCTCCAGCAGCACGCCAATTGTGGTGTTCGCGCATATCCCGCTGTGGTCGGTCTATCCCGATTGGGGCTGGGGCACCGAAGACAGCGCGCAGGCGCTCACTTACTTGAAACGCTTCGGTTCGGTGACAGTCTTGAACGGGCACATTCATCAAGTGTTGCAGAAGGTGGAGGGCAACGTGACTTTCCATACGGCGATGTCCACGGCGTTTCCGCAACCGGCGCCCGGAACTGCGCCGGCGGCTGGTCCGATGAAAGTACCCGCCGAGCGGCTGCGGAGCGTGCTCGGTATTACCAATGTGCAATACATAGCCCGTAAACACAGCCTGGCGGTGGTGGATTCGCCGCTGGCGCCGGGGAACTGACTCCAATGAAACGATTGTTACTGATGTTGGGCGCGGTATTCGCCGTTGTGGTGGTTACCGCGCGCACGGAGACTAGCGACGGCAAGGGCCTTTTCGAAAAGCGCTGTTCGGGCTGCCATTCGCTCGATCACGATAAGGAGGGGCCGCGGCTGGGAGGCGTTTACGGCAGGGCCGCAGGATCGGTGGCGTCGTTTACTTACTCGGACGCCCTGAAGAGTTCGCATATTACATGGGACGCCGATAAGCTCGACAAATGGCTGGCCGGTCCGGACAAGTTCGTTCCGGAAACGGACATGGCCTTCCATGTGGAAAGCGCCAGTGAGCGGAGCGCGATCATCGCGTACTTAAGAGAAGTGCGATGAGGTACACCCCACACGTTTAAATGACCGGCCTTGGCTAATAGGACAATCCATTCCGGCCACTGATTCGCCGATCTCGAGTGCCAACGAGCCTCCCGGAGTTCCTTTTGTGCCCCGCTGTGGTGTGAGCAGTGAAGGCGGCAAATATGTGCGCGACCACGTCTGAGAGTGCAAATACGAACGTTTTTTGCGTCTGGCCAAACGAAGCGACGTCTAAACCGCGCGAACCTAATGACGCAGCACTGGTAGCGCGACTACAGGCTCGCGATGAGACGGCTTTTCGTGAAATCGTCGAGCGCTACGCATGCAAGATCCTTCGCGTCTCCTATGGCATCCTGGGCAATCGCGACGATGCAAATGACGTCGCACAGGAAGTCTTTGCCAAAGTGTCTTCCTCAATCCATGGATTCGCAGGTCGCAGCTCTCTTTATGCGTGGATTTACCGCATCGCTGTAAATGACTGTTACGACTTCCTGCGAAAGAAACGACTTGCAATAGCGTACTCAGGCGATTCGCTCGACGACGCGGAAGCACCACGTATGGAGATTGCAGACTGGCGTCCAACACCCGATCGAACTGCTATGCAAATAGATTTTATCAATAAGCTCCTGGCTGAGCTATCTCAAATGACAGGACTGAAAGAGAACACGATCAAGGGTAGGTTGTTTCGGGTTCGTCAAGCCCTCGCGGCACCGTCTTATCGCGCTCCCAACGTCGCTCGATCGTGAGTATATCGCGCGGACACTCGAGAAGCTTATGCAAGCGGAACATGGCAAATGTCATCCGAGCATCGGTGCAACCGCCTGCCACTGATGCATACGTCAATGATCCGTTTGATCGGAAGCGCTGCTCCACAGATGGTCGAATGTACAAAACCTTTACACATTAAGAACAACAAATCACCCAGGCGTTGCTAGTATCGCTCTAGGAGGCAGTTAGCAATAAATGACAAACGGACGAGAGAACACGCAGAGCGCGACAAACCGGCGCTCTTTCATGAAGAGAGGACTAGGAGCTGCCGCGATCGGCGCTGGAGTCCTGGCCGCCGGCCGGCCGATGTTCGGACAGTCTTCCAGGCTTTCCAGCGGCGACACCGCCATCCTCCGATTTCTGGCGGCAGCGGAACTGATCGAATCGGACCTTTGGACACAGTACGCGGAACTGGGTGGCATCGGCGATCATTTACCCATACCCGAACCAAAAACTGAATCCCTATCAGGTAGCCTTGTCAAACCTCGATTCCGATGGTCCGCAATATATCAGCAGCAACACGCTGGACGAAGTGAGCCATGGCACGTTCCTCAACGCTTATCTCGTGTCCAGAGGAGCCCAGCCGGTCGATTTCACCCAGTTCGAAACCTTGCCGGGAAGCACAGCTAACGGATCGTCGGGAAAGCTGCGCCTCACCAACCTGATGCAACTTAACGTCGATACCAGTTGGTACGTTCGCTACCGGAGCGCAACCAATCCGGACCTTGGCGCCATATTTCCACAGGCAATCACTCTCAGTGGCGTTACCGCCATTCCCAGAAGCGATGCCGATTACAACGGCGCCCCTAACCCCAACTTTCCCGGTAACGATCATATTCAAGCCATCGCGAATGTAGCAGGCTTTCACTTCGGATACATCGAGCAAGGCGGGTCGAGTCTGTACGCAGCCATGAGCCAAAAAGTTCAGGATCCCGATGTGCTTTCGGTCACTCTGGGCATCGGTGGCGACGAGATCGCTCACTTTTTGGAATGGGTTGATTTTTCGGGCAACGGAGTGCAAGCTCCTGTGGCGCCATTTACGGACACCCTATCCGGCCTGACATTTCCTAACTTTTTCAGCCCGCTGAATCCTTCGATCCAGCCCAGTCTGATCTTCCCCGTCCCTTGCGAATTCAAGCCCGGCCTCCCCAATGTTTCAATCATTCGTCCGCTGACCGATAAATTTGCGGGCGCCGTGGCAACGATTAATAGCTTCACCGCAGATGGGCTCTTCATCGGTCAAAGCCAACAGTTTCTCGAGATGCTGCAGTCTATGGCTGTCGCGGCGGATTCCGCCGTCCACTAACTGCTATAGCTTTAGTACTGTTGGCGCAGTGCGTCGGAAATCAAGTCTTTGCCTTTATGATGAGTCCCCGACGTTGTTACCGGCCAGACGCCGCAGTTGACCGAATTGCTGCTCAACCTGACGCAGCTGACGCAGCTCAGCGCCAGGCATAAATTGGCGTAGCTGGATGTGGAGCGGCTTGATAGCAGGCCGCTCCGCACTCGACAGATCTGTCTGCCGATGAATTTGAAAGGCAGATGCTTTTGGATATGTAAATCGGATGATCCGGCAAGGCCGGCAAGAGGTTCACATTTATGATTCAAGATCTGCTCCAACCCAGGCACCTATTGGTGATTCTGGCTATCGCGGTAATCTTTTTTGGTCCGCAGAAGTTGCCGGCCCTGGGCAAGGGCCTTGCTGAAGGCATCCGTAACTTCAAGGACTCGTTTAAAGCTGGCAGCCCTGAAGAAACTCCCGCGCCTAACGAGGATCGGCAGGGCTCTTGATTTTCCTCCGCCACCGCCATGTTGCGCCGTGACGAGGAAGTTCGTAAGGAGAAAGAAGCAAAATGGGTCCCGTAGGTTTACCGGAGATGGTAGTAATCTTGGTGATCGCCTTAGTGCTGTTTGGTCCGAAAAAAGTGCCCGAGTTGGGCAGAATGTTGGGAACGGCAATCAGCCATTTTCACCGTGTCCGGAGTGAGATGAAAGCCACTTTCGATCGTGAATTGCAAAACCTGGAGTGGCAAGCCAAATCCCAAAAGGAAATCGACAGCGGTTGTCAGCGTGATAACGGCAGTTACGATTATTCTTCAAGCGGCGCCGGAGTCTCCGGCGAGTTGGCCGCCGTATTCAGCGCGGAGCGCCGGGATTCTACGATTGGCAGGGTCTACACCACCGAGGATCCCGCTAGGCTGACGGCAGGTGTCCCTCAAACGGACATTGCGGTTATTTCGCGTGAAGCGTAGCATGCGGTCATCGGTGGTTGCGGAAAAGGCGAACTCTCGATAAGCGCGTCGGTTTTGGAACATAATGACTCCAACAGGGACAGGGACAGTCGAGCTTCCACCCAGAGCGGTCACCGCCGTGTCCGCAGGCCGCCACGGAGGGGGGCGCACGCCCCCTCCGACTGAACCCCCGGAGTTCCCCGGCGACGGCGAAGAGGGCATGCTCCGCATGTCTTTCCTCGATCACCTCCAGGAGCTACGTTCGCGCATCCTAAAGATGGTTTTGGGATTGCTCGTCGCGGGTGCCATCAGCTTGACCTTCGTCAACCAGCTTTGGCGCTTCATCGCCGCTCCCGCCGTCGAAGCCTTAACGCGCCTAAGTATCAAGCCGCCCACCCTTAAAGCCATCACCCCGATGGAGCAATTCAACGTCATTTGGGTCAAGCTGCCCTTTCTGTGTGCCCTCTTTATCGGGGCGCCTTGGGTGGTCTATCAAATTTGGGCTTTCATCTCTCCCGGACTTTATAAGCGGGAGCGCCGTTATGCCGTGCCATTCGTGCTTTGCACTGCGGGGCTGTTCATCCTGGGCGGCGCATTCGCATACCTTGTGGCCTTCCGTTTCGCTCTCACATTTCTATTGGGCATCGGTATAGGAAACTACGTCGATCCGACGGTATCCATCGGCGAGTACTTCGATCTATTCGTCAACGTGACGCTCGGAGTGGCGCTGACCTTCGAAATGCCCATTCTGATTTTCGCCCTGACGTTACTTCGCGTCGTCAGGCCGGCGTTCCTTTTGAAGCATAGCCGTTACGCGATACTGAGTATCTTCGTCATCGCCGCCATCGTCACCCCCACTCCCGACGCGGTTAATATGCTGCTGTTTGCGCTACCCATGTGTTTGTTGTTTTACGTCGGCGTTTTCGCCGGATACCTTTTGGTGCTGAAGCGAAAAGGCAAACGATTTCCGTGGGCCAAGGTATTAACAATCGCGGGGATTGTCCCCGTGGCCTTTAGTGCGATACTCTATTTTGCCGCAATACACTATAAGCTGCATCCAGTCTCGCACTGGCCTTTCCTGATTCGCTAGCACACGGCGGTGAGGACGATGCAGTCTCGATGATTGCGTCGCTATCCCATCTGCCGGGTCGACCGCTGCGTCCCAGGCTTAAAATCTTCCGTTCACATCTTTGCAAGAGTTTTACAAAAACCAAACCATTACAACTGTCGCTCAGTCGTAACATCAGTATAGGCGACACGCCAAAAGGAGATGTTCGGATGGAACCGATTCAGATTACCTCGACATATGAGCAAGCCTATCATGACCAACACTTGGACATTGATTTCCGGCACAAAACAGCGTTGCTGGACTCCAAGCCGCTAGGACTTACCCGCAAAGAATACGACCTGCTGGCCTTGCTGATTCAGCATGCAGGCGAGTTGGTCACCCGCGAGACGCTGCTGTTGCGCGTGTGGGGCTACGGCAACCAAATCCGCACGCGCACGCTGGACGTGCACATCCTCCGGCTGCGAAGGAAGCTGGGCGAGCACAGCGGCAAGTACATCGAGACCATCTTCAGTGTGGGGTACCGCTTTCAGCCCTTCCGTGCGCCCCAGTTCGTACAGCGGCAGCCGCAAATGTTTGCCTTGGGCGCCTAAACAACAGGACCGCGCACCTTTCCCCATTCGGGTAGAGCACCGCTGGAGCGGCGGAGGAAAGCAATGGATTATCCGTCCTGCCAACTCCACGGCGATGCGCAGCCGCTGAGACCGGAGAGTGTACCCTGGTCGCCCCAGTCTGCCGCGACTGGAGTCCGGCTTTACGCGTCCGCTTCGATGCCTGCGGCCTTGCTTGTATGTTTCAACGGTTCTTTTCCGGAACCGGCGGTGCAGCGAGTTCGGCATTACACCGCCATGGACTACCGCTATTGTGTCGGCGAGCGGCGCCACTCGGGTTAGAACGGCGGCAGACCCCCCGGTCTGTGGTCCCCTTGGACCCGGTCTCGAGACTGTCCATTTCAAGCCGCAGCCGGCACAACCACCATCCACCAATCACCAGCCACCAGCCACGCGAGCTTTGCTCGCCGGTGGCCCTAGATTTTCGTACCACTTCAAATTGGCGGTAGCCGATCCGATGCAGGCAATATCGGGACGGCCGTCTGCGTTCAAATCCGCGATGGCGCATGCGGCCGCCGCAATGTCGCGATCCAGCACCTGCCTGGACCACTCGGTGCCCTGCGAATCCTGGGCGTAGTAGACGTTGACGCCCTGGCCGCGGTAGCCGGCGATGACCTCATCGGCGCCGTCCCCGTTCAGATCGGCGGTGAGTATGGTATGGCCGTCCGCCAGAGAATCGTCGATCACGCGGCGCTGCCACTCGCCCCCATTCTCGCGGTAGATCGCCACCTGGTTGCCATGCCAAGGCTCGATGGCGGCCAGAAACCGGCGCTTACCAAGCCGCCCCACAGCCACATCGCTCGAGCCGGATTTCGGCCATGGCGCGGGATCTCCCCTGGTGATCTCGGTACGTGTCCAGCGGCCGTTGGCGCCCAGTTTGTACAGATGAATTCCCACGAAGCTGGCGGTCAGTATTTCGTCCCGGCCGTCGCCATCCCAGTCCACGATATAGATGCCGTGGACCACGCCCTCGTCCTGGTCCGAAATCTGTTCGCGCTTCCACTCGCCGGGACGGTAGAATACCAGCGGCGTGTGCGCATGGTCCTCGGGGCGCTCGACCTGGGCCCCGGTGAGCGGTTGGTTGATCACGACCTTCCTGCCGTCGCCGTAGATATCGGCCCAACGCAGGCGGTGCGAGGTCGGCAGGCGGTCGATTTCCTGTATGCTCCACGGCTGGCGCGGATCGCCATTGTGGCGCAAAACCGAAACGACGCCCACGCTCGATTTCGCTTGCATGGAGAAGCCGGAGGCCAGCACGATTTCAGGGATGCCATCGCCGTCAAAATCCCACGCCGCCAGGTTGATCATGCCCGAGAGATGGCTGGCGATGACGTGCCGTTCCCAGTGAGGATTCTCGAACCACACCAACTCGGTCATGCCGCTGGCGAGCGCCAGCAGGTCCGGCTTGCCGTCGTGATTCAAGTCGATGGCGACTACCTGGTAGCCTCCGGTCAAACCAGTGGCAACGGTGTGTTCGGCGAAGCGCACAGGGGCGCTGGCGGCGGAAAGAGTGCCACACAGAAAGAGGCACGAAAGCAGGCGCCTGCTCATTTCATGCTCATTTCAAGATGAGGACGGCCATCTTGCCATCGGTATCGAGATTGTCGCCGGTGGCGTTCTGGCTGTGCTGGGGCACGTTGGGGCGGGCGATCAGCTCCAGCGATTGCACGTCTCCGGTCAGCAAAAGATCGTTCACCACTTTGCTGCGCTCCTTGTCGATCTGCGGGTCGATCTTATGGATGAAGGTGCGATCCGCCGCTGAAAAGTCGATGCCCGTATCATGCGTAGCGGCGCAGACCCAGACGGGCAGGCCCTGGAACGTATCCGGCCGGCGCCAGACGCGCAGGTGATGGCGCTGCGCGAACGTGTTGTTAGTCTTTTCGAAGACCAGATCCGGCGGGCGGCCCTCTAAATACAGAATCGAGACGGGCGCTTCTTTGTATCCTTTATCTTCGGCGATGGCGCGAAGAGTCTCGAACTTGGATTTCTCGCCGAGCTTGGCGGCCTGGCTCCAGCCGGCTGTGATGAACGCGTTCTGCACCTGCTCCTGGCTGCCGATGAACATCAGGGTGGTAATATCGGAGGGCTCAGGCGGCTTCTGCGCGCGGCTCTGGAATGGCTCACGATTGACCAGATCGGCGAGCGCGCGGCGGTCTGCTACGGGCCGAAGCGCGGCGTCCGGTCCGGGCGGCAGTGTGCCTGTGATCGAAAGGGGTGCGGTGAGCTTTAGGTCCATCTCGACGCCGGCGTCGTAAGTGATATCGCCTTCGGTCTCCTTGAAGACGGCGCTCTTGGCGGCTTCGAGAAAGCTGCCGAGACCGGAGTACTTCTGGGCGACCTTGTTGATGCCCGCGTCCATGCGCGCCGACAGGGATTCGCTGGCGAGTATGCCCTGTATCTCGCCCTGTTCGTTCACCTTTTCGCGCGCGTTTTCGACCGCGGTCAGGAGCGTGTGCACTTGCATCTTCACGCCGCCCATTTCGATCTCGTTGAAATCGAGCGAGAGCACGGCACGCACCTTAGGATCGGTGGCGGCGGTGGCTTTAACGATCGCGCCGCGCACGGTGGCGCCCTCCGGAATTACGGACTTGTTGTTCACCAGCACCGGCGCGATCAAAATTGCTTCGACCGGATCGTTTGCTTCGGAGGTGTTCGAGCCGATCTTCGTTTTCAGCCGCACCTGGAGTTCCGTGCCCGCGGGGGCCTCGACGGCCAGCACCGGGAGGGCCAGCGCGCAGGCGGCCAGTAGGCTATTTCTCAGCCAGTTCGGATACCGGGCCATCTACATCCTCGATGCGGATCGTCAGGTTCTTGCGCGCGTCCAGTTGCGTGACGGGGATTTCAAAGCGGGCCACGATCATGCGGTCTTCGGAATGCTGCGCCGGTATCTTGTCGCGCGTGAGCAGGGAATTGTTGAACTTCTGCCCCAACACCGGATAATACTCGAAGATCCGCTTGGCATCCACCTCGGAGACCGGCATGCTTGTGTAGTTCTGGCCGGCGGGTCCGAGCGCGGACACATCCACGTTGCGCACCACGAACGGATAGTTGGACGGGTTCGCGAAACGGAAATCGACGACCGCCAGGGAGCTGTTTTCATCGAGCCCGAGAGTACGCACTTTGAGGATGGCGCCTTTGAGCTCGACATGCGCACCCCGCTGGATATATAAGATGATGCCGACAGCGATCAGCACGGCAACGAGCCCGACGCTGAAGGTGACCAGGAACTGGCGGCTGAGGATAGTGGGCCGGTCGCCCGGCTCGTACGCCATATATGAGAATGATAGCAGCAGGCCAAGGAGGCCGCGCTCGATGCAGTGGACCGCGCTTACCGGGAAAACACTCAAGCTGTTGGTGGGAGACATCACACGGATACCGGCGGATGCGATCGTGAACGCGGCGAATTCCGCGCTGATGGGCGGAGGCGGGGTGGACGGCGCCATTCATCGCGCCGGCGGGCCAGCCATCATGGCGGAGCTGAGCCAGATACGCGAGCGCATCGGGCGGTGCCCCACGGGCAGCGCGGTGGCCACGGCGGCGGGAGCGCTGCCGGCGCACCACGTGTTTCACGCGGTGGGTCCGGTGTACCGGGACGGCAAGCGGGGGGAGCCGGACCTGCTGGCCTCCTGCTACCGGAAGTGCTTCGAGCTTGCCGAGGAACACGATGTGCGC
>JBEKUO010000109.1:0-13691 GCA_049514955.1 Bryobacteraceae bacterium | reverse complement strand
AATTAGTGAGTCGAAGCGGATGTACAACTCGCCCTTGCCCACTACCTTACCGGCCGGCTTGGTGCGGGTGACGGTGCCTTCGACATCGCTGCCCCGCGGTATCGCTACCCGCCCATTCACAGCCACCGGAGCCGCCGTACGAAGATAGACTTGATCGCCTTCTTTAGCGTGCTTCGTGCTCACTTCACCGATGAGCGACAGCAAGACGCGCGTTCCTGTGGGGACCGTGACGTCGGGCGCCGCGCCCGGCTCGGGCCTCTTCGTCAGTACGTTTGGACGCCAGGCCGTCGCCGGCGGGGCGTCGCTGGCCGGCTCGCCTGCCGGGACGGCCGGACGAGAAACCGCTACCGGAGCGCCCTCGCGCCGGTAAACTAACGCGCCTTCCACCTCTGAGCCGGCGCGAACCACCTGGCGCGTAATCGTGAGCGTGTTGTGACTGCGCGAGAGCTCCCAACGGTCCATCACTGTATAGTTCCGGGGGCCGGAGACCTGCGTATTGATGAGCAACGCCGCGCCCTCCCACTTGGCAACCGAGTTTCTGGATTCCTCACCGATCTGCTTGCGCGTCTCGCTGCCATCGAGCGCATACGACCACTCGACTGCTCCCGTCGAACAGAGTATTCCGGCACCGCCTTGCGAAACGGCTAGAGAGATCGCCACTTGTTCGAGGGGACCGATATCGCTGGCGCTTTGGTCCAGCAGCCATTTTCCGGAAAAGTCGCGATCCAAATCGCTGGCGCGAAGCGCGAAACTGAGGCCCAACGCCATCAGCAGCGCCGTCGGGAAGAAGCGCCCATGCATGCTCCGAAGATTAGCACAGAAGTGTGAACATTGCATCCTATCCGGACGGCGGAGTTTCTCAAGATTCTAAGAGGGCGGATCCGGGTTGTACAGCCGGCGGAGGCGGCGTTTGCAACATTGACAGCAAGCGACTACGTTAGTGTCTAACGGACTAAATTCGCCCCGTTTGTTCTGCATGGCGGTAGCGTGCAATGTCAGCTTGCCCCGGCAAGTGAGACAGCCGCCGATGAACGCGGATAAACCCGATAAGGAAGGCCCAAGCACCTTGTCTTCCGCGGCCCTTGTCTCTAATGCTTTCTCCGCGCCTGCTAGAGGCCTTCGATATCGGGTGAGACCGCCCTTAATCGGTGACAAGTTTCCAGGTTGGGTCCGGGTCGTATTCCGCGATCGCTTCAGCTATCTGCGCAGTTTTCGGGCCCAAGTTCTTCTGATAGATGCGACCCTGCTGGTTGACGATGAAGGTCATGACTCCGGAACTGCCCCACTTATCGGGATAAGCTACGAGGGCGTAACCGGCGATCATGTTGCCATTGATCACATAGCTAAACCTACCGCCCGGCGCATGCGGACCCTGACGCTTCAGAATCTTGAAGAAGTATCCGTGATAAGGGCGCTTGGGTGTTCCGCTGGGGCGCGGCTGACCCGCCGCATAGCCCTCGGCGCGGGCTTGCGTTACCAAGCCTCCGAGGGGGCTGGGCTTGGCGCCCGATGGCGTCTCCCAATAGAGTCCGTCGCGCTTGCCTGGCGTGCTGGTGAACTTCTGGGCATAGACCGCCAGCCCATCCTGAGCAGTGCCATTAGCCGCGGTGTAATACTCCCATTGCGCAAGCACATAGGCGCGGCAGGTCATGATGGCGGAAAGTTCGTTATCGCCGATGTGCCGGTTGAGGATTTCTTCGAGTCCAGCGGCGGTATCGAAGCGCCACTCGGTTCCGTCTTTGACGATGGGAATCGGCGATGGCCAATTGTCGTTGCCCACCAGAAGTGTGAATTTGGTGTCACTTACTTTCTCAAGCTTGTGCGACTTTTCAAGGTTGCCTGCGAAGTGCTCCAAGGCGTTGTTGTCCTCCACCGGATCGCCAGTCTGCAGTTTGGCGCGTTCGGGACCGAAGATGGCCGTCAGCGCCGTTTGGTCCTTCGCCTTGGCCGCTTGAGCCAGAGCTTCGACGGCTTCTTCGGGAGTCGCAAAGCGGGTCTGGGTGGAGGCCGCGGCCGTCTGTGCGGCCAGCGTGGTAGCGGAAAGCAGCAACGCCAATCCGGCCGCCAGGAACATGCCGCCCTCCTTTTTTTCGGAGCGTTGTCGTGGACTCATCAGTGCCTTCCTCCACCACCGCCGTGAGATCCACCACCGCCGCCGCCGTGCGATCCCCCTCCGCCCGACCTGGCCGCCGGGGCGGGATGCGAAGCCTGCGAGCGGCTGCTTTGCCCGCGCTGGCTGGATGCTTTCGTGTCGAAGTTGCCGCGGTTGGAGCCAAAGGCGGAGTTGCCCGTCCGTTCCGGGGCACGCGGCGTTGCGGTGGTACGGTTCGGCTCGGGCTGATCGGACGCGCGGCCCCGGTATTGATCGATCCGCGGATCGTCGACGTTGCCGTTGCGCTGGATGATCTTGTTATTTACGTTGTTGGACGGAGCGGCATTACTCACTCCGGCAGTCAGCCTGGCCTTACCGTAACTCACGTTCTGATGGACACTGTTAAAGCGAGTCAGATTTCCGTAATTCACCGCACGGGCGGTCACACTCCGGTTGACGGTAACATTCTTGAGGTTGGTGTTCACATACACAGGGTTAATGTGAATGTAAGGGCGAGACCGGGCAATCCAGCCGCCCCCCGACCATCCATGATAGTAAATATGGTGGACCCGCCAGTTGAAGCCATAGTTTAGCCAGACGCCTATGGGGAAACCGGCGCCGAAGGTAACAACTGGTCCCCCGTATATACCGCCGGAACCAAAGAACGCCAAGCCCGGATCGTACACGGGCACGTAGAAGTATTGCGGTTGGGCGGGCCAGATCTCGATATTGCCATCGTCGACCTCCACGTCCTGCTGCGGCGTGGTGTTCAGGTTCCCCACGGCTTGCGCTTCCTGCCGCAGCCGCTGCACCGAGGCCATCACGTCGTCGGGCTGGCTAACGTAGGCCTGCCCCAGGGCGGTGGTCCAATCCAGGCTGTCCGCCATCATATAAAGGACCGTGGCGTAATGTGCGACGGCTTTGACGCTGACATCCCACGGCTGCGTGTCGATATCGTCGGGATTGGCCCCGCCGCGGACGAAGCGGGCCGCCTCGTCGATCTGGTCGGGGAAGGTGGCGGCCGGCAGAACCTGCGCCAGCAAAGGGTCCGGATAGAGAGCGATGGGCGCCAGCAGGTTATCGAGTTGGTCCGGGGAAAAGGGTTGGATGGACGAATCGTCCTGGGCCCGGAGCCGCGGCGCGCATGCCAGAAGTGAGAATACCAGGGAGACTGCCAGGGCCTTCAACATGAGTTTCCACCTTACCGGTCAGTTCGTCAGATAGCCATGTGCGATCATAGTCGCCATTACTCGCAATAATAGACGATGGAGAGTTTACGTACGTTACCAGGATGGGCGAGGCGGATCTAAGGCGGAGAACAGCATACCAGATCCGGTATAGGTACGGCGGGCTTTGCAACCAAGGTATCCCTAACTGAGACACTTTTGATTTCGGTTGCCGACTGAACTGCGGGCGGACAGCTCATGTGTGACGATCGCCTTATGGTGGCCGGTTCGGAAGTCGTACTTGTCCCGGAATGGGCGCAAGTAGACAGGTTCGCGCAGCGTCGCGTCCACCGGCGCGCCCGTCCGCCGGACGCTGCGCCTGAGTTCATGGCCGCGCCGGTGTCCATCGCCGTCGCTAGCGTCGCGGCCAACGCTGCCGTCAAAGCCATCGCCACGACCTACATTCGCAATCACAATGAGAGCAAGACTTGCCAGGGCCCTACTCCGCCTCCACAAACGTCACGCACACCGGCGAGGGTACGTCGAACCTCTGTCCGGTGGGTGTGAGCCGGCCCGTCTTCGGATTCACCCGGAACACCACCACGGTATTGGAATTCTGGTTGGCGGCGAATAGATAAGCGCCCGTGGGATCGAGCGCGAAATTGCGCGGTTCTTTTCCCCCGGTGGAAACATCCTCGACAAACGTAAGCGTGCCCTTTGCCGGATCGATGGCGAAGACCGCAATGCTCTCGTGGCCGCGATTGGAGCCGTACAGGAAGCGGCCCGAGGGATGCACCGCGATTTCAGCGGTGGTGTTCTCGCCGGTGTAATCCTTGGGCAGCGTGGAGACGGTCTGCAACTCATCCAATGCTCCCTTATTACCGTCCCAGGCGAAAGCGGTAACGGTGTTTGCCATTTCGCTGATGACATACGCAAACCGTCCATTCGGGTGGAAGGCGAAATGGCGCGGCCCGGAACCCGGCTTCACGCGGCCGAAGGGCGGATCGTTGGGCGTGAGCGCGCCCTTTTTGGGATCGAAGCGATAGACCAGGAGTTCGTCCAGCCCCAGGTCCGCGACCACGGCAAAGCGGTTGTCGGGCGTAAGCACGACGTCGTGGGCGTGCGGCTCCTTTTGCCGTTCCGGATCCACGCTGGATCCGAGATGCTGCACGAAGTCCGACGCCTCGCCCAGCATGCCGCCCGACTTCACCGGTAGCACAGCCACACTGCCACCCGTGTAGTTGGCCACCAGCACGCTTGTGCCGGCCTTGTCCACGCTCAGGTGACACGGATCGGCGCCGCGCGACGCCACCGTATTCACCGCGGTCAGTTTGCCGGAGTGCCGGTCAATCGCGAACGAACTGACCGAGCCGCTTTTCGAACCCTTGTAATCGCCTATCTCGTTCGCTGCGAACAGGTAGTGGCGCGCGGGATCCACCGCCAGAAACGATGGGCTGACGGTCTCCGCCGCCAGTTCGACCGGGGTCAACTTGCCCGTGTCCGGGCGAAAACGGCAAGCGTAGATACCTTTGCTGTCCTTGCCCGTGTACGTTCCGAAATAAACGAGGTACTCCCGAGAGGTCTTTCCTGCGCCCCAAAGGTGCGCGGAGGGCAGGAAGCTGGACAAGGCCATCAGGAGAATGGCGGCATATCGAATGCGTCGCATGCGTTCATAGTAATCGTATTTGCGCGCCCCGGCGCAAGCCCTGCAGGCCGCCCACCCGCTCGAAATCAGATAGAATGGTCTTATAGCTGCCGCGAACTCAGCGGAAAAAATATGCCGGAACGAACGATTCAGGTCACTGAACTTATCCTGCGCGACGCCCATCAGAGCTTGATGGCGACGCGTATGGCGCTGGAAGATCTGGCGCCAGCCTGCGAGGATCTTGACCAGGCGGGCTTTTGGTCGATCGAATGCTGGGGTGGCGCCACTTTCGACGCCTGTATACGGTTCTTGAACGAAGACCCCTGGGAGCGTCTGCGTACCTTCCGCAAACTGATGCCGAACTCGCGGCTGCAAATGTTGTTGCGCGGCCAGAATCTGCTGGGCTACCGGCATTACGAGGACGAGGTCGTGCGGCGCTTCGTCGAGAAAGCCGCTGAGAACGGCATGGACGTGTTCCGGGTCTTCGACGCGCTCAACGACATACGGAACCTGCGGACGTCGCTCAAAGCGGTGCGCGCTACCGGCAAACATGCGCAGGGCACTATCTGTTATACGATCAGCCCGGAGCACACCATCGGAGCCTTCGTGACCATGGCCGAACAGCACGTGGATCTGGGCTGCAATTCCATCTGCATTAAGGATATGGCGGGGCTGCTGAAGCCCGCTCCGGCATACGAGTTGGTGGAAGGCATCAAATCGGCGTGCGGCGACGAGACGCTGGTGCAGGTGCATACGCATGCCACCACTGGCGTGACGCTGGTCAGCCTGATGAAAGCCATCGAGGCCGGTTGCGATATGGTGGATACCAGCATCAGCAGCCTGAGCCTGGGTCCCGGGCACAATCCGACCGAAGCCCTCATCGAGATGCTGGAGGGCACCGGCTACCGCACCGCCATCGATCTGGAGCGCGTGCGTAAGGTGCGCGACTACTTTAATAAGGTCCGGCCACGCTACAGCGAGTTCCTGACCGGTTTCAGCGGAGTGGATACGGATATTTTCCGCAGCCAGATCCCCGGCGGCATGATCTCGAACATGGAGAGCCAGCTTAAGCAACAAAATGCCGGCGACCGGCTGCGGGAAGTGCTGGAGGAGGTGCCTAACGTGCGGCGCGACGCAGGCTATCCGCCCCTGGTGACGCCTTCCAGCCAGATCGTCGGGACGCAGGCTGTGTTCAACGTGCTGATGGGGCGCTACAAAGTATTGACGGGCGAATTCGCCGATTTGATGCTGGGATACTACGGAGCTACGCTCGGCGAGAAAAACCCAGAAGTGATCAAGAAAGCGATGCAGCATTCCAAGAAGGAGCCGATCACGGGGCGGCCGGCCGATCTGCTGCGCCCCGAGTGGGACCAGTTGCGCGCCGATGCGCTGGCACTGGGCGGGTGCAACGGCAGCGACGAAGACGTCCTGACATACGCCATGTTCCCGCAGGTAGCGCCCAAGTTTTTCCTGTCGCGCAGCCAGGGACCCAAGAATTTGAGCAAGGAGCCGGCCAAGGCGGTGGCCCAGCCGGCAGCGAAACCGGCGCCCGCGCAGTCGCAATTGACCGAGCCGGTGTCCTACGTGGTGACCCTAAACGGCAAGCCGCACACGGTTACTGTAGCGCAAGCTTAGCGTGTGGGGCAGGATGGCATCCTGCGCGGCGGTTGCCAACCGCCGCTAGACCGATTGCCAATCGGCCCGCAGCTTGGCAAGCTGCCCCACAATCGCTGAGCGGAAAAACTGGAGACAAAATTGCCAACCGCGGAACACAACATCATGGGTATCGAAGCCAAGGTTCGCGACCTCGAAGACAAGCGCGCGCGCCTGATGGAAGGCGGCGGAAAAGAACGCATCGCCAAGCAACACCAGTCGGGCAAACTCACCGCCCGGGAACGCATCGACTGCCTGATCGACGGCGGCAGCTTCCAGGAAATCGGGCTATTCGCCAAACATCACGCTACCCTGTTCGGCATGGCGGACAAAGAACTGCCGGCCGATGGCGTGGTTACCGGCGCCGCCACGGTGGATGGCCGTCTCATCCATCTGGCCAGCCAGGACTTCACGGTGGCCGGCGGCGCGGCGGGCGAGGTACACAGCGAAAAAGTCGCCGAGATGATGCGCTATTCGCTCAAGACCGGCTCGCCGTTCGTCTTCATCAACGATTCGGGCGGCGCGCGCGTGCAGGAGGGCATCAACAGCCTGGCCGGATACGGGCGCGTCTTTTACATGAACGTGATGCTCTCGGGCGTGGTGCCGCAGGTATCTCTGATTTGCGGGCCGTGCGCCGGCGGCGCCGCATACAGCCCCGCGCTTACCGACTTCATTATCCAGACCAAAGGCGCCCAGATGTTCATCACGGGACCGGCGGTGATCAAGCAAGTCACCGGCGAAGTGGTGACCCCCGATCAATTGGGCGGTCCGGCCGCCCAGATGAGTTACTCCGGTGTGGTGCATTTCATCGCGGAGAACGACGAAGAGGCCGCCTTTATTTGCCGCCGCCTGTTGAGTTTTCTGCCGACGAACAACATGGAAGATCCGCCGCGCCTGGCGTACGACGGCCCGCTGGATCCCGATCCGGGCATGAATGACATCGTGCCCGATGAAGGCAAAGTCGCTTACGACATGCACCGCGTGATCGCGGCGCTACTCGATCAGGGCGATTTTCTGGAGGTGCAGCCGAACTTCGCGCAGAACATCCTCATCGGCTTCGGCCGGATCGCGGGTCGCACGGTAGGGGTGATTGGGAACCAGCCTGCCGTGATGGCCGGTGCGCTGGATATCAACGCGTCCGACAAGGCGGCGCGCTTCATTCGTTTCTGCAACGCATTCAACATTCCGCTGCTGACACTGGTGGATGTGCCTGGCTTTATGCCCGGCGTGCAGCAGGAATACGGCGGAATCATACGGCACGGCGCAAAGTTGCTGTTTGCCTACTCGGCGGCCACCGTGCCGAAGGTGACGGTGATCGTCCGCAAGGCCTACGGTGGCGCGTACCTGGCGATGTGCGGCAAGGACCTGGGCGCGGATCGCGTGGTGGCTTGGCCCACCGCCGAAATCGCGGTGATGGGAGCGGAAGGCGCTGTGGAAGTGGTTTTCCGTAAGGAGATCAACGAAGCGCCGGACAAGGCGCAGCGCCGCAAGGAATTGATAGACCTGTATCGCAACACTTTTTCGAATCCGTACGTGGCGGGCGGTGCGCGGCTGGTGGACGACATTATCGAGCCGGCGCAGACGCGGCGCTATCTGGCGATGGCGTTGGAAGCTCTGCAAACCAAGCGCGAGTTGCGTCCGGCCAAGAAGCACGGCCTGATGCCGCTGTAGGGCATCGTGGATCGAGGCAGACTTATGGGCTTGTGGCTTTTGCCGCTGGGAATCTTCGCCGGTTGGGTGGCGGGAGCGGCCATGTCGCGCAGGATGGTGCGGCAGGAAGTGGAGCGACTGGAGGCGCGGATGGCAGGCGCCGCCCCCGCAGAGCCGCGACCGTCAGGGAACGGTTTTCCGGTATCCGCGGTAGCGGCGCCGGCAAAGAGCGTGGCGGTGCAGCCTTCGCCCAAACCCGCGGAACCGGAGCAAACCGGCGAGGTTCCACCGGAGACGATCCTGATTCTCAGTGCGGCGGTCGCCGCGTTTCTGGGGAAGCGGGCGCGGATACGGAGCGCGCGGCTGGTGCGTACCGCGCCGTCTAACGCCTGGGCCCAGCAGGGCCGGGTGTTTGTGCAAGCGTCGCATAATTTGGGAGTAGTGCACGGCCGATGAAACTGAAAATCACAGTCGACCAAAAAGTCTACGAAGTAGACGTCGAGGTATCTGAAGACGACCATGCGCCGGTAGCTTCCGGCCACGCATACATCCCGGCCGCGCCGACGTCCATGCCTGCGGCCCCGCCGCCGCTTCCGCGCGCCGCTGCGCCCGATAGCTCCGTCGTCGAAGATAAGGTCTGCCGCAGCCCGGTCGCCGGCGTGGTGGTGCGCGTGAATGCCCAGGCCGGCCAGCAGATACAGGCCAACGATGCGCTGCTGGTGCTGGAGGCCATGAAGATGGAGACCAACATCACTTCGCCGGTGGCCGGGAAGATCAAGGCCATCAACGCAGGCGTGGGCGACGGCGTGCAAGTGGGGCAAGTGCTGGTCGAATTCGAATAATCTATGAGCGAAGATCTATCCAAAGTTCCAGGTTTTCAGTTCGTGGACCACGTGGCGATCGCGGTGCGCCCAGGCGAACTGGATGCGCAGGTGAAGGCTTATGAGATGCTCGGTTTCCAGGAGATCCATCGCGAAGAAGTCTACGGCGGCGACCAGGTTCGTGAGTCGCTGCTGCGCGTGGGCGATGGGCCCAACCTGGTGCAGTTGCTGGAGCCGCTGAGCCCCGATTCGCCAGTGCAGAAGCTGATCGACAAGAATGGCGGTCGCGGCGGCCTGGCCCACGTGGCGTTCCGTGTGCGCGACGCCCAAAGCGCGTTTCAATATATGAAGGAGGCTGGTTTCCAGTTGATCGATAAAGCGCCCCGCCCGGGATCGCGCGGCACTACCGTGTTTTTCGTGCATCCGAAATCGCTGGGCGTGTTGATGGAGATCGTGGAGGATCCCACATCATGAGCAACGTCATGACCGACAATCTGACGTTAGCCGAATTCCCGCCGATCCCGACCGCGCAGTGGGACGAGGCTATACGCAAAGATCTCAAAGGCGCGGCCCCCAAAACCAGGCTCTACTATCGCGCGGAAGATTTGCCGGGGCTGGAGTATTTGGATTCGGCGCCGGGCGAGTTTCCTTATACTCGCGGCACGCGCCGCGACAACGACTGGAAGATCCGCGAGGTGGTGCGCGACGCTACCGCGGCAAAGGCTGCGCTGGAAGCGGGCGCGGATGAGATCTGCTTCGTGGTTGGCGAGCAGGATATCGACGAGGTGCTGGACAGCCTGCCGTTCGATCGCTGCGCGGTGCATTTTGAAGCGGGCGCACGGGCGGCGGAAGCGCTGGAGGCACTGAGCCGAAGGTTACCGGCTGACGCGCGCGGCTCGGTCGATTATGAGCCGCTTTCGGATTTCGACCGTGCCGTACAACTCATCCGTGCCGTTCGCGCGCCGCAGTTTCGGCCGGTGACGATCCGGGCGCACCGGTTTGCCGAAGCGGGTTCGACCATCGTTCAGGAGCTAGGCTTCGCGCTCGCCGAAGGCGTCGAGATCATGGCGCAGCTTACCGGACGTGGCGTGGCTCCGGATCGCGCCGCGCAGGCCCTGGTGTTCTCGTTCGCCGTTGGATCCGACTACTTCCTGGAGATCGCCAAGCTGCGGGCTGCACGCACCACGTGGGCCCGCGTGGTCAGCAGCTTCCAGCCAAGCAGCGCCGAATCCGCCAAAATGACGATCTACGCGCGCACCTCGCACTGGACCAAGACCATTTACGACCCGCATGTCAACCTGCTGCGCGCCACCACCGAAGCCATGGCTGCGGCCATCGGCGGCGCCGATTCGCTCCAGGTCGAGCCGTTCGACGAACCCTATCGCGAGCCCGGCGAGTTCAGCCGCCGTCTGGCGCGCAACACCCAATTGATCCTGAAGCGGGAAGCCTGGCTGGACCGCTCCGTGGATGCGGCGGGCGGCACATATTATTTGGAAATCCTGACCGATTCGCTCGCGCTCGAAGCGTGGCGTCTGTTGCAGCAGATCGAAGCGGCGGGCGGGTTCCTCGCGTACTCCGGGTCTGGCGCCTTGGAGCGCGATATCGCCAAATCACGCGCGGATCGCGAGGCGGCCGTAAGCACCCGCCGCGCCACCATCGTGGGAACGAACCAGTATCCGAATCTGCAGGAGCGTGTGCTGCCGGAGATCGAGCGCGAAGATCCCGCGCCGCGCGCAGCCCGCATCTTCGAAGAGATCCGGCTGCGCACGGAACGCCACGCGGCTCGCACCGGACACACGCCGCGCTTCCTCCTGCTGGAGGCCGGCGATTTGAAAATGCGCAAGGCCCGCTCCGGTTTCATTACGAATTTCTTCGGCTGCGCGGGGTTTGAAATTCGGATCTCCGACACTCTGACGGACGACGTGGACGCGGTGGTGCTGTGCAGTTCGGACACGGAGTACGCCGCCCTGGCGCCCCGCGTGATTCAGCAGTTGCGCGATGCCGGCAAAACCACGCCGGTGATCGTGGCCGGCAATCCCGCCGATTCCATCGAGCAATTGAAGCAGGCCGGTGTCGCGGATTTCGTACACATTCGCAGCAACGCGGCGGAAGTGCTGCGCGCCTGGCAAGAGCGCCTGGGGGTAAAGGGATGAGACAACCATCTCAAGATTTCCGAATGCTGCCGTGGCGCAGGCACTCGTGCCTGTCTCCATGGGCCTACGGCCCACCGAACTCCATGAAAGCTCTGGCGGATCCGGCGAACGTGTTTTCAATGGATTACGACGGGCTTTCGACGCTGCCGCGTCGGCACTCCTGCCGACGCATGACCACAAGAGTGTGGTCATGGCAGGCAGAAGTGCCTGCGCCACGCGGGAGTTCCCATGCGTCCTGATTTCTCCAAAATCGATTACAAGCCAACGCCCGGCCCCGCGGCGGGCGCAGCGCACGGACCCGAGTGGCTCGCGCCCGAGCACATCGCCATTCAACCCTGGTACACCCGCGAAGATCTGGACGGCATGGAACACCTGTCCTACGCCGCCGGCCTGCCACCCTATCTGCGCGGACCGTACTCCACCATGTACGTACGCCAGCCCTGGACCATCCGGCAATACGCGGGTTTCTCCACCGCCGAAGAATCGAACGCATTTTACCGGCGCAATCTCGCAGCCGGGCAGAAGGGCCTATCGGTGGCCTTCGATCTGCCCACACATCGCGGCTACGATTCGGACCACGAACGCGTAGTCGGCGACGTGGGAAAAGCCGGAGTGGCGATCGACTCCGTGCTCGACATGAAGATCCTCTTCGACCAGATCCCGCTCGACCAGATGTCGGTCTCCATGACCATGAACGGCGCCGTGTTGCCCATCATGGCGTTTTACATCGTAGCGGCGGAAGAGCAGGGTGTGGCTCCCGAGAAGCTCAGCGGCACCATCCAGAACGACATTTTGAAAGAGTTCATGGTCCGCAACACGTACATCTATCCGCCGGAAGGCTCCATGCGGATCATCGGCGATATCTTCCGTTACACCGCGCAACGGATGCCGAAATTCAACTGCATCAGCGTGAGCGGCTACCACATGCAGGAGGCCGGCGCTACGGCCGATCTGGAATTGGCCTACACACTGGCCGACGGCCTCGAATACCTGCGCACAGGCATCCGCGCGGGCCTGGATATCGACACTTTCGCGCCGCGCATCTCCTTTTTCTGGGACATCGGCATGAACCACTTCATGGAGATCGCCAAGATGCGCGCGGCGCGCGTGTTGTGGGCCAAGCTGGTGAAGCAGTTCAACCCTAAGAATCCGAAATCCATGGCGCTGCGCACGCATTGCCAGACCTCCGGCTGGAGCCTGACCGCGCAAGATCCGTTCAACAACGTGGTGCGCACGTGCGTCGAGGCCATGGCCGCCGCCCTGGGCCACACGCAATCGCTGCACACCAACGCGCTCGACGAAGCGCTGGCGCTGCCCACCGATTTTTCGGCACGCATCGCCCGCAACACCCAGATCTATCTGCAGGAAGAAACCGGGATCACCAAGGTGGTGGACCCCTGGGGCGGCTCCTACTATGTCGAGACGCTGACGCACGAGTTAATGCACCGCGCCTGGCAGTTGATCCAGGAAGTGGAGCAGTTGGGCGGCATGTCGAAGGCCATCGAGACCGGCTTGCCCAAGATGCGCATCGAGGAAGCCGCCGCCCGCAAGCAGGCGCGCATCGACGCCGGCAAGGACGTAATCGTAGGCATCAATGCGTATGCGGTGGCGACGGAGGCGAAGCTCGACGTCCGCGTGGTGGATAACACTGCGGTCCGCAACGCGCAACTCCGCCGCCTGGAAGAATTGCGGCGCACGCGCGACAGCATCGCGGTCGCGGAGGCGCTGGCAGCGCTCACACATTGTGCGGAAACTGGCCAGGGCAATCTCCTGGAACTGGCGGTGGTGGCCGCCCGCCGTCGCGCCAGCCTCGGCGAGATCTGTGCGGCGCTGGAACGCGTTTGGGGCCGCTACCAGGCCGTCACGCGCACCATATCCGGCGTATACTCGGCAGAAAGCAAGATGGACGAAAACTTCAAGAAGGCCCGCGACATGGCGGATGAATTCGCCGCCTTGGAGGGCCGCCGGCCCCGCCTGCTAGTCGCCAAGATGGGACAGGACGGCCACGATCGCGGCTCGAAGGTGATCGCCACGGCGTTCGCCGACTTGGGCTTCGACGTCGATGTAGGCCCGCTGTTTCAGACCCCGCGCGAAGTGGCGCGCCACGCCGTTGAGAACGACGTTCACGTGTTGGGCGTCTCCTCGCTGGCGGCCGGCCACAACACGCTGGTGCCGCAAGTCATCGAAGAGCTGAAGAAGCTGGGTCGCGGCGACATCCTGGTGATCGTCGGGGGCGTGATTCCGCCGCAGGATTACGATTTCCTGTACAAGAGCGGCGTAACGGGCATATACGGCCCCGGAACCGTGATTCCGCTGGCCGCGCAGGAGATCCTGAAAACCCTGTCCCGCAGCCCGGTGGAGAGCGTCTAAGCATGCGTGGCGCAGGCATTCCTGCCTGGTGTGTCGAGTAGTGATGTGCATTCAAGGGGTGCAAGTCCCCCATGGACCGTAATGACCGGAACCATCCGTCTAAGCAAGGGTGCCCGTCGCGAGGCGGGATCTGAAGAAAGC
>JBEKUO010000108.1:0-13727 GCA_049514955.1 Bryobacteraceae bacterium | reverse complement strand
CGCCCACATTCTCAGTGTGGTTTTCGCCTTGGCACTGACACGCCAGCGTCTCAGCGGCCAGCCCGTCTTTGGAATTATCCGGGAGCGCAGAGTGGCGGCGGTCGCAATTACCGAAGGTGCACAGCGTCATTCAACCAAAGCCCCGCTACTGAAAGGTCTGGGCATGCTTTTCCGAATGATCTCGGCAGTCGGACTAGCGGGTACTCTCCGCGCAGTTCGGTTTGGTCAGGAGATTGGCAAGAATCGCCCGCGCGAGCCGCATCTTTATTTGAGTGTGATCGGCGTCGACCCTGAACAGCAGGGACGGCATCTCGGAATCGCCTTGCTGGATCACCTGCGCTCGTTGCTTAACCTCCACTCAGATTGGATCGGCATTTACTTGGAGACTGCGACCGAGTGCAATCTAGGTTACTATGCGCGGGCGGGTTATCAGCAGCTTGGCGAGATGCATCCTCTGGGCGTGACAATGTGGAGTATGATGCTGGCGCGTGCGCAAGACGACGAGCGTCAGTTCCCTGCGGTACGATTCAGGGGTGGATCTACCACGCACACGCCAGCCGCATCGAGGCCGAAATCGCGTACGACGGCCGATTCTTCCGGTTGAGGATTCGCGATAATGGAAAGGGCATTGACCCCAAGGTCCTCGAGCAAGGTGTCCGCCCGGGGCACTGGGGATTGCCGGGTGTGCGCGAGCGCGTCAAACGAATCGGGGCGCGGTTGAAACTCTGGAGCGAACCTGGCGCGGGCACGGAAGCGGAACTGACCGTTCCGGCCCGAATTGCTTACGGAACAGTGCATCGCCGGCAGTGATTTCGGCTGTTTCGAAGGAACAAGGTGTAAATCGTGCCTACCGGACAAAAACCGATTCGGATCCTTACCGTAGACGACCACGCTCTGTTGCGTAACGGCATCCGCAGGCTGATTGGCGCGGAATCCGACATGCAACTCGTGGCGGAAGCAACCACCGGGCGCGAGGCCCTGGAGGGGTTTCGGACGCACCGGCCGGACATCACCCTGATGGACTTGCAGATGCCCGATATGAACGGGATTGAGGCGATCATCGCCATTCGCGGCGAATTTCCGGAGGCCCGAATCGTCGTGCTTTCGACGTATTCCGGCGACGTACAGGTGGTCCGCGCCCTAAAAGCCGGCGCGCGTGCTTATCTGCTCAAGGGAAACGTCAATAAAGAACTGCTGGCGACCATCCGTGCGGTACATGCGGGGCAGAAGCGGATTCCCGCCGAGTTGGCTTCGGGTTTGGCCGAACATACCGGCGAAGACGAGTTGACGGAGCGCGAGATCGGCGTGCTCCGGCTGATCGCCGCCGGCAATGCGAACAAGGAGATCGCAGCGCAACTCGATCTCGCCGAGGACACCATCAAGAGACACGTGACGAATATCCTCTCGAAGCTGGGGGCGAACGACCGCACACATGCCGTGACGATCGGGCTGAAGCGAGGAATTATCGAACTGTAATAACACGAAAGTAGGAGTGCCTGATCCCCGTTTCGGATCTTCCCGTCCGGCCGCGAATTTTTTACCCTTAAGACGGGACACTTTGCAACGGCTATTTTCAACCTTCGCTGATGGTTGGCCAGGCGGAGGGATTCTACTGCTACGCCTGCTCGCGGGAGGCGCTCTGATTAACGGGGGAATCGCTGCCACGAGTGCGGGTACCTCTACCGGGCTCGTCGTGCTACAGATCGGCGGCGCTGCCGCGGGTCTTCTGATTCTCGGAGGCCTGTGGACGCCCGTGGTGGGAGTGCTGGCCGGCATGGTGGAGGCGTGGATCGCTTTCACCCAGCCTGGAACGCAATCGTTGGCGATCATGTTGGCAGGCCTGGGCATCAGCCTGGCGATGATCGGACCGGGCGCCTGGTCCATCGATGCGCGGCTATATGGAAGAAAGCAGATTCTCCCACAGGAGCCTTGAGGCCGGCGGGGTGGATGCCAGTTGGCCGGCGCTCTCCACCTGCGCTTCTAGAGTTCGATGAATCCGCGCCTGATTCCGATGGTCACGGCATGGGTGCGGTCATTGGCTCCGAGCTTCGCCAGGATGTGGGTGACGTGGTTCTTGACAGTTTCCTCTGTAATAGAGAGCTTGGCGGCGATCTCTCTATTGCCGTTGCCGCTCGCGACCAGACGCAGCACGTCGATCTCGCGCTGGCTCAGGTCGTCTTCGGTGGCATGGTCGGCCAGTTCGGCGGCAATCTCCGGCGGGATGCGTTTTTGCCCGCGATGCACGGCACGAATGATCTCCAGCAGTTCCGTGTTTACGCGCCCCTTCAACAGGTAAGCCCGCGCGCCGGCTTTCAGGGCCCGGAGGACCTGGACGTCGCCTGTATAGGTAGTCAGGACGATGATGCGGGCATTCGGGAATTCCCCACGAATGGCGATGATTGCCTCGATGCCCCCCATATCAGGCATCTGCAGGTCCATCAAGGTGACGTCCGGGCGCTTCAGCTTGAATTGTGCGAGGGCTTCCCGTCCGGTGGCACCTTCCGCTACCAATTGCATGTCGGGTTCGGCGGCGATTAAGTCCGCGATTCCTTCCCGAAGCAGCGGATGGTCGTCCACTATGAGGACCCGAATCGCTTTTTCAGTGCCGTTCACGTCTTCTTCACTCCGGAGAGCCAGTTTGGGTTCGCCTTGTGGCCGATACCCTTCTATCATCTTATTACGGGAGCAGGCAAGTGGAGGTGGGTCCTATGTGCGGGAGTTCCGCTTCGATTCATGCGCGCGGGCTGTTTTGCCTCCAGAGCCAATCTCGACATAGGCTCGACTGTCCTTGGTTCTGTTTCATATTTTCGAGTGTTGATATTCTATCACCCGGCAGTGGAAGTGGTCCGTTTGGTCCTTCTTAGGGTTGCTGGAAACACCCCAAAAAGTGGTAAAGACAGCTTTCACGATTGATTCAAGCAGCAACAGGACGATCTAGGGTTGGCTCCCAGCGGCATTCAGTCCACAATGACCTTGTGATCCGGGAACGAGTGCTCCATACGACGTTCGCAGCGAGTCAGGGTTCAAAGAGGCGTCGTGGTTGGGGGCGCGCGATCCGTGGGCTACGAAAAGGAGATAGATCAATGGAAAACGTAGATCTGAAATCCGAGAACCGGAGCGAGCTCCATTTTGACGGTATCGACGGCGGGAGCGAAGCCCGACGGCGCGTAATAACGCCAGGCGGGACCGTCGCACCGATGGATTCCACCGTCCTGATCTGCGGCGCGAACGGCGGCGGCAAAGACGCACTTTATTTGCAATCTCTTCACCGCTGTCGAACGATTTCTAAAAACCTCCTGCCGTACTCTCGCCTGGTGCATGGGAAGCAGCAACCCAGGCACACGAAAAAGGAGGGCACTGCGATGAACCGCGTGTCGGAAACCACTCGAACGGATGCAATCCCGCGCCTGGAAATCGGAAGCCAACTGTTCCACAACGGCGTTCCCGTGCAGTTGCTCTATCGGATCGGCCGGGAGAAGCAGCACGAGACATGGCGAGTCCGCCCTCTGTTCGTGGAGGCTCCCGATCGGAACGAGCGGTTTTCCCGATCCGATTCCTTCTCGCTCCTGCACACCATGCGGGCGCCTCGTTGGAGCTGGGCCGCGTAACGACCGGAGGGCGGCGATGAAACTCTCACGAGAATTCACGGATGAACAGCAGGCGCGCGCACGGGAGCGAGCGCTTCAGGCGATGGGCTACCGCGCATGGCTGAATCGCAAGGGCGACGGAACATGGCAGGTATTTTGGCAAGTAATGGAGGAAAGCTATGAACTTTCTTTTGCCGTATGACAAAAAACGCATTCCAGTCGAACTTAACAGCCGGAATATTGCCGGGTCGCTGGTTTCAAAAGTAGAATCCTACAAACCCGGCTTATCCGAACACGAATTGGTAGAAGCCTCCCTGGATCATCCCATCGGTTCTCTCAGACTGGAGGATCTGGCAAAGGGCAAGAAGAACATTGTCATTATCAGCTCGGACCACACCCGTCCCGTGCCTTCCAAAATCATTACGGCCATCCTTCTCCGCCGGATTCGTGCAGCCCAACCCGACGCGAACATAAAGATCCTGGTGGCAACCGGTTTTCATCGCCCCTCAACGCACCAGGAGTTGATTGACAAATACGGACAAGAGATTGTGGACCATGAGCAGATCGTCATGCATGTCTCCACCGACGACGCAGCCATGGTAAAGATCGGCACGCTCCCATCCGGCGGCGAGTGCATCGTCAACCGAATCGCCGTTGAAGCGGACCTGCTGCTTGCACAGGGCTTTATCGAACCCCACTTGTTTGCCGGTTTCTCCGGGGGCAGGAAATCGGTGCTCCCTGGAATCTCTTCTTATAAAACCATTCTGGCAGACCACTGCAGTGAGTTTATCAATTCCCCCGAAGCCCGTCCAGGAATCCTCCAGGACAATCCGATTCACAAGGACATGCTGTATGCAGCAAAAACTGCGGGATTGAAATTCATTGTTAACGTGGTATTGAACGGGGACAAGGAAATCATCGCGTCATTTGCCGGCGATTTGGAGCGAGCGCACGCGAAAGGTACGGAGTTTCTCTCTACCCTTGCACGCGTCAATAAGATTGATAGCGATATCACGATAGTCACCAACGGCGGATATCCACTGGATCAGAACATCTATCAGGCAGTGAAGGGCATGGTCTCGGCGGAAGCCACAAACAAAGAGGGCGGCGTGATCATTATGGTGGCTGGCCTGGCGGACGGCACAGGCGGCGAAGGCTTTTACAACAACCTGGCCCAATCCAAAAGCCCAAGGGATTTCCTGGACCATGTGGCCAAGGTTAACCGCGCTCATACGGTACCCGACCAGTGGGAGTCCCAGGTACTCGCACGCATTCTCGATCATCACCATGTGATTGTAGTGTCCGATCTGGTGAAGCCGGAGCTGGTGACGAATATGCACATGGAACTTGCCAAAACCTTTGACGAGGCATTACGGCGAGCGTATGAACTCCAAGGCAAAGAGGCAAGAGTTGTGGTTATTCCCGATGGGTTGGCCGTTATTGTGCAGTGAAAACGGTGAAAGATGAATCCTATAAATCGCAGAGTGTTTGGCAGGGCCATGATGATTGGCATGGGTGTGGGCGTCTTGTATGGCGACGATCGCCAGAGCAGCGTGCCGCTCAAGACGACTTGGGAGGAGCAAGCTGACGGAGGCAACACGACAAAAACGTGTGACGTATTCAAGCCAGGAGAAACAGCACCAACCTCTGGCATCTATGATGTTGTCCACGACAAACTTGACGGCGACGATCACTTTCAACCCCATCAGGTAACGGCCGTGTATGGCGAGAGATTCCCTCTATGCCGCCTGGTGGGTATCCGCTTGACTCAGGTAGCCCCTACAGGTTGTGGCTTGGCCTTTGGGGTCGGGTGGACGATCCGATCATAAGGAACGGGGTCCACTGCGACGGCTTGTTGCGCGAGGCGAAAGAAAAGCTTGCCGCGGCTTTTTGATCGCCGCCGGTTGAAGCGGAACGTGAACTCATCCAAATAATAGTCGAGGTGCTTGTGACTCACTGCCCCCTGGTGGGTACCCATCAGCCACCGTTTGAGGAGGGAGATGACGCGGTGGACACGCGGCATCAACTCCGATGGCGTCTTCTTCTTGCCCTTTAGAAAGGTCACCTCGTGGCGGTAGCCATTGCGCGGCAAGGGTAAGTATCCCAGCCACCCGTCAGTGTGTATGACGCTGCCGGGTTCGGCCGAGTCCCGCACAAAGGGCATCAGGCTCTCGGCCGAAGCGTCTGAGATCTGGCGCATGCGAATCCGGCCAATCCCCGCACCATCTTCCTGAGCGGCAACAACCACCAGTGTTTTCTTCAGATTGAGTCGGCCGGGCAGACCTTCCTCCAGACCGCCGAGGTAGCACTCGTCTACCTCGATTCTCCCCGTGAGCAGTTCCCGCCCGGGGCGCACCATGGCGCGACGGAATTTATGCAGCCATGTCCAGGCGGTCTCATATTTCTTCAGGACCAGCACTCGTTGCAGTCCCAACGCGCTGGCACCGTTCTTCTGAGTGGTCACCCACCACATCGCGCGGAACCAGACCGGCAACGGAGTCCGGGTATCCTGGAAGATCGTTCCTGCTGTCACTGAAGTTTGGCAGCCACAGCCAGCGCACTCTAGCAGTACCCCTCGTACAGGCCATGCCCGGTCACCACCGCAACGTGGACAGCGAAAACCGGCCGGCCATCGCAGCCGGGCCAGGTATGCCCGGCAAGCCTCCTCGGTGCCGAAGTTTGCCTCCAACTCCGTCAGATTTCGTGGGTATTCTTCCACCACCCCCGAATACTACATGTTGGGGCTACCTGAGTCAAGCGGATACCCACCTGCCGCCTTTGTCAGGGGTCAGTGAGATTCCGGCTACATCAAGCCGCGGGACGTGTAAATGTGCACCATCTTTTCAAGACTTAACTCAGCACGCCAAACGATTTGCGCCTTCTCTGGGATTCCGGCATGCCAAGCAAGATACACTTGTCTTTGATCTTGGTCGTTGTCACGGCCAACCTTGGCGTGGACAGCGTCCGGGCACAGAGCATAGCGGCAGGCGTCGCCTCTACTGCTATCGCAAGCTCCGGCGAGAAACTGAACGCTGAGACTCAGGCGGTCGGAGCCGCTCCGTTCTCCGAATCAACGGACCAAAAACCCCCGGAGTCCGGATCCGATACCAGATTAGGCCCAGTGAACCCAGAAGAGTTGAAGCCAATCGGCTCTTCATTGCTGCCGGATGCAGTAATGGATTGGGCAGTCGGACATCGCCTCCGCGTCTTCGGCTGGCTCACTGGTGGCTACACGGCATCTTCGACCGGAGAAGGGTTACTCGCCATCGCGCCGCGCGCCAACCGATTCGGCGACACCTGGCTAGTTGACCAGGCAGCGTTTGTCCTGCAAAAAACGCTCGATCCCGAAGCCTGGTCGTGGGGCTTCCGCGCGGAGTTTTATATGGGTGCGGATGCCGCGCTGCTGCACCCGCTCGACGGCTTCGGCCCGTCGAGCACGCCGCGGTTTGGAACGGACTTTCGCCAAGCGTACTTTTCCGTGCATGCCCCCATCCTTACGGAAGGGGGCGTTGACTTCAAAGTTCGGCCGGCAATACACGCCTCTTGGCTATGAAACCACCATGGCTCCCTACCGCCCCATGTATTCGGAAGCCTACGTCTGGCTCTACTCGCAGAATGGCGCGACAACCGGCGTGACCGCGACAATCCACGTCGATCCGAGGCTTGACGTCGTCGGAGGAGTCACACTTGGCGTCAATTCTCTCTTTGACTTCCGCGGACACGCACCCTGCTATATCGCCCGTGCCACCTATTGGCTTCAATCGGACAAGCGAACCAAGCTTGTCGGGACGTATTACACCGGTCCCCAACCAATTGCCACCGCGAAGGGGCATATCGGGCAATGGCAGACTGAGGTAGAGCTACAGCTTGTCCACGATGTGACCCGCCGCCTGACCCTCGTGTCGGAGACGAACCTCGGGTGGGACACTCGGGACCCTAAGAACAACCTCCATACATCCCAGTGGTATGGAACGTATGGAATGGGAATCGTTCGTGTCCATCGGCTACTGGATGTTAATTCTCGCGCGGAATGGTTTGACGACGTCGACGGTTCCCGCGTGGGCACGCGCGCAAATTTTGGCGAGATCACGACTGGCGTGAACATCATGCCGGCGCGGGCGATCAACTTCCGTCCCGAGGTCCGTTGGGACGCCGCCGGCAGCCCCGTGTTCGGCTCCACGGGCTCACCGAAGCTACAGAGCCATCAATGGACGTTTGCGTTCGACATGGTACTGAAGTTTTAACGCCACCGGGCGCCGAACGCAAACCACGTGCAGATGACGAAGAGGGTGAAATCGAAGAAATCGTCTGTAGGAGACCGTTTCAATGCGCCGGATTCCATTTAAAGACGAGAAGGTGAACGCACATGCCGATACTCAGAAATAGGCCAAAATTCAACGAAGGGCCGCCGAGGCCGTACGTCTTCGCCGCCTTTCGCAACTCTGATAATAAGCGCCGCTGCGTGGGGCCAACCAGCGAATCCGGTCCTTACGCAGCGCAATGACACCAACCGCACAAGCTCCTGCCTGCCGCAGGGCTTCGGGCCGGGGGTTTTTCGATTTGTAAACAAGTGGGGGCTGCTGGGCACGCTGAATGTGGATAGCGTGATCTATGCGCAGCCGCTGTATGCTCCGGGCTTGACCGTCGCCGGCGCGCCCACAATATCCTGATCGTTGCGACGGCTCGCAACCGGATTCCCCTCGGCGATTGCCTTGAGGTAATTCTCTTTGGAGACGGTGATGCACACGGCAGGTCGGAAGCCGAACGTATTTCATCGCGCGGGGGGCGGGGTTGGCGCTAATCCTGGCGCAATGCCACCGCGGGATCTACGCTGCGGCAAGAATCACTGCGATCCGATGCTGGCATGGCTGCAGGAGTGGCGATGCTTCCACTTTCAAAAGCGGTGAGATGGCGCCCTAAGCCCAAACCTGATGAGATCCGCCGACCGCTGCTCCGCAATTACGGCTTCGGCAGCGAGCGTTTTGCCTCCAGGACCAATCTCGACATAGGCTGGGCTGTCCTCGGTTTCTGTTTCGTATTTTCGATTCTCGATCTTCTATCTCCGGGCCGTGGAAGTGGTCTGTTTGGTCCTTCTTAGGGTTGCTGGAAAAATCCCCCAAAAGTGGTGGAGAGAGCTTTCACGATTGATTCAAGGGGCAACATGACGATATAGGGTTGGCTCGCACCAGCATTCGGTTCACAATGACCTTGTGATCCCGAAAACGAGTGCTCCATACGACGTTCACAGCAAATCGGGGTCCAAAGAGGCGTCGTGGTCGAGGGCGCCGATCCGTGGGCTTCGAAAGGGAGGAGAGGTCATGGAAAACGTGAATCTGGAATCCGAGAACTGGAGCGAGCCAAATTTTAAAGGTATCGCCGGCGAGAGCGAGGCCCGGCCTGGCGTGGTGACAGAAGCCGGGACCGTCGTACAAATGGCTTCCACCTTCCTGACCTGTGGCGCGAATGGCGCCGGCAGAGAAGCACTGTATAAGGCTGTGATCGCGCTCTCGCGTTCGATCGCCGGCCACACGGACCTAAGAAGTCTACTCTCGGGCGTAGCCGAATCTCTTCGCCGAATTGTCGCGTTTGATCATGTCGGGCTGATCCTACATGATCCCAACGGCAACGTGATGCAGGGGTACATTTTGAATGAGCCCTGCAATCCCGTCATCACGAGCCTTCGGCTGCGGGTCGACGAGGATCCGGCGGGTTGGGTATGGCGGAACCAGCAGCCGCTGGTAGTCTCCCCTCTCCAGTCGGAAACTCGCTGGCCCGAGTTTGTAAGACTCTCTCGCGACTTCGGGATCAGTACAATGGTGCTCGTCCCTCTCACTACAGGCGACAACCGGCTGGGCGCATTCGGTTTCAGCTCGGTAGCGCCACTCGACCCCAGTCCGGCAGAAATCGCGTTCCTCGAGCGCGTAGCCAGCGAGTTCGCGGTCGCGGTGGAGTCCTTCCTCGCAAAGCAGCAAGCAGTCCGGGAACGGGACCGGTTGCGAGCGCTGTTCGACATCACCGATGCGCTGGTGTCGAAGCTGGAGCAAGGCGAGCTATTTTCCGCGATTTCCGCCCAGGTCGCTAAGCTCATCCGGCACGATTTTGCGCTGCTGACGCTGTGCAATCAGACCGGCGGCCTGGATGTGTACGCACTCGATTGCCTACACCCGCAGCTCGCCGAACTACTGAAGGGGCCGCTTGATCCAGCGGGCATGCCCTCGGCCGAGGCGCTCGCCACCGGAAGGCCCGTAGTGGCGCGCGACACCGATAGCAATCGGTATCCCAGCCCGAATTTTGGAAAGTTCGTGGAACTAGGAACCAGGTCCGCCTGCGTTGTTCCATTGATCGCGCGAGACCGCACGATCGGCACGCTGGAGCTGGCTCGAATGACCGACGATGCCTGGACTGCTGACGATCTCGAGTTCCTGGTGCAGGTGGCGAGCCAGATTGCCATGACGGTGGAAAACTCACTCGCATTTCGGGAGCTGGCAGAAATGAAAGAGCGGCTCGCTACCGAGAAGCTCTACCTGCAAGACGAGATCTGCCTCGACCAGAATATCGGCAATATGGTGGGCGAGGGGCCAGCTTTTCACGGCGTCGTGAAGGGGATTCAGACGGTGGCGCCGACTGACGCTAACGTCCTCATCACGGGCGAGACAGGCACGGGAAAGGAACTCGTCGCTCGGGCCATTCACGAGTTGAGCGGCCGCAGCAAGGGCAGTTTCGTCAAAGTGAACTGCGCGGCGATCCCCGCCAGCCTGCTCGAGAGCGAGCTATTCGGGCACGAGAAGGGATCGTTTACCGGAGCGGTGGCACAGAAGATGGGCCGCTTCGAAGTGGCGCATAACGGGACGCTATTCCTCGACGAGATCGGCGAAATGCCGCTTGAGCTCCAGCCGAAGCTGCTCCGCGCGATTCAAGACCAGGAATTCGAGCGTGTGGGCGGCAATCGCACGATCCGGACTAACGCCCGCCTGGTCGCCGCCACCAACCGTGACCTTAAAGCAATGGTGGAGGAAGGCAAATTCCGCGCCGATCTCTACTACCGGCTGCATGTTTTCCCCTTGGAGGTTCCACCATTGCGAGAGCGCCGTGAAGACATACCGCTGCTCTCGCGCTACTTTGTCCAGAAACATGCGCAGCGTATGGGCCGTAACATCGATTCGATTCCGACCTGCGTTTTGGATGCACTCACGAACTATGACTGGCCGGGCAACATCCGCGAACTGCAGAATGTGCTCGAGCGGTCCGTCATCCTGACCAAGGGAAGCGCGCTCGAAGTACCGATGCACGAGCTTATGGGCAAGGCGGCTCCGGTTATGTGCCGGGGCGGATCGCGGGCTGAGCCGCACAACGCCGAACGGGCGCGGATACTGAAGGCGCTGGAGGAAGCAAGAGGCCAAGTGGGAGGTCCGGACGGCGCGGCGGCGCGTTTGGGACTGAAGCGAACGACGTTCCAATCTCGCATGCGCAAGCTCAATATCTCGCGCCAGTTTTGTTGAGCACAAAGCGGACTGAGAGATCAAAGGAGATATGACCATGTGTCTAAGCGAAATACTCGACCCCAACAAAAAGGGACAGGAGGCACGGGACCTGGAGACCAGGCTACGCCAGCTTGTCATCGGACAAGATGACGCCATTACCCGAATAGCCGAAGCTTATCAGGCATTTCTGACCGGGATGTCTCCTGCCGGCAGGCCGGTCGGGAACTTCTTATTCCTGGGCCCGACCGGCTCCGGAAAAACTCGCGTTGTGGAGGCAACCGCGGAAGCTTTGCGCAAAGACCCTCACGGGGTGGTCAAAATCGATTGCGCGGAATTCCAACACAGCCACGAGATCGCGAAGCTGATCGGTTCGCCGCCCGGATATATTGGCCACCGCGAAACACACCCGCTGCTCAACCAGCAAGCCCTCAATCGGCAACACACCGAAGAGCTCAAGCTCAGCTTTGTGCTCTTCGACGAAATTGAAAAGGCCAGCGATTCACTCTGGAATCTCTTGTTGGGCATCCTGGACAAAGCGACCATGACCCTGGGCGACAACCAGCGCGTGGACTTCTCCCAGTGCATGATCTTCATGACCAGCAATCTCGGCGCGACCGAGATGACCGCCCTGGCTGAGCCCCGGCTGGGGTTTCACGTCGCGTGTTCCGGTGATGGCACGAGCAAGGCAAAACTGAACGGCAAGATCACCATGACGGGTATCGCGGCAGCTCGGCGTAGGTTCACCCCTGAGTTCATGAACCGTCTGGACCACATCGTCGTGTTCAGATCTCTTGGCACGCCGGAACTGCGCAGAATCATCGATATCGAGTTGGACATCGTGCAGCAACGGATCGATGCGGCGGCGCAGGGCAATCCATTCTCCATAGACGTGACGGCGAGCGCGAAAGAGTTCCTGCTAGCGGAGGGCACCGACGTCCGTTATGGGGCCAGACCTCTCACGCGTGCGATCGAACGCCTGCTGGTGCACCCGCTGTCGCATCTCATGGCAACCGGACAGATCCGCCGCGGCGATTACATCCGCGTCAGCCATGCTCAGGATGCACCCGGCCTGCTGTTCTCGCGCGAGACCAAAGCTCAGCAAGCCTGGGTCGTTGGCTGCGAGGCGGCTTGACCAGCCTGGTCCGTTAGCTCCAGAAATCCGTTGCCGGTTGGCTCTTTGATAACGACGCAGGCCGTCAGGCTGGTAAATCCCGAGGGTGCCGCTGGACCTCGCGAACGGCGTCGTCCGGTGCCACAGGTGAGAGGCCGTAGTTATGAAAAAAGCTGACGTAAATGAACTCAGGACGTTACTCATGGCCAAATGCGAAAAGATAGCGGATCAGTCACGCCGGCGTGAGGACATTTGGATTATCCAGTCCAACGAACTGATCGAGACGGTGCAACTCGCAGGTCAACGGGAATTCGCGGCCCATGGTCTGGAAAGCGATGCCAAGAGCCTGATGCAGATCGGCGCGGCGCTGAAGCGCATCGACGACGGTTTAATCCGATGATCCAGCGCACTCTGGTTCTCATATCCGTGCTCTCAACGGCCGCTTCGGCTGGCCACGCCGAGGCCACGCTGGAAAACGGCTACAGCCAAATGTATAACTTCCAGTTCGAGGAGGCCCACGGCACATTTAAACAGTGGGAGCGGCTGCACGCCAGCGATCCCATGGGCCCAGTCTCCGATGCCGCGGCTTTCCTGTTCGAGGAACTCGCCCGGCTGCATGTGCTTCAGTCGGAGTTCTTCGTTCATGACCAGCACTGGATCACCGATCAGAAGCTCGAGCCCGATCTCGGGCTGAAGCGGAGATTCGAAAACGCACTGGAGGCCAGCCGCGACCTTTCCGAGCGCAAGCCCGACGACGAAAACTCGCAGTTTGCCGCGGTCCTGCGCATCGGGCTGCAATCCGATTACCTGGCTCTGATTGCAAGACGCTACGCTGCCTCCGTGAAGGAGATGAAAGCCGGCCGAGTGATGGCGGAGAAGCTGTTGGCCAAAGATCCGAGCCTCTGTGATGCCTGGATCGCGGTCGGCGTGGAAAACTACATGCTCAGCGTCAAGCCGGCGCCAGTGCGGTGGGTCCTGCGCCTGACGGGCGCGCAAACGGATCGTGGGGTCGGGATCGAAAAACTGAAGCTGGCCGCCGAGAAGGGCCACTACCTGGCGCCCTTCGCGCGATTGATGCTGGCGGTCGTGGCGTTGCGCGACGGCGATCCAAGCCGCGCCCGCGAGCTCTTGTCGGGGTTAGCCCAGGAATATCCGCACAACCCGCTTTACCGGCAGGAGCTGGCCCGACTCAATTCCGCAATTACCGGGAGCGACGTGGCGCAGTGAACCGGCTTCCAAGCCGCCGCGGACGTCTTCGCAGCTGTCTATCTCCGCGCCTTGAAGAATCCGTGCAGAAGTTCGACACCGGCACTGGCCAGTAACTGTCCGGACCGGACATCCCTACTTCGCCGATTCGTCTTTGGGCTCCGCAGGCAGTCCAGTTGGTCGGTGACAACTCCAGGAGAATAGGTTCGTGACTTGTAGCTAGTCCATGCCTGCCAAATCCCGCTGGAGCATAGCTACGCGGATATCGTGATTTAGAGGTAATCCACGCCAGGGTACGTGTTTCCACTCTGGCGTTCGTGCTGGGCGTACACGCGGAACCGG
>JBEKUO010000107.1:0-28679 GCA_049514955.1 Bryobacteraceae bacterium | reverse complement strand
AGTGCGGCCCCTGTTTGTGGATGCCGCGCCGGCGCCCGCGGTTGCGCAATTTGTGATAAGTATGGCGGGATGCATCGCCGACAATTCATGAGTGCTGCCGCTTCCGCCGGACTGGCCGCAGCCCCCGTTTCCGCCGCTCCGCAAAATGCCTTCTTCGAGCTGCGTTATTACCGCTTGCGCAACGGAGCCCAGACGCAGCGCACCGCAGACTTCCTGAGCAAATACTTGTTGCCCGCCGCCGAGCGTCTGGGCATCGGCCCGCTGGGATTCTTTAGCGCCGTAATCGGGGAAGAAAGCCCATTTATCCTGACGCTGACCAGCTATCCATCCGCCGACGCTCTTGCGGGCAGCATGGAACGCCTGGCCTCCGACAAGGAGTTCCAGCGGGGCTTCGACGAGTACAACTCGATGACCGAGCTGAGCTACGTCCGCATGGAGAACTCGCTGCTGCGAGCGTTCGACAGCCGGCCCTATATCGCCGTTGCGCCCGCGGGCGACCGGCCGCCGCGCATCTTCGAGCTGCGCACCTACGAATCCAATAACGCCAAGGCCGCTCAGCGGAAGATCCGCATGTTCAACGAGGGCGAGGCCGGCATCTTCCAGCGGCTGGGCATGGCGCCGGTCTTCTTCGGCGAAACCATCGTGGGCCGCAACCTGCCGAGCCTGACTTACATGCTTTCCTTCGACAGCATGGCCGCGCGCGACAAGCTGTGGAGCGCTTTTGGCAACGATCCCGAATGGCAGAAGTTGCGCGCGCAACCGGGTCTCTCGGACGCCGAGATCGTTTCCAACATCGGCAACACTATCCTGCGTCCGCTGGCTTTTTCGCCGATCCGTTGAGGCACCATGCGCCGCCGCCATTTTCTGGAAGCTGCCGTTACCACGCTGGCCGCCGCGGGCGCCAACGCCCAGACTGTGCCCGCTCCCGGCGGCCGGAAAGCCGCGCTCAAACTGGGCACGCAGCACGATTCGTCCGACGAAACGCTCCACGTGTTGGCGGCGTTCGGAGTGAATCATATCTGTAGTACGTTGCCATCGGCGCGCCTGGATGCGAATTGGTCTGTAGAGGGTCTCAGCCGTTTGCGGGAACACGTCGAGTCATTCGGCATCGGGCTTGACATGGTTCCGCTGCCGCTCAGTTCGAGCTACATCACCAAGTCCGAGAATCCTAACATTATGCTGGGCATAAGCCCCGCGCGCGACCGCGAAATCGACGACATCTGCCAGATGATTCGCAACGCCGCGCGCGCCGGTATCCCGGCGCTGAAATACAACCTGTCCATTCTGGGGGTGGTGCGCACGGCGCCCACGCGCGGCCGCGGCGGCGCGCATTACAGCACGTTCGTCTACGAGCAGGCGGCACAGGACACGCTCACAGAGGCCGGCGCAGTCAGTGAAGAAGCCGCCTGGGAGCGCATCGCGTATTTCCTGAAACGGGTGATTCCCGTGGCGGAGGAATACAAGATCCGGATGGCCTGCCATCCGCACGATCCCGGTATGCCGCGCGGCCGGGGCTTCCGCGGCGTACACCGCGTGCTCGGCAACGTGGACGGGCTCAGGCGCTTCGTCGAGATCGCGCCCAGCCCTTTTCACGGCCTGAACTTTTGCCAGGGTACGGTCTCCGAGATGCTGGCCAAGCCCGGCGAAGAGATCTTCGACGTCATCCGCTATTTCGGCGCGCGCGGCAAGATTTTCAACGTGCACTTCCGGAATATCAGGGGCGGCTTCCTCAACTTTCAGGAGACTTTCCCGGACGATGGCGACGTGAATATGATCCGCGCCATGCGTGTCTATAAGGAGGTGGGCTACGACGGTATGCTGATGCCGGACCACGTGCCGCAAATCGATGGCGATGCTGGAGGGAAACAGGCCTTCGCCTACGCGTTCGGATATATCCAGGCGTTGATTCAGATGGTCAACGGGGAGGCGGCGTAGATAGGGGGCCGCGCTGGACGCCTGATATTAGCTGGCGGCTTTCACCGCGGCCGTACTCAACGTGGTATTCGTGGTGCTCCAAACCCTGCTGACGCTGCTTCCGGCACTGGCGAACAGGGCGGCGGAGGCCAAGGCCACAAATGCCATTAGCAAGGTGTATTCGATGAGATCCTGACCGCCCTCGTCTTTCCAGAGGGTTCGAAAGGACTCATTCACTACAATCCTGGCAATCATAAATTAAAGATTATCAAGTCCTGTTTTCAGAAGCACTACTAACGATAGTTCACAGGGGATTGCTCCCTTTGGTGAAGATCGGGTATGCCCGGCCGCGTTATCGTAGTTCTAGTCAGACTGGTCGGAATTTTAGGAGGACGCATGGCGAAACAGTCCACGACGGCCCCGAAGCGGCAGAGTTGAGGATCGATTTCGGACCCGGATACCGGGTCTATTTGGGCGAGACGGCGAATCGGTGGTGATACTGCTTTGCGGCGGAACCAAACAGACGCCGAGCAAAGATATAGCGACCGCACGAGCGCTGTGGAAGGATTACCTCGATGGTAAAGACTGAATCTTATAATGACAACCTGCTGGAGTCGTTAAAGGACCCGGAGGCTGCGGCGGAATACCTGACTGCATGTCTCGAGGATGGCGACGTGGATGTGTTCCTGCTGGCGCTTCGGGATGTCGCTGCGGCTCAAGGCGGGATCAGGAAGCTATCGGGGCGAACCCGCCTCAACCGGGAGAATCTGTATCGCATGTTGTCGAGATCGGGCAATCCTTCGCTCAGCAGCTTGGATTCGGTACTTAGCTCGCTTGGACTTCGGCTGGCGGTTGCGGTGAGGCAATAACTTCGAGGGAATTGCTAAAGAGGGCGGTCACCTGGCAGGTCACGCCAAAATGCCGCTCACCACGTTCCCCGCAATACCTGTCAGCCGCGCGTCCAAGCCTTGAAACTTCACCGTCAGCCGTTTGTGATCGATGCCCAGCAAGTGCAGCATCGTGGCATGGAAGTCCGGCACGGCGACGGCGCCTTCCACCGCGGCGTAGCCTAAGTCGTCGGTGGCGCCGTGGCTGATGCCGCCTTTGATGCCGCCTCCGGCCAGCAGGAAGCTGAAGCCTTTGATATGGTGATCGCGGCCATCGCCCTGGGACATGGGCGTGCGGCCGAATTCACCGCCCCATACCACCAGCGTGTCGTCGAGCATGCCGCGCTGCTTCAAATCCGTAATGAGCGCAGCCGTGGCCCGGTCGGTCTCCTGGGCCTTGATGACCACGTTGGCCTTGACGCCGGAGTGATGATCCCAGTCGCGATGGTAAAGCTGTATGAAGCGCACTCCGCGCTCGGCCAGGCGGCGGGCCAGCAGGCAGTTCGAAGCGAACGATCCGTCGCCGGGTTTGGCGCCGTACATTTCCAGCACGCTCTGCGGCTCCTTGCTCATGTCCACCAAGTCCGGGACGCTCGATTGCATGCGAAACGCCATCTCATATTGCGCGATGCGTGTAAGGATTTCGGGATCCTGCGTCGTTTTGTATTCCAGCCGGTTCAGCGCGTTCACCGCCTGGAAGGATTCGCTCTGCGCGCCGGCGGCGATGCCGGGCGGATTCTCGATATGCAGCACGGGGTCGCCGAAGGAGTTGAGCTTGACGCCTTGGAAGCGGCTGGGCAGGATACCGGCCGACCATTGGCGCGCGGCTATCGGCTGCATCTGCCCGCCTTTGCCCGACGACATCAGAACCACGAAGCCGGGCAGATCGTCGGTCTCGGCGCCTAACCCATATAGCGCCCACGATCCCATGCTGGGACGGCCGGTGATGATGGAGCCGGTGTTCATGAGGGTGTGGGCCGGGTCGTGATTGATCTGCTCGGTCCACATGGAGCGCACGATGCAGATGTCGTCCGCGATACCGCCGATGTGCGGGAACAGGGAGCAGATCTCTTGTCCGGACTTGCCGAACTTTTGGAAGGGGTGCTGCGGGCCGAAACAGATCAGTTTCTGGCCTTGAAGCTGTGCGATCTGCTGCCCCTGAGTGAAGGAGTCCGGCATGGGCTTGCCGGTCATTTCGGCGAGCTTGGGTTTGTAGTCGAAGGTCTCGAGGTGCGACGGGCCGCCGGCCTGATAGAGGAAGATGACGCGCTTGGCCTTGGCGGGATGGTGCAGCGGATTGACAACGCCGGTGGATGCGAATAGGCGCCGGTCGAGCAGCGTGTTCAGGGCTAGCAAGCCGACGCCGGACAGACCGTTGCGCAGGAAACTGCGCCGACAGATTTCGCAGGCTTTGGTATGGGATGGCATAGCTTTCATCGTGGCGCAAGCTTTAGCTTGCTGCCGTGGGCTTCAGCCCACGGTCTGCAGTGGGCAAACTGACGCTTGCCGACGGCGAGCTGAAGCTCGCCGCAGCAGGCTAAAGCGTGCGCCACGTCGTCAATTCCGTGTAATCGTCTCATGCAAATTCAATATGGCGCGGGCCACCAGGGCCATAGCAGCCATCTCCGGATCATCGGCGCGAGCGGCAGCCGGCGACTCCCCGACACTCATCAATTGCGCAGCGGATTCAGGGGAAGCGCGGAAGCGGGCGAGGTTTTTGCGATAGAGGTCTGCCAAAATGCGGCGCTCTTCCTTGCCCGGTGTGCGATCGAGAGCCCGCAGGAAGGCCCAGTCAAGCTGCCGGTCAAACCCCGCGCCGCCCTGCCGCACGATATTTTCCGCAAATACCCGCGCGCTCTCCACAAAAATGGGATCGTTCATCAGGTCTAAGGCTTGCAGCGGCGTGTTGGAGCTGACGCGGTTTACCGTGCATTCCTCGCGCGTCGGCGCGTCGAACGTGAGCAGCGTAGGATGCAGAAACGTGCGCTGCCATTCGGTATACAACGCGCGGCGGTAGAGATCGTGTCCGCGGCTGGCGGAAGCTTCGCGCTTGGGAAAGTTCATCGCCGTGAGATAGCCTTCGGGCTCGTACGGGAGCACGCTCGGACCGCCGAACTCCTCGACCAGCAGCCCGGAAATGGAGAGCGCGATGTCATGGACGATCTCGGCGGGCACGCGGTAGCGGTTCTGGCGCGCCAGCAGGCGATTGTCGGGATCGCGCTCGTCGAGTTGCGCATTGCTCAGTGAGGACTGCCGGTAGGCATGGCTGGTGACGATGAGCCGGACGATATGCCGCACGTCCCAGTCATGCGCGCCTTGCGCGTTCCATTCCGGATGCATGAACTCGGCGGCCAGCCAATCCAGCAATTCCAGGTGGACGGGCCACTCGCCCTGCGAGCCCAGGTCTTCGAGAACCTTGGAAATGCCGGTACCGAAGAACTGGCGCCACAAGCGGTTGACGTACGCACGGGCGGTGAGCGGGTTTTCCGGCGACACCAGCCAGTTGGCCAGATCCAGGCGCGTGGCGCGGCGATCTCCGGTGTCGAGCTTGCCGAGAAACGCGGGGACGGCGGGGTCCACGATTTCGTGCGTATCGTCCATCCAGTTGGCGCGGGGAAGTACGCGGGTGACGCGCGGGGTGGTGGATTCGGTGGCCAACACGCGCGGGATGGCGGCGTACAGCATGTCGCGCTCGGCGCGCAGGCGGGCGAGGCGCACGTAGGCGGGCTGCAATTCCGGCGTGGAGAATTCGAAGAAATCGAGCACCGCGTCCTTTTGCTCTTCGCCGCGGTCTTCGTACTGCGTCTTCAGAATCTTAGGCAAGCCGGGCGGCAAGCCGCGGCCCGCGGCCACTGTTAAGGCGAGCGCGGGATTATCGGGCGGGCTGACTTTGGCTTTGGCCTCGGAGTCGCCGTCTTCAGGCCACGAATACGCCGCCGAAGAAAGAGCCAGACGGAAGCGGCCGATAGTGGCGTGGCGCAAATCGGAGTCTTGATGGAGGCGCACGGTCAGGACGGAATTGGCGCTCGTGTGTAGCGGCTCGGCGAAGCGCAGCGCCAAGAACGGATTGTATTCCTCGACAATGGTGACGCCCCAGCCGGTCTTGGGGTCGCCGTCGATGGCAGCCATTGGCGGATTTTCGTGGCGCTCACCTCTCCCCCCGGAGGTCGCCAGCACGAAAGGCAGTTTGCGGCGCGCGCCGCCCGGATCGGCGATTTCGGCATCGACCTCGCTGAGGACGAAGCGATCGGCGCCGCGGGCGAAGCGCGAGCCGGGCAGGCTTTCATCCTGGAAGACATCGATGCCGAGCGACGTCCACGTCCCTTCGCCCGGCTTCAGGGAGACTACATAAGTCTCATTGTCGGGATTGGCTCCCGAGGCCACCACCAGCCCGTCGCCGCGCTTGCGCTCGGAACTGAGGGAGCCACGGAGATAGAAATTGCTATCTACCGGTTCGTCGTTGTAGACGGTGAGGCGTGCGCCATTGGCCGCCGTGGCGGAGACGGGGCGCTGGTACTTCCAAGCGAGCTTGCCGGATTCGAAATCCGCCAGCAGACGGTCCTCCCAGGAGAGGCGCTCCTTCATGAGATGTGCGGCGCGCGCGTCGAGGCCGCGGCGGACTCGGGTGATCTCCTCATTGAGCGAAGCGAAACGCCGGGCCTGTTCTTCGTTGGGCAGAGACAGCTTTTCGCCCCATGCGTCGCGCCCGCGGTCCGGAATCTGGCCGGTCTCGCGTATGTCGGCGAAGAATGCCTTCATGGCGTAGAAGTCTTTGTTGGTGAAAGGATCGAATTTGTGATCGTGGCATTCGGCGCAGCCCATGGTGGAGCCCATCCACACTGTGCTGAGGGTGCGGACGCGATCGGCGCCATACTTGGCGAGATATTCTTTGGGCTGCAGGCCGCCCTCGGCCGAGGCGCGATTCAGCCGGTTGTAGGCGGACGCGATTTTCTGGTCGAGGGTGGCATTGGGCAGAAGATCGCCGGCCAGTTGCTCGCGGGTGAAACGGTCGAAGGGCATGTTATCGCGGAAGGTGCGCAGCACGTAGTCGCGATAGGGCCAGATAGGCCAGAGGTTGTCGCCGTGGAAGCCGGCGCTATCGGCGAAGCGCACGGCGTCGAGCCAGTCGACGGTGCGCATCTCGGCGAACCGCGGAGAGGCGAGCAGGCGATCGACCAGCTTTTCGTAGGCATCCGGGGACTGGTCGCGCAGAAAAGCCGCGGCTTCCTCCGGTGTCGGCGGGATTCCGGTGAGGTCGAGCGACACCCGCCGGATCAGCGTGCGGCGATCCGCCTCGGGCGCGGGAGTCAACTGCTCGTGCGCCAGGCGCGCCTGGATGAAGTTGTCGATAGGATTGCGCAGCGGCGCTCCGGTGGCGCCACTGTCGGGAACTGGCGGACGCTTAACCGGCTGATAGGCCCAGTGGCCTTCGTATACGGCGCCCTCGGCGACCCAGCGGCGTATCGTCTCCTTTTGGGCCGCGGTGAGTTCCTTCTCCGCGTACTTCGGCGGCATGCGAAGCGCGGGAGCGGTGGCAAAGATGCGCCGGATGATGGCGCTCTTATCGGGGTCGCCCGGGACGATGGGGATGGCGCCGTCGGCGGCGGGCTTCAGCGCTTCTTCGCGGCGGTCGAGACGCATGCCGGCCATGCGGGCGCGCTTGTCCGGACCATGGCAGCGAAAGCAGGTATCCGACATGATCGGCCGGATATCGCGATTGAACTTGACTGGTTCGGCGCCATACGCCAGCGCCAGACAGGCGATCGGCAGAACCATCCGCTCCAGGTGCCGCATGTGACTTATGTTACACCGTGGCGCGGACGCCTGCGGACTGGGTTAAGATTAAGAAGATGTCGAGCGTCGCTGTCGTTTCTGTCGAAGAGTACCTCTCCACCAGCTACCGGCCCGATTGCGACTACGTCGACGGCGAGATACGAGAGCGCAACTTGGGCGAATACGAGCACGCAAATCTGCAGGCAAGATTGACGATCTGGTTCGGAAACCACGAGCGCGAGTGGCATATTCGCGTGTTGGTGGAGCAGCGAATTCGAGTGAGCGCCCGCCGCTATCGAATCCCCGATGTCTGCGTTCTCGATCGGAACCAGCCCATCGAGCCGGTTTCCACGCGGCCACCCCTGATCTTCATCGAAATACTCTCGAAAGACGACAGCCTTCGCGACATACGCGAACGCGTCGACGACTATCTCAACTTCGGCGTACCCCATGTGTGGATGCTGGACCCGGTTCTGCGCAAGGCCTATGTGTGCACGAAGACCGGGTTTCAGGAGCCCGAAAGCGGCATCCTCGAAGTAGCTGGATCGGCGATTCGTGTTCCACTGTCCGAGATTTTTGCCGAACTGGAGTAAACTTCGGCCCCCGGCGCACTTGCCTGAAACGTCTTTGCTTCCAACGGCGTCGTATGAAATTGGACCTCGGATCGCCGCCGATCTGGGATAATGTTCCAAAGGGTCCATTACGTTGTAATCAATTCAAGAGGAGACTTCTGACGTGAAACAAATTCGCCGTTACCTGCCCCTGATCTTCCTGCTGTCTATCTGCGTGCCATATGCCAGCGCGCAGAGCTCCGTCGACTTCATGGTTGGTTTCGGGACCGCACATGATAAGGCAAACGGAAGCGGTCTTGACACCGGTTATAACCAGTGCACAACTCCCGGCGCCACCGACAGTCTCGGGCTACAATGCTTGGCGAACCCCAGTCTGGGCGGTTTCTTCCTGGGCATCGGCGGGGATGTGATGCTTTGGAAGCACTTTGGTATTGGAGCCGAAGTCAATGTGCAGCCCGCAAAAAGCGATTATGGCCCGCTGCAATTCCGGCAAGAGTTTTATGACTTCAACGCTATTTACGCGCCTGTGAATAGCAAGCGCGTCACGCTGCAATTGCAGGGTGGCGTCGGCGGCGCCCACACCGGTTTCAGCGTTAACCAGGCCGCGCAATGCGTAGGCACGGCCGTCTGCACGCCGGCCACGAGTGAACCGGTCGGGACTTCGAACCATTTCCAAATCCACGCCGGCATCGGCCTGTCGCTCTTTGTGACCGAGCACATCTTCATTCGTCCGCAGTTCGACATTCACTACGTGCCGAGTTTTACCGACCAGTTTGGCAGCAACTTCGTGCCGGCGGGCACAGTTTGGGTCGGCTATAACTTCGGCGAACGCTAATCGGAGCGATTCGGAGATCGGCTTTCGGCGGTCAGCTTGCCGCGCGGTACTTGTCGCGGCAGGCAGCGGAGCAGAAATGCACCGTCTGGCCGTCGATGCGTTTGGTCACAGACACATCCACGGAGACAAAAGTCCCGCACACGGGATCTCTTTTCAACTCGCCTCCGGTGTGGACCGCCGGCGCCGGCCGCGGTGGTTTGTAGGCCACTGACGAATTCCGGCTGGCGAACATGGATCGCAAGATACTCCTGGCCACCCAGAAAACCAGGAGCGGCAAGAGAAACCGCACGAACAGAAAACGAAGCATGTAAAGGGGCGTTCTTTCGGGCGCCCCTCAATCATTATCCCACTGACGGCTCTGCCACCGGACTGTCCGCCTGCGTGGTTTAAGGGTTTTGTTTCTTCTTGGTCTTCTTCTGCGCGGCGGGGTTCTGGTAGGAGGTGTCCAAGGAGGTGGAAATGCTGGCGATCATGGCCTTGGCAGCCTCCGCATACGGTCCATCCGGCTTAAGCTGCAGGTACTTCTCAAAGGCTTCGCGGGTGCCCGGGACTGGCGTGGGCTTGCCGTCTTTGTCCAACTGGGCTCTGGCTATCAGGCAGACACCATATTGATACTGCGCATCGGCGTAATTGGGATCGGCCTCGATAGCTTTCTTGAAGAACTCCTCCGCGGGTGTAGTTTGGCCGCTGTTCACCAGAAGCGCTCCGAGGTTGTAGTAGTATTTGCCGGCATTCGGGGGATCGATCTGAGCCGCCTTGGCGAGCTGAACCTGGGCTTCATCGAACTTTTTGGCTTGGGCCAACGCCAGCGCGTAATTGTTGATGTATCCAGAGTCGTCCGGCTTCAGCGTAATGGCCTTCTGGAAGGCGTCCAGGCCCTTGTTCATGGCGTCGGTCTGCTCCGCGCCGGTCTTGGTGCCCGCCAGCTTGACATAGGCGTCCGCCAGGTTGGCCCAAACCACATGCTGGTTGGCATCCAGTTCGCTAGCTTTCGCGAGCTGTTGGACCGCCGTGTCGTACTGCTTGGCTTTCGCGGCCTCCATGCCGGCGTTGAAAGCTTCGTTGAGCGCCTTGTTCTTGGCCATCGCCTGAGTGCGCTCTTTGTTGGCCTTTTCAAAGGCCGCTTTCTGCTCCGGCGTCATACTGCGCGCCTGATCGGCGTCAAGTTGGCCGGTGGCCGCGGACTGTTGTTGCTTTTGGGCCGTGGCTTTCATGTCGAAGTTGACGGGGACCGGGTCACCGATCTGAAGGTGAATCTTGCCCACAAAGTCGACGTCTTTGCCCTCGACTTCGAGGATCACCTTGTAGGTGCCGTGAACGTCCAGGCCACCATAATAGTAGTGTCCCTTCTTGTCTGTCTTCACTAAAAAGGGCTTCTTCCAGTGAATGTCTTCGCGATCGACCTTGATGTTCACGCCCTTCATCGGCTGACCGTCTGGACCCTTCACATCTCCCTCGATGGCGCCGGTTTGCGCGAAACCGGTCAGGGCGAACAGCAGGACCCCCAGGGCGGGCAAGGCTACTTTCCCGTACTTCATAGGACCTCCAGGCTTTTAGAGTTCTTGGTATTAAAATACCAGCTTACTACAAGGCAAGGCGGGCGGCGATGGCCGTCTGCCGGGCCGCTACCGTCGGAAGCCGTGAGAGAATCGGCTGTACAGCCGGGTTGACAGACGAAAGCGTCTGTCCCACCTCGCTGCTGAAGGCCTTTACAGGCAGGTGGGGCAGGCGTTTTCGCCTGCCAACCGATTTCTTCGCGCTCCGTCAGGGAGCGATTTCCGTCACAAATCGCAAAAAACGGCTGAGCGCCTCTGCACATCTTTCAGCGCGCGCCGCCGGCCACGCCCCGCTGCTTGCGCGTCACGATCTCGCGCACCGCGTAGATGCGGCGACCCTGGCTCTCGAAGTATGTGCGGATCATGACTTCGCCGATGAGCCCGGTGCTGAACATCATCAGGCCGGCCAGCAGCAACAAGCCTCCCGCGAACATCAGAGGGCCGTGCTCGACCATGATCAACTCATGGCCCAACAACTTCTGTACCGCCAGCCATGCCATGATCAGCCCGCCCAGGCCGGTTCCGGCGAGGCCCAGGGTGCCGAAGAAATGCATCGGCCGGGTAAAGTACTTCAACAGGAACTTGATCGTCAGAATGTCGAACAACACCCGGAAAGTGCGGCCGATCCCGTAGTGCGAGCCGCCCGAGGCGCGCATCGTGTTGTGAATGGGCACCTCCGCCACCCGCGCGCCGTAGAAGCTGGCCAGCGCGGGAATGAAGCGGTGCAGCTCGCCGTAAAGGTTGATGTCCTTGAGCACCTCCGCGCGGTAGGCCTTGAAGGTAGTGCCGAAATCGCGCAGCTCGACGCCCGAGACTTTCGCCATCAGCCAGTTTGCGATGCGCGAAGGGACCTTGCGCGTGAACGCGTTGTCCACCCGCTCCTTGCGCCAGCCGCTGGCGATGTCGTAGCCTTCCTGGATCTTGCCGAGCAGGGCGGGGATGTCTTCCGGAGCATGCTGCAGATCTCCATCCATGGCGATGACCACGTCGCCCTTGGCTTCGTGAAAGCCCGCCGAAAGAGCTGCAGTCTGGCCGAAGTTGCGGCGCAGCCGGATGACTTTCAAATGCCCATCCGTCTCCACCAGGTTGGCTAGCAGCTCGAAACTGCGATCGATCGAGGCGTCGTCGACAAAGAGAATTTCGTAGGACTGGCGGAGCGACTCCATCACGGCGGTGAGCCGGTCGTACAAGGGCAGAATGGAGGGCTCCTCGTTATGGATCGGAATAACGATCGATAGCATTCGGAATCCTCAGTGTAACAAAGACGTGACGGCCGCGGAGCGCGATTGGCTCCGTTCCATGCCACCCATAAGAATTTTGGATTGGACCCGCGGACTGCCCCCTCTTTAAACTGGTAAGATGCGCAACGGCATATCGGCAGTCATGGAACCCGAAGGTACTTCCCCAGTCGCACTCCTGCACCACATCAGCAGCATCGTCAGCTCCGACCTGAGCCTCGAGAAGATGCTCCAAGCGCTCATTTCGCTCACCGTGGAAACTACGGGCTGCGATGCCTGCCTGGTCTACCTGGTGGACCATGCCAGCAACGAAGTGGTCCTGCGGGCCTCGCAACTCCCACACGCAGCGGAAATCGGCAACATACGCCTGAAAATGGGCGAAGGCATCACAGGCTGGGTGGCGCAACACAAATCCGTAGTGGCGCTGGCGAGCAGGGCTTCCGCCGACGCCCGCTTCAAGGCCTTTCAGACCCTGCCGGAAGACAGTTTCGACGCCTTCCTTTCCGTGCCGCTGGTGAGCGGTGGCGAGCTGATCGGCGTCATCAACGTGCACCACCGGGCGGCGCATGCGCATGCTCCCGAAGAAGTGGCGTTGGTCAGTTTCATCGGCGAGCAGATGGGCGGCGCCATTGCGAAATCGCGGCTGGAGGAGCGCTCGGAAACGAATGTGAAGCGCATGGAAGCGCTGGCGGCGGTGGCGCAGACCATCTCCGCCGAGAATTACCTGGACCGCATCCTGCAAGCCATTTCGGAGATGGTAGCGGAGACGCTGGATTCGCCGGTCTGCTCCATCATGCTGATCGACGAGGACCGGCGCGAGTTGGTAATTTCGGCGGCGCGCTGCTCTTCGCCGGATTACCTCCACAAGATGCCGCTCAAGATCGAGGATTCCCTCATCGGCCGCGTGGTGCGGGAGGGGCGCCCGCTGGTGGTTCCCAACGTGCTGGCCGAGAAGCAGTACCGCTACCCCGAACTGGCGCGCAAGACGGGGCTGGTTTCGCTGTTGTCTGTGCCACTGTTCACGCGCGAGAAGCCCATCGGCGCCATCAACATCTACACGCGCGAGCAGCGGGTTTTCAACGAAGATGAGATCGGGTTCGTGAAGGTGGTGGCCGGGCAGGCGGCCATCGCCATCGAGAACGCGCGCCTGATGTCGGAAACGCTGGTTACCTGCGCCTGCGCAATGAGAGCCGTCGGCTGCGGCGGCCGATGCGCGACCTGGCCGAAGCGGTGATTCTGGCGGACGATCTGAGGCGTGCGAGTGAAGAGGCCACGCACTACGAGAGGTGATCGTGGCGAGCTCGCCGGTTCTATGGATCTGGCCGTTCTCCAGTGCTGTACTGCCTGCCCCACCACACGCCCGTATCGGCGCGGCTGTGCGCCGGCGGCTAAATGCTAACGACGCTGCTCAGCCCAACGACAACGCGCGATTAACTTCTCCCACGCTCGACAGCGCCGCCGGGCTTCCGCCTTGCCGACCTCTCCACCAGGCATAACCCGCATGCGGTAATAAGCCCATAAAGACCCAACCAGCCGCACTGAACTATATGATCGGCAACACGACTATTTAGTCCTTGTTTAGTCCGCGGTTTACAGAGGACGGAGCTCGTCCGCCCCATTTCGAAAACCTCAGTATTGGGCGGAACCTGTACCCGAATTGCGTCTGCATATACGTCACGTTGGTGTCGGTGATGTAATTGGGGGGGCTACTCTTCGGCTGGTACAGCAGTCCGTGGATCTGCCCCTGGATGGTGCCTCTAACGATCAGATCGATGTTCGTGCTAGCCTGCGACTGCAGTGTAGCCCAATTGGTTTGGTTCGACGAATTGTTGACATTGAACTGCGTCAACGTGAGGGTGTACCCCACCGCCGGCGCTGTTCCGGTGTCGAAACATAGCCCGTAGGCAGACAGGTCGACTTGTTCAGTCGCCGTGTAACTGGCGAAGGCGGGATTCTGGAAGAACCCTGCAAACCCCGAAACGTTGCCATCGTGGTCGAAGCCGAATCCATCGATGGTCTGCTCAGCCGACGCATTAAAGAGCGTTTTCTGGTAGATATTTCGCAATTCCGGCATCTTGAATGGCTGTGGATCGGTCGGGCCCGCGGGCTCAATCAGGCGGTTGCTGCCCGGACCGGGATTCGACGTATGGCAGAAATTACAGGTCGCGCCTCCGCCGGGACCCAGCGTTAGGGCTAGGTTGACAAAATCGCTCTGGCCGGTAACCGGATTTCCCGGAACTCCCGGCAGCGACGTGGGCAGAGTCCGGTTCAGGTTCTGATTGGGGTTGGGCAGGAACAGGATGCTATTCAGGAAGGTCGAGTATAGCCCCATGTCCACTGGGCTGAGCTGATAGCCGGCCATTAATTCCGCAAAAGCAACGTTAAACGCCGACAGGTTCGGCTTGTCGCCGCGCCAGTGGTAAGGCGAGAGGTTGAGCAGGCCCCGCAGAGTCTGCGTGGTCATGGGGCCCTTCATGGGGTGAAACAGAATAGTCTTTGTTCCCTGCACCGTGCTGGTCATGGTACCGCCCGGATTGCCGAGGTTCCACGCGATATGGTCCATGTCGCCGTCGACGTGGCAGGAGGCGCAAGAGCCGTTACCGGTTCCCGACAGCTTGGCATCGTACAGGAATCCGCGGCCCTCTTTCACTGCCGACGGCGTGGGATCCGTCAATAGAACCTCGTTCGACACCGAGTTGAACGAGTTGGTGTTGATGACCGAGATGGAGTTGTAAAGACGGTTTAAGCAGTACAGGGTCTTGGCACCGGCGTTCAGCGCCAGACCGCGCGGTCCCCGTTTGTGGACCGGATCTACATTGGAACCCTCGCCGCTCGCCTGCGCGACCTCCACGAACGACAATACGCTTCCGTTAGTGCTCACCTTCGCCACGCGATCGGTCCCAAAAGCGGCTACATACATGAAGCTGCCGCTGGGATCGAAGACTACGTTGGTGGGCTGGGCCAATGAGATTTTCAAGTCCGTGGAATTCGGGGCGCAGCCATACTGCACGTTGGGATTCAAATCGAACGGGGTGATCGCGCCGTTGGAAACCTGAATGTGCGTGACGCGATTGTTCACCCAGTGGCCGCACAGAACCGGTTGGAAGAAAGTGAGGTTGCGAGCGTCCGTATTCGCCACCCACAGATCGCCGCTGGGGCTCACCCGACTCCCGAATAGTAGCCTGTGACGGCAGGGGATGCTCCCGTACTAATGGCCACCACATCGTTGTCGGGCATTTTGTACGTGACCACAGAACTCCAAGCCGGATTGGTGGCCGCCACGATGAGGGACACTTGCGGCGGGGGAGGCAAATCTGGATTCGTGGGCGGAGACTGCGGCGGCGCCAGGTTTTGCGGGATGATCGTGGTGGCGTTGCCGGAGAGGGCGAAGGCTGCATAGACCGTAGAGCCATTCGGACTGACCGCCAGCGCACGAGGATTGCCACCAAATACGGGCACCGTTGTGATTAACGTATACGGCGACGCCGTTGAAAAGACGTCGATGACGTTGCTCCGGGAACAACTGACATAGGCTCGACTGCCTACGAAGACGACGTCCATCGGCTCGAGCGGGGCCGGAATCGTGGCGGTCACGATACCTTGGGACACGGAAATCAAGCTGATGCTGTTCGACACTTGGTTGACCACCCAAGCCACGTCGTTACTCAGCGAATTCACGGAGACCGGCCCTACGCCTACCGGAATCTCTTTGAGCAAAGTGGGACTGGCCGGCGTGGTCACGTCGAATACTGTGACCGTATTGTTCGGCGTGTTCACGGCAAACAAACGCGTGCCGTCCGCGGAAAGGCGGATCGGGTTGGTTTGCGCGGCTTCGAAATTCGCATATGTCGGTGGCGGCGCCTGGCCCCGGGTGGTTAGCCGGGTTGCGACTAAAAGACAGAGCGCGAGCAACATCGCACCCGTTAGCGTTCGACGTACATTGAAGATGGTGACCGGGATTCCCACTCTTACCGCCTCCTTTGCCGCAGTTGTAAGCCAATTTACACCCAAGTTGGAGCTTGTCAAGACTTAATTTTCAGGTTGTCAGAAGTCCGGGCAGACGCGGTACTCTAGAACACACTAAGATGGCGTTCGCCCCGAACCGTCGCATGTTGGCGGCACGGCGGTCACGGTTTTGGTTGGTGTGGTTCTGGTCTAAGGCCCCGACAGCGGCCTGAGGTGACAATGTTACACGGCCATAGCGCGCGAATGGCCAAGCGACATTTCAGTAGTACTGCTCAACCTTCCTAAGGATGTTATCTAGATCATATAGGCCACATAGGCCCGCGGTACCATTTCTCCTTCGCTGGGACGTCCCAGATAAGTACCGGACGAGATGAAGGCCTAAACGTGGTCCGATACCTCAGTCAGATGTACGAGAAGGCAACGATTCCGCTGAAGACAGCCGGTATGTGAGCTTTGCGCTCAAAAACTGCGCGTTCACGTGCCAGGCAGGACCACATGTTCTCGACGGAATCATGCACTTCGATTACGGCCGCACGTTGAGCTTGCTTAATCGCAGCCATGTGGTTGAGATAGTCACACAGTTGAAATTCGGGTCCATCTGCGCAAAGCGTGCGTCGCATGGTGCAAAAACCGCTTCTTATGGGCGCTAGGTGCTGGGTGGTGTCCTCAACGCAAACGATCCAACCTTTGCCAAAACCCATGGCGATGGCCGGTAAGGGCCTTCATTCTGTTCGCAAGATCTCGCGGAAGCGGGATGCTCGCCGTGGCTTTGCCTGGACCATCACTATACCCCCGATTGGGATCGCCAGCGCCGTTATGGCTGACGCTCTCAAGAGGTCCGTTAAAGCGAAGCTGGTGCGGCCGGAGTAGAAGGTCCAGCAACGCCAAAATAAGACGGCGCCGAGCTTGACGTGGGTACGCCAGAGGCGTAGGATGAATCGGTGTTCGTGTTCATCGAGTCGCCTGCTTCGATCGGATGCGGCCCCACTACCTGGATGATGACGAATATGGCGAGTTGCAGCAGTTCATGATGCGGAACCCGGTAGCCGGAACGGTCGTCCAGGGCTCCGGTGGCGTGCGAAAACTTCGTTGGCGGCACGGCGGCGCCGGCAAGCGGGGTGGGCTTCGCGTGAACTATTGCGCGCGCTCCGAGCCTAACGAGTTTTGGATGCTGTCATTGTATGCCAAGACGAAGCAGGAGAAGGCTCCGGCCCATATCTTGAGACGACTGAAGGAGGCATTCGGACATGACTAAGAGACTGTTTGCGCGTACGCAGGCTAGGCTGGAGGCTGGTCGCGACATCTGGCAAGAGGTATTGGACGGAGTGAACGAAATCAAAGCCGGGCGTGGCAAACGGTTATCGGCGAAGCCTCGTTCGTCAATCGTGCGGGCGCGCCTGAAGTCCGGACTTACTCAGGCGCAATTCGCCGCTCTGCTTGGAGTCTCGCCGCGCACGCTGGAGCAATGGGAGCAAGGACGCCGCGTTCCTAGCGGGGCCGCAAAGACGCTGATTCGGGTCGCAGAGATGCACCCCGAAGTGCTCCGCGAAATTGCGGCTTGATACGCGGAAGCCGGGAGCCTAAACCCGGATTCCACCCGGCGCGGCGGCCGATGCGCGATCGTGGCGCACGCACTCTTGCGTGCCGCGCCGGCACTCCTGCCGGCGCAATCGCGCGCTGAGCGCGCTGCATCGGCAAGAGTGCCGATGCGGCAGGCAGGAGTGCCTGCGCCACGCTCGCTTGCCGTCCCCTCGCCAATTGACGTATACTGCCTCTTTAAGATGTCTTTCGTCTGCGCCAGCTCGTTTAGCTTCCGATTCTGGTTTAGCCGGAATCGGTAGAGTGGCGTTGGACGGGAGCACACACAGTTTTTGTCGAATCCAACCCACTCGCAAGAGTGGGTTTTTATTTTTGCGCGAAGGAGCATTCAAGCCATGATCATCTCGATGCGCCCGCATGCCACGCGGGAAGAAATCGAACACGTTTGCGAGCGAATTCAGGAGTTCGGCTACAAGGTCCACTCGATCGAAGGGGAAGAGCGCGTGGTGATCGGGGTGGTGGGAGTGGGCGACGTGACGGCCTGCCTGGAGTCGCTCGAAGCCACGCCCGGAGTCGAGCGCGCGGTGCGCATTTCCGCGCCCTACAAATTCGTCAGCCGCGAATTCAAGCCGGAGCACACGGTCCTGCGCATCAACGGCCTGGAGATCGGAGGCGACGAATTCATCGTCATGGCCGGTCCCTGCTCTGTGGAATCCGAACGGCAGATCATGGAGACCGCCGAGGGCGTGGCGGCGGCCGGGGCGCGCATGCTGCGTGGCGGCGCCTTCAAGCCGCGCACTTCGCCCTACGATTTCCAGGGAATGGAGCTGGAGGGCCTCAAGCTGTTACGCAAGGCCAAGCAGGCCACCGGCCTGGGCATCATCACTGAAGTCATGAGCGATCGCGACGTGGGCATGGTAGCGGAGTACGCCGACGTCATGCAGGTGGGTGCGCGCAACATGCAGAACTTCGCGCTGCTGAAATCGCTGGGCGCTTGCGGACGCCCCGTGCTGCTCAAACGCGGGATGAGCTCCACGATCAAAGAGCTGCTGATGTCCGCCGAGTACGTGGTGGCCCACGGCAATCCCAACGTGCTGTTATGCGAGCGGGGCATACGCACCTTTGAGACGGCGACGCGCAATACGTGCGATATCTCGGCCATACCGGTGCTGAACGAGATGACGCACCTGCCGGTGATCCTGGACCCTAGCCACGCTACCGGCAAGCGCAGCCTGGTGCCGGCGCTGGCCCGCGCGGCAGTCGCCATCGGCGCCGATGGCTTGCTGGTGGAGGTGCATCCCAATCCGGAGAAGGCTATCAGCGACGGCGCGCAGTCGCTGAAGCTTGCGGACTTCCGCGCCATGATGCAGCAGCTTCGGCCCTATTTCGATCTGTGGAAAGCGGCGCGGGTCGCCGAAACTGCGGCGGCTGTGTGATACTCGGGTCGTGAACTACAAACAACGGGCCGCGCTGCTGATCATACTGGTGGCGGCGCTGTGCGGGCTGGCGATCTGGGGCGTCGCGCGTTATCGCTACCGCGGGCTCGCCACTACGGCGGAGTGGCTGGAGCGCCTTCCCACCCAGGATGCGGTGGTCTTCTACATCGATTTCGCCGCACTGCGCCAAGCCGGCGTCCTCGAAATGCTGGCGGGCGCCAAAACGGCCGAAGAGCCCGAATACAAAGTCTTCGTCATGAAGACGGAGTTCGACTATAAGCGCGATCTCGATGCCGTGCTGGCCTGCTTCACACCGCGCGCCAAGTATTTTGTGGCGAAGGGGCGCTTCGATTGGAACAGCCTGGAATCCTATGCGCGGGACCAAGGCGGGACCTGCCGCAACACCACCTGCCGCATGAGCGGGAGCACCCCCGACCGCAAAATCTCGTTCTTCCCCTTGCGGCCGAACCTGATGGGTCTGGCGGTCAGTCCGGACGATTCCGCGGCGACCGATCTGGAAGCATCCGCGACTCGCCGGCGCCGGCTCGCGCTGCCGGATGCGCCGGTGTGGATCTCCATCCCGCCGGCATTGCTGAAAAGCGGCAGCGATCTGCCGGAAAGCACCCGCATGTTTGCCCGCAGCATGGAGGATGCCGAGGACATCGGCATTGCGCTGGCGCCGCAGGGCAGCCGCTTCGAAGCGCGGCTCAGCGTCGAATGCCAAACCGAACAGCGGGCCGCGGAGCTGGCCGGGCAACTGGAGCACGTCACGTCCATGCTCCGCGAGATGATCGCGCGAGAGAAGCAGGCGCCCAATCCACGTGACCTCAGCGGGGTGCTGACCGCCGGGTCATTTCACCACGTGGGCACACGGGTGTTGGGATCGTGGCCATTGGAGCGGGCCTTTCTCGATGGGCTGCTGAGCGGCGGGTGAGCGAAGTAGAATAGAAGAATGGCGCTGGCGATACCCCCAATTACGGACAAAGAGCGCGCCCGGCGCACAGGTGTCTACGAAGAGGCCCTGGCTTCTGTACGACTTGAAGGGTTTGAGCTCGACGAGGAAGCGAAGGCGCTTTATCGGCGATACATCGCAGGTGAGCTGACGCTGGTTGAAGTAGGGAGTTCGATCAATGAGCTCGATGACCGGGAATTCGGACCCGTATCTTTATCCCGGCACAAACGTCTTTAAAAACCTACGCGGTCTCACTGACCCGGAACTACTGGAACGCTTCGAAGCACGCCGCACGCACCAGCGTATTGCAGAGTCGATCGACAATCCTGTTGCGGGGAGATTCGATGTCGCGCACCTCAAGGAGATTCATCGGTACATCTTCCAGGACGTGTACGAATGGGCGGGAGAGTTTCGGACGGTGAACATATCCAAAGGAGGCCACCTCTTCGGACTCGCCGCGTTCCTCGAACCGGCTGTGCAGCAGATCCTGGAAAAACTCGCGGCCGAGCACTACCTCGCGGGCCTCGATGCCGCGACCTTTGCCGGGCGCGCCGCCTGGTTTCACGGCGAGTTGAACGCCGCTCATCCGTTTCGCGAAGGCAATGGCAGGACGCAACGCGAATTCATTCGCGAGGCCGGGTTGCACGCGGGCCACTACATCGACTGGAGGGCGACGACTCCCGAGGAGATGACCGAGGCGTCGAGGTTGAGCCATGTGAGCGGCGATACATCGCTTTTCGCGAGGTTGCTGCGCGTATCCATACGCGACAGCGCGTGACAGCGCGTGACCTCCTGCTGCCCTGCTGCACTGCTAGTCCGAAATCTCCCGGCCAATCGTTTGATTAACGCCGGCATGGCGGAAAGCGCGGGATAATAAACACTTCTCCGGAACATGGTCCCCCTAGAACAGTTGTGGGAAGAGCGGAACCGAACTCCCGTCTTAGCGATTAGCGGTGCAATCATTTTGGTAGTCGCGGTCGTGGACTGGTGGACGAAACCTTACGTTTCGCTGGGTTTTCTCTATTTGTTTCCCATCATGCTGGTTGCGGCGTTCTCACCCCGGTGGCTGGTGGCGCTCCTGGGATTCGCCTGCGCGGTCTTGGCCGAGGTGTTTAGTTCACTCGACCAGTCGTTCGTTCGTTTGGGCTTTGAAACTCTGGCGCTTTCCGGCTGTGGATTGTTCGTTGGCGAGTTGATTCGTAACCGGCGGCTGAGTACGGAAGGGGAGGCCCGGTTGAAGGCTTTGGTGGAGACGAGCCCGGCGGCGATCGTGACGGTCGATGGGCGCGGATTTATCGAACTCGCCAATCGGGCGGCGATTGAGCTGATGGCGCCGCGGGACGGACACTTGATTGGCAATCCGATTGCCGCGTTCCTTCCCGAACTGCACCACGCCTTACGATGGGAAGAGGCGCCCCAGTTTCGGGCGTCCATGCAGTGCCGCGGGCACCGCGGCAATGGCGATACCTTCACGGCCGACGTTTGGTTCTCCACTTATAAGGAAGGGGCCACGCCCAAGGTAGCCGCAATCATCGCGGACGTTAGTGACGAGGCGGAGGCGGCCAGTCCAAGCTCGCCCTCGGCCGAGCAACGGGATCTCCCTGCATTGAATGCGCGGGAGACCGAGGTTCTGCGATTGCTGGTCCAGGGCTTGGCCAACAAGGAGATAGCGGCGCGCATGGAGATCTCGGAAAGCGCCGTCAAGAACGCGATTCAGCAATTGTTCGGCAAGACCGGCGTCCGTACGCGCAGCCAACTCGTGCGGGTCGCCCTGGAACAGTACCGCAGCTCTTTATGACAGCACTTGGGCGACGAAAACAGATCCAATCCGCGATTCGTAGCTTCGGCGCCGGTGAACCGCTTGCTGACGCGCGGGGCCCTGGACGGAGCCGCGACGAACTGAGCCGCGACCGTAAGGGAGCAGTCCCCGCAACGGCGGACGGCGATCTAAGAGCCGTGGTTTACGCCGGTTTACCGGGGACCTTCCGGAGTTACTGCCGTTATTGCGCTTCGTGCCCGTTCTGCTAGTTCGCGAGCCCCGGACAACGAACCCTCCAGCGCCACCCGCACCAGTTGGCCTCGTTTGCGCACACGAGCCTTGCGGAATAACTGCTGCACGGCGGATTTGACAGTGCTTTCCGAGAGGCCGAGGTTCTCTCCAATCTTCCGGTTCGTAAGACCTCCAAGGATTCCCAGGAGCACTTTTTCTTCTCTATCGGTCAGCAGGTTCCGCGACCCTCGATAATCCAATTGGGGACGGTCTGCTAGCCGATCGGCTAGTAGTTGAATGACCTTTTGGTCGACCCAGACTGCGCCACTCGCCACCAGCCTGATGGCCTGTACAAGACGGTCCAGAGCCTCGGATTTTAGAAAGATGCCCGATGCCCCCTGCCTGATCGCGGCAGACAGTTCCCGCGCATCGGCGGCGCCCGCGACGATCAAGAAACGGCCCTTGTAACCGGCACTCCGCGCGGCGGATATGAGATCGTCTCCGCCCTCGGTGTGCAGTTCCAAATCCGAGAGAACGACATCGACTGGCGAATTAGCCAGGATCTCCAGTGCTTCGGCGGCGGTGCCACACTCGCCCGCCACCTCAAAACCCGGTTGGGTTGCCAGGAACCGGCCCAAGCTCGCCCGAAATAGAACTTGAGCGTCGACCAGAACCAGCCGAATTCGGTTTTCTGCTACTTGTTCCTCCATGCGGGTCTCCGGTAATCTTAATGGCAGACCGTCACCGAGCCAAGCACTTCACCTGAAAGATTGGGCCGTTGTCACAAAGAGTAACCTGTCGATCCGTCGATTGGGTTGATGCTATCGCTGGATCGCGCCCTTAATCGGCGATTGATCGAAAGACCGCCTGCGCTGAATAGAAGATCACTCGCCGTGAGTCGCCGGGCGCGCTAAAGTCAAACTCTGCCTTCTTAGTTCTATCGCGGATCCCTCTTCACCCTATGAAGATTGCGATATCAAATACGAGGTGGCACGGGATTCTCATTGCGGGATTCCTGCCGGCCACTATTTTTGCCCAGACTGTTTTCACCTGGCAACAGATAAAGGACAAGTTCGAGGCCGCTAATCCGACGTTGAAGGCTGCGCAACTAAACATCGACGAATCGCGGGCAGCCGAGATCACGGCTTATCTTCGTCCCAATCCGGATCTCAGCGGAACCATCGACCAGATCAACCCATTCTCGAAGCAGCCGCCGCCGAGCGGAGGACCGAACATCTACAGTCCCTTCGCCTACGCGGAGCCGTATGGGTCGATCAGCTATCTGCACGAGCGGCAGCACAAGCGCGAGTTGCGGCGCGACCAAGCCAGGGAGTCCACAACCATCGCGGAATCGACTTACCTGGACCAGGAGCGCGGTCTGGTGTTTAACCTGCGCAGCGCGTTCGTGCAAACGTTGCAAGCCAAGGCGTTTCTGCAGAACGCGAAAGAGAACCTGGAGTACTGGGATAAGGAACTGGACATAAACCGCTTACGCCTTAAGGCGGGCGACCTCGCGCAAGTGGATCTGAATCGCCTGGTGCTGCAGCGCGTTCAATTCGAATCCGACTTCGAAACCGCCTGGGTGAATCTGCGGACGGCCAAGATCCAGCTTCTGATGCTCTTGAACGATCGGACGCCGATCGATCGGTTCGACGTTTCCGGGCCGTTCGATTTTACCGATCAGTTAGGGTCTCTCGAGGAATTCCGGAACATCGCCCTGGAAGCTCGGCCGGACCTGAAGGCCGCCATGCAGAACGTGGAATTGGCGAAGATCACGCACCAGTTGGCGGTTTCCAACGGCTCTACCGATCCGACGTTCAGTGTCGACTTTGCGCGCAATCCTCCCATCCCGGTTTACATGGGCGTGAGCGTCTCGATTCCACTGCGTATCTTTGACCGGAACCAAGGCGAAAAGGCGCGAACCCAGGTCGACATCTCCCGCAACGAGCGATTGCGGGACGCCAACGTGGCGCAAGTTTTCAACGACGTCGATTCCGCGTACTGGACGCTGGTCCAAAACGTGAATCTGCTGAAGCCGTACAAGACTACGTACCTGTCTCTGGCGACCGACATTCGCGACACGACCGCTTTTGCGTTCAAGAACGGGGGCGCATCCTTGCTCGATTACCTGGATGCGGAGAAAGCTTACCGGGACACGCGCTTGGCGTACTTGAATCTGATTGGCTCGTACTTGACCGCCGCGGCGCAGATGAACATGGCCGCGGGCCGCGAGGTGGTGCAATGAACCGTCTACTTATTTTCGAGGCAACCGTGTGTTTGGGGCTGGGCCTTCTCGCCACGGGCTGCGAACGAAAGGTCACCGCCCAGCAAGCGCCAGAGGCTGGCACGGGTCCGGCCCCCACAACCGTGATGCCCGACCTGGACACCAACAACTTCAAGGTGGATCACCCGGAACAGTTTGTCCTGGCGATGGCGGGGGAGCACGTGGCCGCGCCGGAGCTGAACGTGACCGGAGTCGTGAATCCCGACGTCTCGCGGCAGGTGCCGGTGCCGTCGCTCGCCACCGGACGAATTGTGGAAATCGACGCGCGGCTCGGCGACGAGGTGAAAAACGGCCAGCTTTTGTTCAAAGTGCGGAGTTCCGACATCGCCAACGCGTTTTCCAATTACCGCCAGGCGGTGAAGAACGAAGAATTGACGAAGCTCCAGCTCGACCGCGCCAATACCCTGTATGACCATGGGGCGATTCCCAAGAGCGCCCAGGAAATAGCCCGGAACGCCGAGGACGACAACGTTGTGGTTCTCGAAACCGCCAAGGAACAACTCGGACTGTTGGGCGTCGACCCCGACCATCCCACCGGCATTGTCGCGGTTTACGCTCCCGTAGCGGGCACCATCACCGACCAGGAAATCACCAACCAATCGGGCGTCCAGGCGCTGACGCCGCCGAACCCTTTCACCATTTCCGATATGACGCACGTCTGGATTATCTGCGATGTGTGGGAGAACAACATGGCGCAGGTTCACATCGGCGAGTATGCGGACATACATCTGGTAGCGTATCCGAACCGGGTCCTCAAGGGGCGAATCAGCAATATCCTGCCGATCGTAGACCCCAACATTCGCACCGCCAAGGTCCGCCTGGAACTTGAGAACCCGGGCCTCATGCGCGTGGGGATGTTCGTCACGGCGACGTTTCACGGCGCAACCACGCAACGGCACGCCACAGTGCCGGCCACTGCAATTCTGCACTTGCACGACCGTGAGTGGGTCTATGCGCCGCTAGGAAACGGGCGCTTCAAGCGGCAGGAAGTGGTCGCCGGGATTACGCTCCCCGACGGTACGCAGGAGGTAGTCTCGGGACTAGAGCCAGGCGACAAGGTGGTGGCGCGCGCGCTCGTCCTTCAGAATACGGTGGAGCAATAACCCCATGATTCGCCGCGTAGTCGACTTTGCCCTGGACAAGCGCCTCTTCGTCTTGGCTTTCGCCCTTCTGTTGGTCATCGGGGGGATCGCCGCGTTCCATGCTCTTCCCATTGAGGCTTATCCCGACGTCGCGGACAATTACGTGGAGATCGTCACGCAGTGGCCGGGAATCTCCGCCGAGCAAATGGAGCAGCAAATCACGATTCCGGTTGAGATCGTGATGAACGGCATGCCGCACGTAACCCATTTGCGGTCGTTCTCATTGTTCGGCCTCTCCGACATCAAGCTCATTTTCGACGACGAGGAATTAAATGCCTGGGACCGCGAACGGGCGCTCGAGCGGCTTTCGCAAGTCACGCTGCCGCCCGCGGCGGTGGCCGCCGGCGTGGCGCCGCAAATGCAAACGGATTGGAGTCCTGCCGGCCAGATCTTCTTCTTCACCCTGCACACCAGCAACCCGGCGTACGACGTGATGGAGCTGAAGTCCATTGAAGACTGGGTGGTGGAGAAGAATTTCAAGGCCGTTCCCAATATCGTAGATGTCGCCAGCTTCGGCGGACCTACGCGCGAATACCAGGTACGGGTGGACCCGGACAAGCTGATCTCCTACGGACTCAGCATCGGCCAGGTGGAGCAACAGCTCACCAACAACAACGCCAATGGCGGTGGCAGCTTCATTGAAGGCGGCCTGCAACAGATCAATATTCGGGAAGTGGGTCTGGTCAAGAATGTTCACGACATCGAGAACACGGTGATTTTGACGAAGAACGGCACGCCGCTCCGCATTAGCGATATTGCCGTGGTGGCACAAGGCCCGAAGATACGCCTGGGCCAGTTTGCCCGCTCGACCCGGCACGCGGACGGCCGGCTGGTCGATAACGACGATGTGGTTTCCGGCATCGTGTTGCTGCGCAAGGACGCCGAGGCAGACGCGGCGTTGAAGGGGATTCACAAGAAAATTACGGAATTGAACGATCATATCCTGCCTCCCGGCGTGACGATCGACCCGCTCATCGACCGGAGCGATCTGGTAAAGTTCACCACGGAAACAGTGCTGCACAATCTGACGGAGGGCTTCATCCTCGTCACGGTCGTTCTGATGCTGTTTCTGGGAAATGTGCGCGCCGCCCTCATCGTGGCCATCACCATTCCGTTTTCTCTGTTGTTCGCCTCTATCTGCCTGCAGCTCAAGCAAGTCCCGGCGAACCTCTTATCGCTGGGAGCTTTGGATTTCGGAATGGTCGTAGATGGAGCGATTGTGATGGTGGAAAACATTGTCCGCCACTTGGGCCACCAGGAGCGGGTGACTAAGTCGGTCCGTGACAGAATCCGCGACGCCGCGCATGAGGTGCAGCGGCCCGTGTTCTACGCGATCACCATCATCATTACAGCCTATCTGCCCATTTTTACCCTGCAGCGGGTGGAGGGCCGGCTGTTCCGGCCGATGGCCTGGACTGTGGCGTTCGCGCTTTTGGGCGCAGTGATATTCTCCATGACCATCGCTCCGGTCCTGGCAAGTTTTGCCTTTCGCAAGGAGACACGCGAATGGGAGAATCCGATACTTGTCGTGGTTACGAAGCTATATCGGCACGCAGTTACCTGGACTGTACATCACCGCTGGGTGATGGTGGCGGTGTCCGTGGCCGCGGTTTGCTGCAGTCTCTGGCTGTTGCAGGGCGAAAGGATTGGGTCGGAGTTCTTGCCGCACCTGGATGAAGGCGCGCTGTGGGTGCGCGGCACGCTGGCCCCCAGCACCGGACCTACTGAAGGCATCCGGCTATCCAATCAGGCGCGGCTCATCCTGTGTTCATTTCCCGAAGTGACCCAATGCTCCAGCCAAACGGGGCGTCCGGACGACGGAAGCGACACGACCAGCTTCTTCAATACGGAGTATTTCGCCGATCTGAAGCCCAAGAAGGAGTGGCGCCCGGCATTTCACCAGAACAAAGATGCAGTCATCGCGGCCATGAATCGCGAGTTGTCGAAGCTGCCGGGCGTGGTCTGGGGCTTCTCCCAGCCGATTGCCGACAACATGGAGGAAGCCGTCAGCGGAGTCAAGGGACAGCTTGCCACGAAGGTCTACGGCGAGGATTTGCGCGTTCTTGAGGACAAAGCCGAACAGATCCTCAACGTCATGCGTACTGTCAGGGGAATCACCGACCTGGGAGTTTTTCGGGTTACCGGCCAACCCAACGACAACTTCGTAGTAGACCGTCAGCAGGCCGCGCGCTACCAGATCAACGTCGCGGACGTGCAGGACGCCATTAACACCGCCGCGGGAGGAAACGCTCTCACCCAGGTATTGCAAGGCGAGGCGCGCTATGACCTGGTCATGCGCTATCTCCCGCAGTTCCGCAGTACAAAAGAGGCCATCGAAAACATCCGCTTGCTGGCGCCCACGGGCGAGCGCGTTTCGCTGGGGCAGCTCTGCAAGATCGAGGAGAGGGACGAAGGTTCTGAAATCTATCGCGAATCGAACGAGCGGTACGTCCCTATCAAATACAGTGTCCGCGACCGTGCTCTGGGTAGCGCCGTGGAAGAGGCGATCGAGAAGGTGAATAAGCAGGTTCAGCTTCCGCGCGGCTATCACATTAACTGGGAGGGTGAATACGAGAGCGAGAAACGCGCGGACGCGCGGCTGCTGATTATCGTACCTTTGACTATCTTCCTGATCTGGCTGATTATCTACGGTGCCTTCGGTTCCGCCAAATGGGCGTGCCTGCACCTGGTGAACGTGGGGGTGGCGCGCGTGGGAGGGCTTATGGCGCTTTACATTACGGGGACGCACTTCAGCGTCTCGTCCGGCGTAGGCTTTATGGCCTTGTTCGGCGCTTCGATTCAGACCGGCGTCATCATGGTCGAATACATCAACCAGTTGCGCTCCCGAGGAATGCCGATCGTGGAAGCCGCGATTGAAGGCGCAACGCGCCGCCTCCGGCCGATCATGATGACCATGCTGGTAGCCACGCTCGGTCTCCTGCCGGCTGCCTTATCCCACGCGATCGGTTCCGATTCTCAGCGCCCCTTTGCGATCGTGGTGGTAGGAGGCCTGATTGCCGACCTCGCCATGAGCATCTTCCTGCTGCCCACTTTTTATGTGTGGTGGGCGCGCCCGAAAGATCATCTGCCGCCCGCGGAAGAGGCGCGCAGCGTATACGAGTCTGGTAATGGAGCACATGAATAATACTACTGTGTTACTAACTAGTCTTGGCCGTCGGTGTGGGGCGGGCAATCTTGCCCGCAGCCGCCTTTCAGGCGGCTCTTCAAGCCAAAGATTCTGCATGACAATACGAGTATTGGCAGTGCTTGGAGTCGGAACCAGTCGTCTGCTTGCCGTGGACGAACCCAAACAAAAGGTACAGGTGAGCAACACCGAGCGCGTAGACTTCCCCTCCGGCGGCACGCTCAGGCTGACGAAATCGATTGGCGTGCTAACCGTGGAAGCTTGGGACCGGCCCGACGTGGAGATCACTACAATTACGTCCACGAAAGCCGACTACGATACCCGTGGAGGCGAGAAAGCCAAGAGCGAGCTGGATAGGGTGCGCGTGGCGGCCGAGCGCCACGGCGATGAGTTAGTCATCACCACGGATTTCCCCCGCCCTCGGGCTTTCTCCCGCTTCGATCTGGAATA
>JBEKUO010000106.1:0-13773 GCA_049514955.1 Bryobacteraceae bacterium | reverse complement strand
GTTGCTGCCGGCGCGCACGCCCAGGCAGTTGATGGCGGTCAACCCCAGCAGAGCCGCGGCGGCAATCGGGCCATCGCCGCCGGGCAAGCCGGTGATCTCGCGATAGTATCGGGCGAAGGTGACGGCCACGGCCGCCATCCCACCGGTCTGCGTGACCAGCAGCAAGACCCAACCATAAATGAAGGCCACCGAGGGATGGTATGCCTCGCGCAGGTACAGATACTGGCCGCCGGAATCCGGCACGCGCGTGGCCAGTTCTGCCCAGATGAAAGCACCCACCATCGCCAGCGCACCGCCCAGCAGCCACACGCCCAGAATCAGCAGGGGCGTGTGCACCTGCTGCGCCACCACGTAAGGATTGATGAAAATGCCCGAGCCGACGATGCCGCCCATGACGATCATGGTGGCGTCGAACAGGCCGAGCTGGCGGCGGAGTTGGGGTGTGGGCAAAGCGTACACCATACCATGTGGAAGGACTTTGAGGCCGATTGCCAATCGGCAGCAGGTTACCAACCTGCCCCACTGCGACTTTGAGGCCGATTGCCAATCGGTTGCAGGTTACCAACCTGCCCCACTGCGACTTTGAGGCCGATTGCCAATCGGCCGCAGGTTACCAACCTGCCCCACTGCGGGTGGTAACATCTCGATCATGAATCGACGAGCTTGGCTGAAATGGATGGCGGGTGCGGGTGTGGTTGGCGCTGTAAGACCGGCTCGCGCGATAGCGGCTGTTACTAAGATGAAGATCACCCGGGTGCGCGTGTACGCGCCACCGAATCCAAATCCTCTCTTCAATCAGAGCGATCTAGTGGTCGCCGTGGAAACCGATGCCGGGATCACCGGAATCGGCGAAGGCGGATCCAAGGAGATGCTGGAGCAATGCGCCGGACGGCTTATCGGCCAGGACCCACACTACATCGAGCGGCTTTGGCAGGACATGTCGCGCGCGTTCTTCTATCCGCCGGGACGGGAGAAGGAGCACGCCCTGGGCGCTCTCGATCTGGCGTTGTGGGACCTCAAGGGCAAGGTGCACGGGTTGCCGGTGCATGCGCTGCTGGGCGGAATGGTGCGCAACTACTGCGAGTGCTACAACACCGCCGGGATTATCCCGGGCATCGAGCGGGGCATGCCCATCAAAGATCGCGCGCGGCTTACTATTGAAGCCGGCTACCGGGCTTTCCGCATGGGTGCGGCGGACGCGCCGGCGAACTCGACCTACAACACGCGCGAGAGGCTCAACCAGCTATACGACGAGTGCGTGCAGGCGCGCGAGGGCGTGGGCAAGAACGGCGACTGGTGCGTCGATTTCCACCAGAGGTTCGATCTGGCGGAAGCCGTGCGCGGTTGCAGCCTGATCGAGAACCTGGCGCCGTTCTTCGTGGAAGACCCGGTCCGCACCGAGGCGTTTCAGGAGGACTTGCCGATCTTGCGCCGCACGGCCAAGGTGCCCATCGCGGCCGGCGAGGAGTGGGGGAACCGCTGGGACTTCAACAAGCTGGTCGAGAACCACGATATCGACTTCGTGCGCGCCACGCTTCCGAACGTCGGAGGGATCACCGAGATGATGAAGATCGCGGCGATTTGCGAGACGCACTTCGTGGGCCTGGTGCCGCACTTCACCGGACCTATCGCCACGGCGGCGCTGGTGCATTCGCTGGGCACTTTCTCCGGGCCGGTACTGATGGAGTACAACTTCCAGGGGCGCACGCTGCCGCACGTGCCGGTGTGCCTGGACTTCAAGAATGGCAAGCTATATCCGAACGACCGGCCGGGCCTGGGCGTGGAGCTGGACATGAAGCAGCTTCGGCAGATCGCGGAGATCGCCGAGCCGGTCGCCAACCGCGCGCAGACGTACTTCCGCCCGGACGGGTCGATCACGAACTGGTAACGCGAGTCAGGCCGCCAGCTTGAAGGATTGCAGATAGCCGAGCAGCTTGGCCGTGTCGATGGGCTTGGTCATATACGCATCGCACAATTCATGAAACGACTTGAAGACGTTCTTCATGTCGTCGAGGGCGGTGGTCATGATGATCTTCACTCCCCGGTCCGAAGGGATGCCTTGGGCTTCCTCACACTCCCGGATCTTACGGAGCGCGGCCTGGCCGTCCATTTCGGGCATCATAATGTCCATGCAGATAAGGTCGTAGGCCTGCCCTGCTTGGCTGGCTGCGCGGAAGGCCTCCACGGATTCCTTGCCATTAACGGCGACATGGCATTCGCCGTAGCGCGAGAGGAACGCCTGCAGCAACAGCCGGCCGGTGAAATCGTCTTCGACAATGAGTGCTTTCATATTGGTTATTCTCTTTTTGTTTTTCGAGTTACGCCCACCCGGTTTGCGCCAGAGTGGTTTTGAACTGGTCCAATTGTTCTTGCATGCGGGGCAACAATCGGGCGGCGCGCGGCAACTGGCCGTGAATGCCCGCCTGCTCCATTTCGAGGGCCGCGGCGCGCAACGCGGGCGCCGAAACGGTGGCGGCGGCGCCCTTTAAGGTGTGCGCCTGCAGGCGGACACCTCCGGCATCGCCCTCTTCGAGACGTTTCTGCAGGGTGAGCAACTGGCGCGGAAAATCCTCCAAAAAGCCGCCGATGATCTTGCCGGCCAGGTCTCTGTCGCCCATGAGGCGATGCAGCATTTCGCGTTCGTCGAAGGCGGCGCTTGTTCCGGGGGCCGCCACCGGAGGGCTTTGCGCTTCTTCGCGGGAGGCGCGCAGCCAATTGCCCAACACCCGCGCCAGAACCTCCGGCTGAACCGGTTTGGCCACGTAGTCGTTCATACCCGCCTGCAGGCACTTCTCGCGATCGCCGAGCATGGCGTCGGCAGTGAGGGCGACGATCGGAATGCGACGGTTGCGCCCGTGCTCGCGGATATGTCGGGTGGCCTCATAACCGTCCATTTCGGGCATCTCGCAATCCATCAGGACAAGGTCATAATCGGCATCCCGCAGCGCCGCGACGGCTTCCGCTCCGTTGGCCACGGCGTAGGCGTCATAACCCAGTTTCCCGAGAATGGCCATGGCGACTTCCTGATTAGTCGGATTGTCCTCGGCGACCAGGATTTTCGCGCGGCTGTTTTCGGGTACGGCATCGCGCTGCGCAAGGATGGGGGCCGCGGGAGGCGCATGCCGGGATTTATTCTGGGCCAGGGCCTGAGCCAGGGCTGTGCGGAGGCGCGATTCCAGGACCGGCTTCGAGACGTGCGCGGCGAAAGCCGGGCTGGCCGGGACCGGCTGGCCCAGGGGGGTCATCAAGACCAGGGCTGTGCCGGCCAACTGAGGATCCGCTGCGATCCGCCGGCCCAACTCTTCCCCGCCGATGCCGGGCAGGCCCACATTCAATAACGCAATCCTGAACGGGTCGGAAGCCTCGGCCGCCTGGCGCAACTCGGCCAGCGCGGAATCCGCATCCACGGCTTGGCCGCAACGGCAGCCCCAGGACTCCAGCAGTGAGGTTACCAGCGACAGGTTGGTAACGTGGTCCTCGACCACCAGCGCCTTCGTGGAGCGCAAGCCGGCGGCCGCGTCGAGCGCCGGCGAGATCCTTGCGAACCATTTTTCCAAGGTGACCGTGAACCAGACGATCGAACCCTTGCCGGGCTCACTATCGAGTCCAATCTCTCCGCCCATCAGTTCGACGAGTTGTTTGGAGATTGCCAGACCCAGGCCCGTGCCGCCGAATTTGCGGGTGGTGGATCCATCCGCCTGCACGAACGCCGCGAACAGGGCGCCGAGCCGGTTCGGGTCGATGCCCACGCCGGTATCGGTTACCGTGCAGCGGAGAGTGGCGGTGCGCTCATCTTCAGCCTCCGACACCACCTGGATCGCTACTTCGCCTCGCGAGGTGAACTTTACCGCATTGCCCGCCAGATTGACCAGCACCTGACGCAGCCGGCCGGGGTCGCCGCGCAGGTGCGACGGTGTGCCGGGCGCCACCCGGCAGGTCAGCTCCAGCCCTTTTTGGTGCGCGCCAATGGCTAGCATCTCCGCGGCTTCCTCCAGAATCGTGCCCAGGTCGAACTCCACGCTCTCGAGCGTCAGCTTGCGCGCCTCGATTTTGGAGAAGTCCAGGATGTCGTTCAGAACGGCCAGCAGCGAGTTTGCAGAGCTCTTGGCGACTTCGAGGTAGCGTCTCTGTTCGCTCGTGAGGTTGGTATCCAGGGCCAGGCCGATCATTCCCAGCACTCCATTCATGGGGGTGCGAATCTCGTGGCTCATGTTGGCCAGGAACTCACTCTTGGCGCGGCTGGCTGCCTCCGCGCGGCGTTTGGCTTCTTCCAGCGCCTCGGCGGCTCGCTTCCTTTCGGACACGTCTAATGCCAGGTACAGGGCGCCCGTCACTTCCCCTGCGCCATTGTGGATCGGTGCGCCGGACAAACTGACCACGGTCGGGGCACCGTCTTTCCGTACGCCTGGACGTTCGATATCGGTGATGCCGCCTTCCTTGAGCACGCGGGAGTGGAACGCACCCGCCTCATCCCATCTATCCTGGGGAATCATGGGGAGACGCCGCCCCTGCGCCTCTTCCAAGGTCCAGCCATACATGCGTTCGGCGGCTGGATTCCACATCGTGACGCGCTTTTCCAGATCGACAGCCACAATCGCCAGCGGCGCGGAGCGGATCACCGCTTCGAGCATCTCTTTGGTCTGGCGGAACGCTTCTTCCGTCTTCTTGCGTTCCGTGACGTCGATGGCGGAACCGACGAAGCCGGTTACTTCGCCGCTTTGATCCCGGATCGGTCCGCACCAGGATTCGAAGAGCACGGGTCCCATCCGCATGGTGTGGGAACACGCCTGGCCCGCCAGCGCTCGGCGGGTGATTTCCAGGGCCGCCGGAAACTCCCGAAAGACATCGAAGACGGACCGTCCGACGGCTTGCTCCGGCGGGAGCGCCAGCTTGCCATAATGCAGCCGGAGTATACCCTCCCGATCGCCTGCATATACAACGCCTGGAAACTGGGCGAGGACGGCGAGGATCTGCTCCGCATCCGACCAAAGTGGATTTTGTCGCGGGCAGCGTTGGCAGATGTTCGGTTCCAAATTGGTTCCAGGCAGCGCAGCGTGGACGCGGGGCGCTCTGTATTCTTATCGGCGGTGAGCGGGTGGACCTGTAGCCGCCCGTCGCGGAAGGATCGAGAAACCGCCTACTGACGTGCGCGGCTCTGTGCATTCAGGCCGGCTGGTTCCGCGGGTAGAGCGATCAAGCCGAGGCGGCCACGCGGCTCATCCAGGCGCCGGCGTACGCTCCGGCCACGGCAGGGATGAAGGAGAGGCAGGACGCGGGGACTTCGGCCAGCGACACTGGTATGGTCGCCTTGAAGAAGACCACTAAAGGACCGAGGAACAGGCGCGCGGGGAAGCCCAGCTCGCGGGGGCTTGGCAGGGTTACGAAGCAATTGAACAACTGGCACAAGGGAATCCAGATAGCAATCAGGCAAGCCCAGCGCCAAGCCCGCTTGGGCTGCGCGTAGCCGAAGACGGCGCACTGCACGAAGAGGAACAGCACGGCGTATTGCAGGTTGTCGGTGTGCAGCGTCAGGATGGCGGCCAGCATTCCCACGGCGATGGCCAGGGCGGACCAGATCCATTCTGGGCGAGGGATGTTCATGAGGCTAGGGTAGCTCGGACGGGACCGTTTCGTCAAGTACTTTTCGTTGCAAAGCTAAGGCCCTGCCGATTTTTTTTCTCAAGCGCGGGAAAGGCGAGTCCGGGAGCACGCTTTCTCTTTACCTAAGACGACGTTAGCACGGCGGCGTTGGGAGTCCGCGGTAGGTGTTGACGGCGGGGCTTTCTTTTCAATCGACTAGAGATAATCCGCGATGTGTGACTCAAAACCGGCCAATTTGCGGCTGGTGCGTGCGCACTTGTGACACCGGGCTTAAGGGGGCTTAAGGGGCTGGCTTACGCCCAGGACGAACCCAATTTCCGATTGCAAATAAAGGGGAAGTTGGGTTCGTTTGGTCGTTTTTTACGGCATCTGGAAGCCGCCGCTAACGAGGATCTTCGCAACCCAATCGGCGTGGGGGAGACCGCAACCGGAGAGAGCTTTAAGTTCCTTGTCCAGGTCATATTCCACGCGCCGAATTGCCGGCGTGGATTCATCGAGTAAGAGGTACGCCGCGCGGCGATCGCCGTCGTAAGAAAGACTGACGCTGCCGGCATTGGCGACGATCATTCCGGAAAGGCTCCGAATGTATGAGCGATGGATGTGCGCATAGATGGCGACCGGCTGGCCGAGCGGCGCGTAGACCGACTCCAACTCGGCATCGTCCGCTTCCGGCGCGGGTGCGCGCCAGGGATTGTCGGGACTGGCATGCACGAGCGCCATTGAACCACGCTTCTGAACGCGCGGCAGGCCGCGCAGCCAGGCGAGCCTGTTCTCTCTCAGGAATTCACGGGTGGCTACCGCCATTTCCTCAATCGCGGCGAAAAGGGTTTGCAGCTTGGGAGATTGACTCGCAAACGCCGTCAGCGACTCAGGCTTGAAGAGCATTTCATCCGTGTTGCCTACGACGCCTTGCCAGCCGAGATCGCGAATCTGGTCCACAATCTCGACGGGACTAGCTCCGCTGTCAGCCAGATCGCCGCCGTGAAGGATCAAGTCGGGAGAGGTTTGCCGCAGATCCGCCAGGACTGCTTCAAACGCGGTTCGGTTGCCGTGGATGTCGGATACGATGGCGATGCGCATCGCTGCTACTCTCGGTGCTGCTACCCCCATTTGCGGGGTACGTAATACCCGCATATTTTGGCTTCGTTCGGTAATTTTTCTGTTTGTGCGGCTTTGGGGACTGCCCGACCGATACTGGATCCTCTCGAAATAACGGTAACACAGGGGCAGGCGGATCCCGTCGGACAGTTAGCGGGAAGCCTTTAGGTTCAGGAAGTTAAAGCTGCATGTGGCGCGTCATCGCGGCGCTGGTCACTGATGCCGCAACGCGACCATGGGGTCCACTGTGGAGGCCTTCCGGGCGGGCAGGTAACAGGCCAGGAGAGCTGCCATTACGAGCACCGCGCTGACTCCGGCGAGGACGGGAAGATCGGCTGCCTTCAATCCGAAAATCAGATTGGATAGCAGGTCCGCCGCCGGCGCCGCCAGGACCGCACCGATCGCCAGACCGCGGAGAACCAAGCGCATGCCTTCGCCAACAACCATGCGGCGCACGGCGAAGGGTTGCGCGCCTAGCGCCATACGGATCCCGATCTCCTGAGTGCGCTGGCTGACCGCATAGGACAGGACCCCGAATACGCCAACCGCGGCGACTACTAGCGCCACCAGCGCAAGAGCAGTGAGCATCGCTGTAGTAAAGCGCCGGAATGCCATTCTTTGCGAGAGCGATTCTCCCATCGTGCCGATGTTGAACGCCGCCTGATCGCGGTTCAGCGGCCGGAGCGTCCGGACCACGGTTTCGGCGAGACTGCGCGGCTCTACTGTAGTCCGGACGGCAAGCCGCATTTCGAGTTGCGGGGTTTGCGCAAAGGGCAGATATAGGAGGGGACCGGCGTCCCGGTCCAGGGCGTAGTGCTGAACGCGGCCCACCACGCCCACTACGGTGAGCCAGGGGCTATCGGGCTTCCACGTACGCACGCGCAGCCGCGTACCGAGCGGATCCCGTCCAGGCCAGTAGAATTTAGCGGCGAGCTCGTCGACAATGGCGACCAATGCCGAGCCCGCGTCGTCCGTCTCTGCAAATGCTCGGCCCTTCAGTATTGGAATTTGCATGGTGTGGAAGTAGCCTGGAGTGACTATAAGGTAGTCGGTCACCGGCTGATGGACGACGTATCCGCTGCCCGCGACCTGTAAGGGAGTGTAGGCCCAATATCCGCTCAATGGCAGGAAAGAAGCCGCGGCGGCGGAATCCACGCCCGGAATATTCCCTGCCCTTTCCAGGAGCTGGCGGTAAAACGCCGTGACGCCTACATCGCCGGTGTATCTTGCACGGGGGAGTGCGACCTGCATGGTAAGCAGCTTATCGGGGTTAATGCCTGGGTTGACCGACTGCAGGCGCGCGTACCCCCGCACCAACAGACCCGCCACAAACATAAACGTCAGGGCCAGCGCGATATCGGCCACGACGAGAACGGCGGCGAAACGGTTCAGCCACCAACCGCCCGCTGTGGTCCGGCCGGTCTCCTTCAACGGCTCGCTGGGGTCCTTGGGAGCGCCACGCAGAAGCGGGATGACACCCCATAGAAGTCCTCCGGACACTGCCAGCAATACCGCGAATGCCAGCGTGGCGCCGCTGACCTCAATGTCACCTCTGCCGTCGCGCAAGTAAGCCAATGCCAGGAGGCGCGTGGGAGTTGCACGTGCCAGCAGCGCGCCGAGACAGCCACCGGCCAACGCCACCAGCATGCTCTCGGCGACGAAAGGCCGCGCCGTTTGCCAGCGGCTGGCGCCGAGGGCCGTGCGAACCGCGATCTCATTGCGCCGCGCGCCTGCACGGGCCAACATCAGGCAGCTCACATTGGCAAACACCAGCAACGCAACCGCGATCACCGAGCCGGAAAGAATGAGCAGTGTCGGCCGGATCGGGCCAACGGTCAACTCGCCCGGGCGAGTTAGTCTGACGCCGACGTCGGTGTCCACGCCAGGGAACTCTTTGGCCAGGCGGCGTGCGATGGTGTCCATCTCCGACTGGGCTCGCCCAATAGTGACGCCTGGTTTCATGCGGCCGTAGGCGAACAGATCGAGATGCTCCCCCCGATCCATCAGTCGATCCGCGTGGAGATCGATGGGGACCCACACTTCGGTCGGGGCGGAAGCGGGCGTCGAAGTGAAGGATGCCGGCATGACCCCGATCACCGTGTAACCGATCTCATCGAGATCCAGGGTGCGTCCCAGAATACGCCTGTCGCCGCCGAACCGGCGTTGCCAGAATCCGTAGCTCACTACCACCTCGGGCCGCGCGGAGACGCTGCCGCTCTCGGCGACGAAGGTTCTTCCGATAATCGGCGGGAGTTGCCACAACTGGAAGTAGTTAGTGGATACCCATGCGCCTCGCACGTGCACGGCGGTCTCTCCGCTCCTCAGGTTGAAGTTCCAGACTTGAAACGCAGACAACTCCGCGAAGACCCGACTCTGCGCCCGCCAGTCGAGGAAATTCGGATAAGATACCGGATCCATCGGGGAGTGGGGATCCGTCTCGCAAATCATCACTAACTCCTCAGGATGCGGGACGATCACGGGGAGTAATAACACGCTCCTCACTGCGCTGAGTACCACCGCGCCCGCTCCGATCCCGAGGGCAAGAACTAATACGATGAGAAGCGTGGATAGGCGGTTCTTCAGGAGCGTGCGAATGGCGAAATGGAGGTCTCGCAGCATTTGGTTCAGAATACAACAGACGGCGAACTGAAGATCGACCGGCCCAGCGGGCATTCCGCGCCGCCCTGAAGCCCACTTTGTAACGTGTTGATTCTGCGGGACTAAGCAAGTGGCGCGATAGGCGAGCAAAGCTCGCCTGCGCCGGCAGGAGTGCCGGCGCGGCAGGCAAAAGTGCCTGCGCCACGCAGCGCGCTACTTGCGCACTTCGGCCAGCATTCGGTCGAGAATCCCGCGTGGTAGATAGACGCCGTTGACCACGACCGCCGCTATTTTTCGTGTGTTGCGAATATCTTCGAGCGGATTGCCGTCGAGGAGCACGAGGTCGGCGATTTTTCCCTGCTCTACCGTGCCGAGGGCGCGATCCCTGCCCAGGAACTCGGCTGGCCGGATGGTGGCGCTTTGCAGAGCTTCGAGCGGCGACAGGCCCGCTTCGACCAGCAGCTCCAACTCATCATGCAGGCTGAAGCCGGGAACGCAGAATGGGAACGGCGTATCGGTTCCCGCCAGGATGCCGACGCCGGCCAGTTGCATGCTGTGCACAATTTGGAAGCAGCGCCGGAGTAGCCGTTTAGCCAGGGCAATGTCGGCGGGGGTCATATCCCGGAGACGATAGTCGGTCTTGGGGTCCCACTCCGCACGCATGGCGCGGCTGACATAACTCAAGGCCGGGTCCTGGTACAAGCGTGGATCGTCCAGCGAGGCGCGCACCGACCAGATCGTCAGCGTGGGGGTCTGCCACGTGCCATTCCTTCGGAATTCTTCGAGGAGCCTCGCTTCGGCCGTATCGCTGAATTCCGCCAGGATGGTCTCGTAGGTGTGGAATTCGCGGCCGGCTGGATCGGGCCGGATATGGCCACGAAGTTCCGGCTCGTGGAGCGCGCAAGCCGCCAGTATCCCGAACAGATGCTCGAGGCTCTTTTGCCCAGCCTGGGAGGCCTCGGCCGGCGACACCGCTTCCGGAACGTGGCCCACGAAAGGAATGCCTTGACGATGCGCCTCCCTGGCTACCGCGAAATATGTTTCGCGCGGAACGACCGACATTATCTTGATGAAGTCCACACCGCGCGCTGCCAGAGACGTCACGGCTCGCCGCGCCTCATCGGGGGTGCCGATCCGCACCGCGAAAGCCTGATGTGAGGTGGGACCGTCCAGATACGATCCAGCCACCACCATGCGGGGACCGATGACATATCCCCGGTCGACCTGACGCCGCCACGAGAGGAGCCAGTCGGCGGGCCCCCCCATGTCCCGGATTCCAGTGACGCCGTTTGCAAGCAGCAAGGGAAAATAGGTTGGAGGATCGAAAAAAATGTGGACATGCATGTCCCACAGGCCGGGTATTAGGAACTTTCCGCCGGCGTCGATGATCTGGGACTCCACGTGTGAAGGGACTTCGGTCGCCGGAGTCAGGCTCAAGATTTTGTGGCCGACAATCTCGACGCTCATGCCGGCGCGGAGCGAGCCGTGCAGGACGTCAACTACGGTTACGTCGCGGATGAGGAAAGGAAGGGGGAGGCCCTGCCCGCCGTTCTGGATCAGGAACAGGAGGAACGCGACGATCAACTGCAAGCTATCTCGCAGACCGGCGTTCGTTTTGAGGCGCAGCTTCAAGGAAAGGCGCGATCCGAATGAGCGTGTGGAGCGTCGGTGGCCAGCGCATCCCGCCGGCCACCGCGAACGATCAGCTTACAGGGCTAAGCATTAGCTAACCAGGTGTGCCGTCGCCTTGGCCGCCCCCAGTCCCCCCGCCTCCCGATTGGGCGTAGCTGCCTGATTGGTTTCCGACGGTGTACATTGCGACAGCCAGCACGCCCAGAGAAATCATCAGGCTGATAATGAGCTTCTTCAGTTTCATATTTCCCGGCCTCCTTTCTCGGAAATTGAGGCGAAACGCGACCGCTATTTGGGATAATGGGCCGCGTTGCAACCTGAGATACAGGGCGATTGTAAGCGGGCGGCGGGTCGCTGTCAAGGGAAAACTGAAAATGCCCGAAAATGCTCGGCAAGCTACGGAGATTTTCGCGGCGCAGCCCCGATTTCCCGCGTGAAGACCTGCAGCGGGCCCCAATAATACGGCAGCCGGCCGCGATTGCCGGAGTGCAGAAGAGCCAACTTGGCGGCGCGTAGGGCGCGCGCAGGCGTCTGGCCGGCAACGATCTCCTTGTAGAGGCGGCGCATAATCTCCACGGAGCTGGCGTCGTCCACGTCCCAGAGGCTGGCGATCACGTTCTGCGCGCCGGCCTGCAGGAACGCCCAAGCGAAGCCCATCAAGCCTTCGCCGGAGTAGGCTTTGGCCCCGGCGCTCCTGCACGCGGAAAGAGTGACCAGATCCGCGGTGAGCGGCACGCCCGCCACATCCCGCGCGTACAGCTTGTAGTTCTCTCCCTGGTGCGAGAGGATAATGGCGGAGTTGAGCGGGCTCTCGCGGTTGGCGGTGGCATGCGTGGCGAAGTGGATGTTGGTGAAGTTCGCGGGCGACGATTTCGCGTATTGTCCCGGAACCGCGCCGGCTCCGGTGAACACGGCGCGGTTGAGCGGCGGGAAGTCTTCTTCGACGGCGGCGATCTCGTGGGCGACGTTTGGCAGGGGCGGGAACTCCTGACCGGTGAGCACGGGATCGCCCAAGAGCAGCAGCTTGGGCGTGCGGGCCGGCCTGTTGTCATTGCCGCCCAGCACGCGGAGCGAGGGCGCGGTGGCGATGGCGACATCTTCGATCCAGTAATGCGGGTGAGGGCCGGGCACCACCAGGGTTTCGAAGTTGAGCTGGTGGAGGGCGCCGTCGGGGACGATGATTACGTTCGATCCGGGCGGGATTAGCTTGGCAACCGGAGCCAGAACTGCCTGGTACAGGGCGGATGAGACGGGGTCGTTTTGCGTTCGGGGATCGCCGCCTTGGGTGATGGTGTTTGTGTACTTCTGCACCAGCCCGGCGATCTCCTGCTCCGGCGGAAGATCGAACCGGGAAAGGTGCCCGGAACCGATCACCCACGCGGCGGACCTTTTTGGAGTCAGCCAATAGGAGAAGATCACTGTTTGAGACTCTCGCGCCGCGTTGAGCAGCTTGCCTAGCTGGAAGTTTGGTGGAATCGCTCCCCGATGTTCCAGACGTTGATTGAGAACCCGCGCGCGGGACGACTCGGCTACTTCGAGACCTTTCTCCGCCTCGCCGCGCTCGATGAGGAAATCGACGTAGTCCCGAAAGAAACCGATCAGAGTAGCCGGCGCCAGAAAGGTGGTTTTCCAGTTGCCAGCGGTGAGCTTGTTCCACTCGCGATCGATGGTGTCGATGGCATTACGGAATTGAGCTTCAGCCAGCTTCGGTCTGCCGGTCTCTTGATAGAGGGCCGCCAACCCACCGTATGCTTGCCATAGAACGTCCGGCGCGTGTGCTCGCGGCGCCCGCTCGATCGCTGTCCGGTAGCCGCTCTCAGCCTGCTTGTATTGCCGAGCCTTCATATCGATTCCGGCTGCGATCAGTTCGGAATAGACTAACGACCACTCGTCACCCAGGCGTCGTTTGATTTCCAGCGCCCGATCGTTGAAGGACCGCGCGGCCGCCAAGTCTCCTTTTTCGAGCGATATCTGCGCCAGGTTTGTGAATGCTATGGCCGACCAAGCGTCGTTGCCGATGTACCGCGCCAGTGTGGCTGCGCGCTGTTGGTAGCTCGCCGCGCGATCCAAATCGCCCCGCCGCATGTGGATGGCCCCGAGAGCCCCTAGCCATTTCTGCTGGGCGTCTTTAGCGCCGATCTGGCCGCTGAGGGCTTCGGCGCGGCTGTAGTAGCCCTGGCCGCGATCAATGTCGCCGAGCATAACGTAGCACCACCCCAAGTTGCCGAGGGCAGCCGACAGAAGGTATTTGGCGCCACATTGCCGGGCGCTCTCTTGCGCTTCGTCCAGGAAGGGTATGGCTTCGTCGAACCGCGAAAACCTGGCCCGGTTGAAGCCGAGTTCCATCCGCGCCCAAGTCAGCAGGAACGGATCGCGCGCGTACTCCGCATCGGCGAGGGCCGCACGGTCGTACACGTCGGCCTCATTGACTGTCGCGACGATCTCGCTCAAGCGTAGCCGGACCATGCAGACGACGGCGGCATCCTGGGAAGCAACTGCTGCCTTCAGAGCGTCGCGCATGAGCTGCGGCCCTTTCCCAGACCCCAAGTTGAGAGCAACCCTCGCACGATCCATCATGAGCCGGGCCTGTAGGCCCACGTCGGACGGCCCCGGAGCCGATTCCAAGACGGCATCGGCATCTCTTACGCGGCCCAGGTAGATCAGGTCTTCAGCCGATACGAGGCGGAACTTCCAACCCCAGCCGCCGTCGGGCCACCGTCGCAGGCCATCGCGGGCAATGGCAAACGATGGGCCGAAATCCCCCGAGCGCAGCGCGGATTGAGCTTTCAGGTAGGCTGTACCGGCAGCACGGTCGCGGTTAGTACAGGCCGAGAGCAAAAAGAA
>JBEKUO010000105.1:0-13818 GCA_049514955.1 Bryobacteraceae bacterium | reverse complement strand
GAGTTCACCGACATCGTGGAGAATCTGGCGCGCGAGCGGGCCAAAAAGCTGTTTGGGGCCGAGCACGCCAACGTGCAGCCGCACTCCGGCTCGCAGGCCAATCAAGCGGCCTACGCGGCGGTGCTGCAGCCGGGAGATACCATCCTGGGAATGAACCTGGCGCACGGCGGCCACCTGACCCACGGACACAAACTCAACTTCTCCGGCAAGACCTACAACATCGTGCCCTACGGCGTGCGCAAGGACGACGAGCGCATCGATTACGACGAACTCGAGCGGCTGGCCGAGGAGCACAAGCCGAAGATGGTCCTGGCGGGAGCGAGCGCGTATCCGCGGGTGCTGGACTTCGCACGCTTCCGCGAGATCGCCGATCGAGTGGGCGCAGTGTTCGTTGTGGATATGGCGCACATCTCGGGCCTCGTCGCCGCGGGGCTGCATCCCAATCCTTGCCAGTGGGCCGACATCGTCACTACCACCACGCACAAGACGCTGCGCGGGCCGCGCGCGGGATTGATTCTATCGAAGGAGAAATTCGCGGCAGCCATCGATAAAGCCGTCTTCCCCGGCTTCCAGGGCGGACCGCTGGTGCATATCGTGGCGGCCAAGGCAGTATGCTTCCGGGAAGCCATGGATCCCGGCTTCGTGGAATACCAGAAGCAGGTGGTGGCCAATGCGAAGGCGCTGGCGGGCGGACTGATGGATGCTGGCTTTCGCGTGGTCTCCGGCGGCACCGACACGCACCTGATGCTGGTGGACGTTTTCTCCAAGGGCATTCGCGGCAAGGAAGCCGAGGCGGCTCTGGACCGCGCGCGCATTACCGTCAACAAGAATGCCATTCCGTTCGATGTGAATCCGCCGCTCAATCCCAGCGGCATACGCCTGGGGAGCCCGGCGGTGACCACACGCGGTTTTCGCGAGCCGGAGATGCGCGAAGTGGCCGCGCTGATCGCCGAAGTTCTGGAGCACATTTCCTCGGACGACGCCATTGCCGGCGTGCGGCGCAAGGTCGAAGTACTGACCGGGCGATTTCCGCTGTACGCGTGGAAGCGCCAGGCGGTGGCCGCACGCGAGCCCGCCCTCACGCGGGCCTGATGGCGGGCCATGCCCCTGCGCATCGTAATCGATGTCCGGCGGGTGCGGGACTTCGGCATAGGCACTTACATACGGAGCCTCCTGCACGCGCTGGCGGCCATCGATCAGTCAAATGACTACGTTCTGGTGGCACTGCCCGAGGACGTAAAAACTTTTGCCGACCTGCCCCCCAACTTCAAGACCACCGTCTACCGCAAGACCGACTCCTACTACCTGAATCACGTCGCGTTCCCGTTATTCCTGCGGCGGCAGGCGCCCGATCTGGTACACATTCCGTTGAACCAGGTGCCGCTGTTTATGCGGGAGCGTTATGTGGTGACTATACACGACATGGCGAGCCTGCTGTTTGAGACCGGCTCGGGGCTGCGGATGGATCTGCGCCGATTCCTACTGCGCCGCGGATTGCTGCGCGCCAAACGCATCATCGCGGTCTCGGAAGCCACGCGGCGCGATGTGCGGGACACTCTGGGCATTCCGGAGGGCCGCATACGGCTGGTGTACAACGCGCCGCACCCGGAGTTCTTCCAGCGGGCGCTGGCCGGTGACGCGGGGGTGGCCGGTCCCGACGGCGAACGATTGGCGCGCGCACGCATCCTGGAGCGCTACCAGATCCAGTATCCATTCCTGCTGTATGCCGGCAACATACGGCCGCAGAAGAACATTCCGCGGCTCGTGGAGGCTTTCGCGGTGGTGCGCGAACAGCTTTCGCGGCATCCGGTTTACCGCGACCTGCACCTGATCGTCATCGGCGACGAGATCTCGCGCTATCCTTCGGTGCGACGGGCAGTGAACCAGGCGCGCGTGGAAAAGGTGGTGCGGTTCCTCGGGTTCGTGCCGTTCGAGACGCTGCGCATTTTTTTTGAGCATGCGGCGGTGTTCGTGTTTCCGTCGCTCTACGAAGGATTCGGGCTGCCGCCGCTGGAGGCCATGGCTTGCGGCACGCCGGTGGTGACTTCCAACGTCAGCTCGCTGCCGGAGGTGGTGGGCGATGCGGCGCTGCTGGTGAATCCGGAGAACGTGTTCGAGATCGCGCGCGGCATTCAGGAGGTGCTGCTGGACGAAAATCTGCGCGAAGATTTGATCGCCAGAGGCAAGGCGCAGGCTGCGCGCTATAGCTGGGAGCGGACGGCGCGGGAGGTGCTAGAGGTGTATCTCGAGGTGGCGGAGGCGGGAGGGCCGCCGAGTCTGTAGGCAGCGGGGCAGACCGAGGAAGGGCTCCGCAGCCGATCCGCGCCGCGCTGTTATCTATCGTTAACCTTGCTGCCAGACCGTGTTCGGCTCAAGATGGTTTGAGGGGCCCAGCCCGCGCGCGGCAGAGGGCCGGTGAAAGGACTATACATGCCCGCACGCCGAATCGCCGTTTCGCTGGCCCTGGCGTCTTTCGTAGCCTATGGTCAAGCGCTGCTTGACGACGCCACTATCGGGAAACTCGTTAAGGCCGGCGTAGCCGAACAGACCATCGTGGCGATGATCGACCAGCAGCCGGGAAAGTATGCGCTTTCGTCCGAGGACACGATCGCGCTCAGGAAGGCGGGCGTTTCGGAAAACATACTGGCTGCCATGATGGCGCGGAATGGGACTGGCAACAGTTCGCCGGCCACGCCCGCTGCAGCGCCACCCGCTGGCACGAACCAAGCCATCATCCCCGTGGCGCTGGCTCTGCGCGATGCCACACCGATCCGGCTGCGTCTGACCCGCGATCTCAGTTTCATGTACATGCGGCCCGGCGACCAAGCGGATTTTGAGATTCTGGACGACCTCAGAATCGACGGTGTGCTGGTGATTGCGCGCGGCGGCAGAGCTACAGCCAACATAACCGAGGTCGAGCCTAAGACGCGCATGGGGCGAGGCGGGAGACTGGGGGTAACCCTCGACTCCGTCTCGCTGTTGAACGGCGACAATGTGGCCATACGCGTGGCGAAGGACGGCCATGGAGGTCGACAAACGGGCGGCGCGACAGTGGCCGCGGAGGCCGTGGGCGGGCCGCCGGCGCCATCCTTGCTCTTTACATTTGACAAAGACGACCCGCTCCCGGAGGGTACTCGGATCAGCGTCTACATCGACGGCGAAATCAAACTTGATCCCGCCAAATTCCTGGTCGATGTGGCATTTACCTCGATTCCCCAAGGCGCGCAGGTCAACATGTATGGCGCGCCCATCGGCCGGACGCCCTTCACCGCGAAGCTGGCTGCCGGCACGTACGAAGCCGTATTTTCAGCCGAGGGCTACTACGACCTGACGCAGAGCGTACCGGTGGGGCCTGGACACTCGAACACCGTGCATGCCGTCTTCGAGTCGAAGCCCTGAGGCGCCTGCGAGCGGGGTGAAGGCTCCCCCGATTCTTCCCCAAGTTCGGAGTGCGCGGCATGTGTCTTAACGCCGTCAACCAGTCGGTATGAGAACGCGATCCCGACAAATCTCATTCGCGACACAAACACAGAAATCTCGGGGAGGGTCAAAACCACTGAGGCATTGGTCGCGGGGACGGACGGCAACCTCTACGCGCCATACGTCATAGGCGGCGTTAACAACACCGGACAGATCTATCGGGCGACGCTTTCCGGTCAGTTCAGTACAGTGGCAAGCTTCCCGGCGATGCCTGGGTGCAACTATGGCAGCGGCCTTGGGACGCTGCTTGAGGCTTCCGACGGCAATTTCTACGGGACTACCAACAACTCCAATAGGATTTTCCGCTATAATCCTTCCACCGGGCAACTCTCGATAGTTTACCAGCTTACCGGTTCGCAGGGTCTATGCGCTTGCCAGCTCATCGAAGGCATGGATGGCAAGCTTTACTTTGTGACCACGCGCGGCGGCAATTCCCCAGGCTTCGGCGCGATCTTCAGCATGGATGTCGGGCTGCCGAAGCCAACTCCGGTAGTCTCAGGACTTCTACCCGGACGGTGCGACAGCAGGTCAGTCGGTGATCTTATGGGGGAACTATCTGCTGGGCGCCAAGTCAGTCGTCTTTAACGGCACGCCCGCCACCAGCTTTCGAGCTACCTCGGTCCGCTCGGTCCAGGTCACTGTGCCGCCGGGCGCGACCACCGGGCCGGTGACGATCACCACTGCTAAAGGCTCATACACAACCACCAATAGTTTCACTGTTCAATAACCGTCCACCGAATGCGCCGCGCCATGCCGCCGTGCGGCGCATGATTGTCTGCGCTTCCGGCACGACCGAGCCGGCCGCAAGCTCGATCCCAGCGCGGGCTGGACCTGGAACCGGCATGGCCGTTTGCGACCCGGACATTCCTGGCAGCCGACAGACGTCGCCGCTAAAATGCTCTCAACGTTTCGGCCTCCCCGGCAGTAATACCTATCAGAGATGGAAACGCAAGGAATCGCGCTGCCCGTGACCGTTTACCACCTGGAAAGGTCGGACGAGCTGGCCGCCTTCGAGCGGATCATGACGCAGTGCGAGCGCCGGGTGCTCCGCGTGGCTTTGCGCCTGCTAAACAACCCACAGGACGCCCAGGATGCCGCCCAGGAAGTCTTCCTGCGGCTCTACAAGCATATGGGGCGGTTGGACGCCGAGCGGGGCTACGAGCCTTGGGTGTTCCGCGTGACGGTGAATGTCTGCCGGGACATACTGCGCGCGCGGGTTCGCTTGGTGGCCCTCGAAGAAACGCCAGACCCCGCTGCGCCGCAGCCGGATGCGCATCACGGGATGGAGCGGGCGGAGCAACGGGAAATGGTCCGGCGCGCGCTGAGCCGGCTCGGCGAGAAGGAACGTACGGCGCTGGTGCTGCGCGACGTGGAGGGCCTGTCCACGCGGGAGGTCGCGCAGATTCTCGGCACGGCGGAGGTGACGGTGCGCTCGCAGATCTGCTCCGCGCGCCTGAAGCTCCGCGAGTTTACCGGACGGATGTTGAGGAGGCACACATGAGCTGCCCGAAATTCGAAGCCGATGTGGCGTTGTATGCCGGAGGCGATTTGCCGGCCCGGCGGATGGCGCGCATCGAACCGCATCTGGGCGCGTGCCCGGACTGCCGCGCGCTGGTGGAAGAGCTGCGCGCCGGCCAGGAGCTGTTGAGCGAGCTGCGGGAAGAGCCGCTTGAAGACGCGATGGTGGCGCAAGTGCGGCGGCGGGTGATGGCGCGCGTGACGGCGGAAGAAGTCCGAGGCGCTGTGCCCTACTGGAAACTGGCGCTGGCGGCGGCGCTGGTGCTGGCGGCGATTCTGTCTCTGCCGTGGCGTTCGGGCAAACCCCCGCAGGTCGCGAAGAAACTGGCGCCGGCTCGCGCGGCGCCCGCGCCAGCGTCCGTAGCGCCGCCCGTCGAAGCCGTGCCGGTCAGACACCGGGTGGTTCACAGGCACGGCCGCGCGCCGCTGCATCATGCGCAGGCGGTCCAGCCCAGTGCTCCGCTGCTGGTGCATTTCGTCACCGATGACCCGAATATCGTTATTTACTGGCTGGTGGATCAGAAACCTCAAGGAGATTGAACATGAAAATCGTGAAGCGAATCTTATTTGTCGTGCTTGTCGGGGCAGTGGCTGGCGTGCTTTCGGCGCAGACGGCTGCCCCGCCGTCGGAGACTCCCAGGCCGGCGCCTAACCAACAGCGCATCTTTCAGGTGAAGTATGCCGATGTGCGGGATCTCGCCGGTGTGCTGGCGGTGTTCGGCTACGGCATAAAGGCCGACCGGGACCTGCATGTGCTGGCGGTCAGCGCGCCGTCGGATGTCATGTCGGCGATCGAGGATGCCGTCAAGCGTTTGGATGTGCCGACCGCGGCGCCCAAGGATATCAACTTGACTGCCTATCTGCTGCTGGCGTCCGAGCACGCCGATGGCTCCAATGAAGTGCCTGCCGATTTACAGCAGGTGACCAAAGAGCTGAAGGGCATCTTCGCATACAAGAGCTTCCGCGTACTGGACACGATCCTGGTGCGGACTCAACCCGGCAATGCGGCACACGCCAAGGGAGTGATCGGCACCACCGGCGTGGACGCCTCCAAAACTCCGTATGAATTTGTCGTCAGGCCTTCCGCCGTGACGGAAGACCCGGGAGGACGTCTAATCCGGCTGGACACTTTGAGCCTTTCCCTGCGTGTACCCGGTGGCATGGATGCCGGGATCAATACGGAGATCACGATTCGCGAAGGCCAGAAAGTGGTGGTAGGGAAGTCCAACATGGGGGCGCCGGACCAGGCGCTTATCCTGGTGGTGACCGCGAAAGTCACGGAGTAGAATATCGCAATGCAACAAATACGCCATGCGGGCCGGCTCCTGGCGCGCACGCCGGGCTTCACCATCGTCGCAGTGGCGACGTTGGGTCTGGGAATCGGGGTGAACAGCGCCATTTTCAGCGTGATCGACGCGGTGCTGCTGCGCCCCTTGCCGTACCCGCACCCGGAGCGGCTCGTGGCGTTCTACGAGCACCAGGGCAACGACCCGGATGCGCGCGGCGGCATAGCGCCGGCCAACATGGCGGACTACAACCAGAACCACGTATTCACGGGTATTTCGCATGTGGGCACGCCGGGCATGAACCTGACGGGCGCGGGCACGCCGGAGCGCATCTTCGGCATTCAGGCGGGCGATAATTTCCTGGACATCCTGGGCGTGCAGCCGGCGATGGGCCGCGGCTTTCTGCCGGAGGAGGACCGCTACGGCGCGCGGCATGTGGTGGTGATCAGCCACGAATTGTGGCAGCAGCGCCTGGGCGGTGACCGCGGCGTGATCGGCCGCACGATCACGTTGGATGGCGAGGCATACCAGGTGATCGGCGTGCTGCCGGCCGGTTTCCAGCCGCCCGAGGAGTTTACCGCTCGCCAGCCAATGCTATTCGTCGTGCCGGATTGCTGGCCGCCGGATATCCTGCACAATCGCGGTGAGCACTACGACCACGCGATCGCGCGCCTAAAGCCTGGCGCATCGCTGGCGCAGGCGCAGAGCGAGATGCTGACGATCTCGGCACGGCTGGCGAAGGCGTACCCGAATACCAACGGAAAGATCGCGGTCGGCGTGGCGCCGCTAGGCTCGGACATAGTGCGCCGCGTGCGCACCGCCATGCTGGTGCTGCTCGGGGCAGTCGGTCTGGTGCTTCTGATCGCGTGCGCGAACGTGGCCAACCTGTTGCTGGCGCGTTCGGCGGGACGCAGCCGCGAGGTCGCCATCCGCCTAGCCATGGGCGCCGGCCGCTGGCGCATCGTTCGCGAGTTGCTGGTTGAAAGCGCCATACTGGCCGTGCTGGGCTGCGCGCTCGGGCTAGTGCTCGGCGCGTGGACGCGCGACCTTCTGGTTTCGATCGCGCCCAAGGATATTCCGCGTCTGGATACCGCCGGGTTAAGCGTGCGCGTGCTCGGTTTCACAGCGCTGCTGGCGTCGTTCACGGTGTTTCTGTTTGGGATGATTCCGGCGTGGCAAGTGTCCGGGATCCGGCCGAACCTGGCGCTGAAATCCGCCGAGCGTAGCACGGGCAGTGGCGCCGTGTTACGCTGGCGGAGCGCCCTGATGGCCGCCGAAGTAGCCCTGGCCCTGATGCTACTCGTGGGCGGCGGACTGCTGTGGAAGAGCTTCGTGCGCGTGACGGGCGTCGATCTCGGCTTTCAGCCCGACCGCGTGCTCATGGCGCGTGTCAATCTGCCGGATCTGCGCTATCCGGATGGCGCGCGGCGGCTGGCGTTTTTTCAGGAGCTTGAACAACGCGTCGAACGCTTGCCCGGCGTACAATCCGCGGGTTTCACGTTCTGCGGCCCGATGCGCGGCGGTTGGGGCAGCGTTTACGAGACGCCGGAAGGTCCCGGCTCCGAGCCGGATTACCGCCTCCGCGATGCCGATTTCGAACCGGTCAGCCCGCGCTATTTCGAGACGCTGGGCATCCCGATTCTGAAGGGCCGCGGTTTCACGCCCGCCGACAAGGATGGAGCGCCGCCGGTGGCCATCGTCAACCAGGTGTTGGCGCGCAAGCTATTCCCCAACGGCGACGCAATTGGCCATCGCATCCGCCGCTCCGGCAAGCACGATTGGGAAACCATCGTAGGCGTGGTGGGCGAGGTACATCTTGAGGGGCAGACCGAAAAGGTGCATCCGCAAGTCTTCTTCCCTGCCGCGCAGACCAGCCTCTACCCCGTGCCTGTGGCGGATTTCGCGATCCGCACGGCCGGCGCGCCCCGCAGTATCCTGCGCGAGGTACAGCGGCAGGTTTGGGCCATCGACAAAGACCAGCCCGTAACGCGCGTCGAGACGCTGGAGGAGGTGGTCTCCGCCTCGGTGGCGCAGCGCCGCTTCCAGGCGTTGTTGCTGCTGCTGTTCGCCGGTGTGGCGCTGGTGTTGTCGGTGGTGGGAGTCTATGGCGTAGTCTCATATGCGGTAGTGCAGCGCACGCCGGAGATCGGGCTGCGCCTGGCGCTGGGCGCGCAGCGGGAGAACATTCTGCGGCTGACGATCGCGCGCGCCTTGCGGCCGATCCTGGCGGGATTGGCGGTGGGGCTCGCGGGCGCGCTGGCGGCCTCGCGTCTGCTGACCAGCCTGTTGTTTGAAGTGAAGCCGTCGGACCCGACCACGTTCGCGTTGGTGGCGGCGCTGCTCGGGGTGGTGGCGCTAGGGGCGTGCCTGATTCCGGCGCGGCGCGCGACGCGCGTCGATCCGATGGTGGCCCTGCGATACGAATAAAAGGGGCAGGCGCTTTCGCCTGCCAAGTCGGCATACCAGAATTCGTCTTACGATTTCTCGGCCCTGGAAGCTATTAGACCCGATCGAAGAGGACGCGACCGTGAGGGTCCAAGTAAACCGGAGCGGATAGGCTTTTGGTGAGCTGTCTGCCCGCCCCTTGGCTGAGGAGCCCGTCGGCCTTGCGCGCTGGCCTTAAGTTCGACCTTGTAACCAAGCGCGAAGGTCAGGTCTGCGAGCGTGTGCATGGTCATGTTCCGCGAACCGCTCAGCAGGCTCGTGATGTGGGATTTTGAGGTGCCCACACGCGCAGCGAGCTCGGTTTTGCTGATCCTCTGCTGTTGCATCAGTTGCGAAACCAACTCCGAAGCCTCCAGGGCCAGAGCCTCGCGTTCATAGAGTCGCCGGCGGTTGGTGTCGGAGACGAATTCTTGAAATTGATCTTTCAATTGCGCCATTTGGCTGTATCTCCCTGGCTTGCGAAATATTCGGCATCTTCCCGCCTGATGCGTTCCGCCCTGGCGATCTCGGCGGGAGGCATTCGATCTGTTTTCTTATTGAAGCCGTGGGTAATAACCAACAATCGGCCCGGAACGTAATAGCAGGGCATTCGTATTTGATGACTCTTGAACTCGAAAAACTCCGTGCCGGTAATCTTCTTGAATTTGGTCTCGTTCTTGATCACGCCGTGCTCAGCCATTCGAGCAAATAGCGCATTCAGTTTCGCTTTGTCCGTCTCATCCAGGGCCGTATAGTAGTCGCTCCCTGGAGATGTGCCGTTTATGCAAACGGCATACACCGCGTTCATTTGCGGGCCTGCGCACGCAACAGGCCGACGCATTCATTGCCTAGGTTAACATATATATGAACCATGCGCAATCCCACGATTGTGAAGGTTCGCGCTGGCTCACTGTTCCGCTTTCGGGACGAGCCATCCCACCATCGGACAACCATGCGTCACCCTGCTTCCAAAAAGCCAACGCCGATTGGAACTCGCTCTGGTAGCAGGATTGCAACGCAACAGGCACACTCCCGGAGGTACTTGATGCGTAAAGACCTGCTCTATGGCTTCCGCCTCCTGGCGAAGAGCCCTGGCCTGACCGTGACGGCCGTGCTCGCTTTGGCGCTGGGCATCGGCGCCAACACCGCTATCTTCAGCGTGGTGAACACGGTGATGATCGCGAAGCTGCCTTTCGAACAACCGGACCGGTTAGCGATGGTCTGGGAGAAGGCGCCGGCCACTGGCAAGACCAACGTGGTAAACCCCATTAATTTCCTGGAATGGCAGTTGCGCAACCACTCCTTCGAGCGCATCGCCGCGCTGCTCGAATGGCCGCAGAGCCTGGCGGGCGATGGCGAGCCAGAGCAGGTGGACGCTCTCATCGTGTCCGCCGATTTTCTTCCCATCATGGGAGTGCGGCCGCTGCTCGGGCGCTGGTTCACACCCAAAGAGGACACTCCGGGCAACGATAATGTCGCGATCCTCAGCGAGGGGCTTTGGCGCCGCCGCTACGGCGCCGATCGCAATGTGTTCGGCCGGCAGATCCGCTTGAACAATCAATCCATGACGGTGGTCGGGGTGATGCCGGGCGGGTTCCGCTTCCCGTTCACCAAGGCGGATCTGTTCATTCCGCTGGCGATCGACCGGGCCCGCTCTAAGGACGTCGGCCGTTATCTGGAGACGGTGGCGCGCTTGAAGAAAGGCGCGACACTCGCGAGCGCGCAAGCCGATATGGAGATCCTGGCGCGGCAGCTTCAGAAAGAGCGGCCGGATTTCGACGCCAAGTGGGGCGCCACCGTCGTAGGGCTGCGGGAGCAGGTGGCGGGCGACGTGCGGACGCCGCTGCTGGTCCTTTTGGGCGCGGTGGGCCTGGTGCTGCTGATCGCGTGCGCCAACGTGGCCAACCTGTTGCTGATGCGTGCGGCCGGCCGTGACCGCGAGATCGCCATACGAGTTGCGCTCGGCGCGGATGCCTGGCGCATTGCGCGGCTGCTGCTCACCGAGAGCCTGCTGCTGGCCTTGTTGGGCGGAACGCTCGGGTTGCTGACTGGGCTGTGGACCGCCGACGCATTGAGCGCCTTGCTGCCCGGCACCGCCACTTACTCGAATCTGAAAACCATCCGCATCGATGCGACCGTGTTCTTATTTACGCTGGGCTTGTCCGTGTTGACGGGAATGCTGTTCGGTCTAGCCCCGGCCTGGAAAGCCGCGCGCGGCGGCATTCACGCGCCTTTGAAGGAAGGCGCACGGGGAATCGCCGGAGGACGCAGCCGCCTGCGTGGCGCGCTGGTAGTGGGCGAGGTGGCGCTGGCCATGGTGCTGGCCACCGGCGCCGGGTTGCTGATCCGCAGTTTCGCACGCCTCGCCGGCGTAGCGCCCGGCTTTGACGCGGCACACGTGCTGTCGATGCAAGTCAACACCAGCGGCCGATTCAACAGCGATGAGAAGTTCCTGGATTTCACCACACAAATGCTGGAGCGCGTGCGCGCGGTTCCAGGCGTGGAAGCCGCCGGCACCAGCCATTTCCTGCCGCTCGGACGCGGTATTCCGGGGACCGGCTTCCATCGCGCGGATCGGCCGGCCCCGGCCCCGGGCGACGAGCCGGTAACCGAGGTGCTGGTGGTCATGCCCGGATACTTCGCGGCGCTGAAGATTCCGTTGGTGCGTGGCCGCGTATTTGCGGAGCAGGATCGCAAAGGAACGCCGCCGGTGCTGGTCGTCAATCAGACACTGGCACGCGAGTTTTACCCAAATGAGAACCCAGTTGGCAAGCGGCTGTTCGTGGAGTGGGGGCACCCCAACGAAAGCTACGAGATCGTTGGAGTCGTGGGCGACGTGCATCAGACATCGCTCGGCGAGCAACCCAAGCCCGGGGTGTTCCTGGCCGATCTGCAGGAACCCACAGGTCCGGTGAACCTGGTGGTGCGCGCCGCGGGCGATCCCAAGCTGCTGGCGCGGGCCATTGAAAGCCAGGTGCACTCGCTGGACAAGGAAGTTCCGATCTCGGAGGTCCGCACCATGGACGAGTACGTGTCCGACTCCGTGGCGGAGCCGCGCTTCCAGACGATTGTGCTAGGCGTGTTCGCGGCGCTGGCATTGCTGCTGGCGGGTGTGGGCATCTACGGAGTGATCTCATACTCCATCGCGCAGCGTACGCGGGAATTGGGCGTGCGGCGGGCGATGGGTGCGGATACGGCCAATCTGGTGTGGCTAGTAATCCGGCAGGGGATGACGCTGGCTTTGGCGGGCGTGGCGGCTGGCGCACTCAGCGGGCTGGCATTGACCAGGCTGCTCACCAGCTTGCTCTACGGCGTAACGCCCGGCGATCCGCTGACGTTCGTCGCGGGCGGCGCCGTCCTGATCCTGGCTGCTCTGGCAGCCTGCTATGTGCCGGCGAGGCGCGCGGCAAGAGTCGATCCCATGGTGGCGCTCCGGTACGAATGAACGCAAGCCTGCCAATGTACCTGCAACACCTTTAACAGTGGTGGGACATACGCTTTCGTCTGTCGTGGCGCACGCCTTAGCGGGCTGCGGCGAACGAAGCTCCGCGACCCGCGAACTAAAGCTCGGCGGTTGGCAGGCGAAAGCGCCTGCCCCACTCGGGCCAGCAAATGTAGAAACTGAGCGGCGAACTTCAGTTCGCCGTCCCTGGTGGCGCAGGCGGTTCCGCCTGCGATGCTATCATGACCTTTTCCATGGGCCACCTATATCTGGAAGACCTGCACGTCGGCCAGCAATTCACCTCCGGCACCTACCTGATGGAAGAAAGCCGCATCAAAACATTCGCGGAGGAATTTGACCCGCAGCCATTTCATCTTGACGAATCGGCCGCCGCGGCGAGCATCTTCCGTGGACTCTCCGCCAGCGGCTGGCACACAGCGGCCGCAGCCATGCGCCTGCTGGTCACCAGCGGCCTGCCGTTGGCGAACGGTGTGATTGGCATGGGTGGCGAGATCGCGTGGCCCAGACCGACCCGGCCAGGCGATACGCTGCGCGTGGAAAGCGAGATCGTCGAAATTACGCCGTCGCGCTCGAAACCGAACCAAGGCATCGTAACCGTGAAGAGCAGGACATTGAACCAGAACGGCGAACCTGTCTACGTCTTCACGGCAAAGCTCTTGGTATTCCGGCGCTCTTCACAAATCGCAGGGTAGGGCGCGGGCGTATACTGATAAAACAGTTCCCGACATAAGGAATCACCATGATCCAACTGACCGTGAACGGCAAGGCAATCCGGTTTGAGGGCGATCCAGAAATGCCGCTGCTCTGGTACCTGCGGGACGATCTCGACCTCACCGGAACCAAATTCGGATGCGGCATGGGCCTGTGCGGCGCGTGCACCGTACATGTGAACGGCGAGGCGGCTCGAAGCTGCCTGACGACTATGCAGGCCGCGGCGGGCAAGACCATCACCACCATCGAGGGGCTGGCCGGACATGGCTCCAGCCAGGGCGAACATCCCCTGCAGAAAGCCTGGAAGGCCTGCAACGTGCCGCAGTGCGGATACTGCCAGAGCGGGCAGATCATGCAGGCGGCCGCGATGTTGAAAATCAAACCCAAGCCCACGGATCGCGAGATCGATGACCAGATGCAGGGCAACATCTGCCGCTGCGGGACCTATCAGCGAATCCGCCAGGCGATCAAGATGGCGGCGGGGGTGAAGGCATGACCGCCACAACTCACAACGTCTCGCGCCGCGGCTTTCTCGGCCAGATTTTCTCGGCCGGCGCGTTGGTCATCGGCGCACCGTTGGTTACGAAGCTGGGGGCGCAGCCGGACGGCACCGCCGGAGATGCGAAGACGTGGCAGCCCAGCGTATACCTGGGCATCGAGCCGGACGGCACGGTGAAGATCGTAGCGCACCGTTCGGAGATGGGCACGGGTTGCCGCACCGGACTGCCAATGATCGTGGCGGATGAACTGGAAGCCGATTGGGCGCGCGTGCAGGTGATCCAGGCGCCGGGCGATGCGAAATACGGTTCGCAGGATACGGACGGCTCGTGTTCCGTGCGCGATTTTTACGACGCTTTGCGTGCGGCCGGCGCGTCGGCGCGCACAGCGCTCGAAAATGCGGCCGCGACGAAGTGGGGAGTGCCCGCCGAAGAATGA
>JBEKUO010000104.1:0-13891 GCA_049514955.1 Bryobacteraceae bacterium | reverse complement strand
GCTGACTTGTGGTTCGCGTTGAAGCCCGCCGTCAGTACTTTGTCATGCCGCGTCAGGTTCAAAACGCCCGCCGGGTTCGCGCGCGCGATGCCGCCGATCCCGCGCGCCGGCATCCAGTATTCGTCAAACGCGATCGTCTGCCGCGGCTCCAGAAACGCATAGGTCTCCTGGTTGCGGAACAGGCCAGCCTGCACTTCCACGTACGCGCTGTTATTGTCGGAAAGTGCGCGCCGCCAGTCGAGGCCGTCGGCATCCACGCCCCACGACCAGATCTTCTTCGCCGGGAGCGCCGCGTATTCGGCGTAATGCACAATGCCTGTGTTGGTGTCCGGCCGCCATACGCCCATGAACGGCTCGCGGCTGCCGTGGACGAACCGCGAAACCGGGCCATCCGTCTGGTTGCGGATCACGCTCAGATCCTTGCCGGTCGAATCGACGGGCCAGGTGTCCACATCGGTGAAGCCGTGGCTGGCCGTGAAACGCATCGGATAATAGATGCGCGAATCGTCCTTCACCTCCACGCCCGCGTTGTTCCACCAATAGAAGCGATGGCGCACGTCGCTGCGGTTGTTGAGCGTGACGTGCTCTTCGAGCACCGTGCTGCCCGGGCGGAGTTCCAGTTCGACGCGCCACTCCATGCCATACACGTGGTCGATGTTTCCGACCGAAACCGATGCGCTGCCGTCGGCGTGTTGTGCGTACGTATACCGGACCGGCGACATTGAGACCCAGTTGTGCGACACCGGAAAATTGAACTCGATGCCGAACGCCGCCCACGCGCCGCGATACCCAATGTTCGCCTTTTTGATGGATGGATTCGCGTAGAACATCGACTGGCCGCTGAGCTTGTCGATGCAAGTGTAGAGGTGCCCGCCGATATCCGGCAGCACGGAGCACTTCAGATATTCGTTCTCCAGGTAGACGGCTCGCCAAGCGTGCTGAGCGGGATGGTTGGTCAGGTTCTCACGCAAAGTGTACGGATAGTTGAAGCGGGTGGTGGCGAACTGGTCGAACGCCGGGTTGCGGTCGGGTAGCCCTTCTTCGTAGGTGGGCAGGGTGAGGGTGTCTTCCCAAACACGAACTTGGGCACGAGCTATTGGCAGGCTCAGCGCAAGCAGGAGGGCAATACTGGAGATGCGCATGCGACAACCCGATTCTATCGCCATTTGACAGTGTAGCCGCGTGGCGCGCGCTTCAGCGTGCCGCGGCGAACTTTGGTTCGCCGAGCACAACCGCGCTGAAATGCACACCACATCGGGTTCTAAGCTATAAATAGGTCATGCTCCGTTTTCTCCTCTCGCTGGCTGCTTGCCTGACCCTCGCAGTCTCAGCCTCCGCTGCCCGCCCCGGCGATTTCCGTGTTATCGGACCCGGCGGCGGCGGCGCGATGTTCCATCCCACCATCAGCCCCCACGATCCTCAAACCGTGCTGATCGCCTGCGATATGACCGGTGCGTATATCACGCACGATGGCGGGCAGACGTGGCGCATGTTCAACCTGCGCGGCGTGGTACGGTTCTTCGCCTTCGATCCGCTCGAGCCCAAGACCATGTACGCGGGCGTCACCGGGCTGTGGCGCAGCACGGATAATGGCGACACGTGGAACCTGGTCTGGCCGAAGCCCTCCACGCTTCGCGCCGTCGAGATGAATTCGGATCACTCCGACGAGCGCCTGATCGCTGAGCCGAATCCGCTGGGCGAGATCGTGGCGCTGGCCATCGATCCGGTGGATTCCCGCGCGCTGTATGCGGCTGGCCGCAAGGATGGCACCACTTCCCTGTTCGCTTCGCACGACGCGGGCGGCACGTGGCGGAAGATGGTATCGCTGCCGGAGGCGCCGCAACGCTTGTGGGTGATCCCCGGCACGGTATATGCCGCGGGACCGCATGGCATCACCGAAGTGCGTGGCACCCTGGCGACGCCGCACCCCGCGCCGGCCGGCTTCACATTTACGGATGTCTCGGGCGGATTCCCCGCAACCGGCGCTCCAGTATTCTACGGAGTGTCCGAGCGCGGTGCGTTTGTCTCGTGCGATGGCGGCGCATCGTGGGCTGCCATCGAATTGCCGGGAAGCGGCGCGGAGGTACGAGCCGCAGCGGCCAGTCTGCATCATCCCGAATCGGCCTACTTGTCGTACGGCAGCTTGATTCTCGACGGCAAGCATTGGCTGGGAGTGGCGCGAACGCGCGATTCCGGGCGCACGTGGAGCCTGGTCTGGAAGGAGGCGAACACCGCCGCGGCCAACGTGCACGATACCTGGATCACGGCGAGCATGGGAACGTACTGGGGCGAGAATCCGCTGGCGCTCGGCGTCGCAGACCAAGACGCGAATCTTTGCTACGGAACCGATTTCGGCCGCGCCATGCGCACCACCGATGGCGGCGCGAATTGGGATGGCGTGTACAGCCGGCGAGTGCCCGGCGGCGATTGGACCACCACGGGCCTGGACGTAACCACGAATTACGGTTACCACTGCGATCCGTTCGATTCCAAGCGCCGGTTCATTACCTACACGGATATCGGGCTGTTCCGCAGCGACGATGGCGGGCGGTCCTGGGATCGGTCCATGAATGGCGTGCCGCAGCAATGGAGCAATACGGCGTACTGGATCGAGTTCGATCCCCAGGTGCGCGGCCTCATGTGGGGCGTCATGAGTTACACCCACGATTTGCCGCGGCCGAAGATGTGGAGGCGCCAGTCCGCACTGTCGTTTAAGGGCGGCGTGTGCCGCAGCGAGGACGGCGGCCGCACGTGGCAGCCCTCCAACAAAGGTATGCCCGAGACCGCGCCGACCCATATCCTGCTGGACCCCACGAGCCCTAAGAACGCGCGCGTATTGTACGTGGCGGCATTCGGGCGCGGAGTGTATAAGAGTAGCGACGGCGGGCGGACCTGGGAGTTGAAGAACAACGGCATCACCCAAAAGGTGCCGTTTGCGTGGCGATTGGCACGCGCCGCCGATGGCGCTCTATACGTGCTGATCGCGCGCCGGAGTGAAGACGGCAGGATCGGCGACGCGGGCGATGGAGCCGTTTACCGGTCGGTGGATGGCGCTGCGACGTGGTCGTCCGTGCCGCTACCGGCGGGCGTCAACGGTCCGAATGGGCTGGCGCTCGATCCGCGCGATCCGCGGCGCATGTACCTGGCCGCATGGGGCCGCGCCACGGGCACGCACGGCGAAGGCGGCGGCATTTATCTCTCGACCGATGCCGGCCAGCACTGGCGCGTCGTGCTGGATCGCGACCGCCACGTCTACGATGTCACGATCGATCCGCGCAATGCGAACCTGCTTTATGCCAGCGGATTCGAGTCGTCGGCCTGGCGCTCGACGGACCGCGGCGAGCATTGGACACGCATCCCTGGCTTCAACTTCAAATGGGGCCACCGCGTGATTCCCGATCCGGAAGATCCGGGCAAGATCTACATCACCACGTTCGGTGGAAGCGTGTGGCATGGCGCGGTGAATGGCAAGGATGAAGCTGTCGATATCGTCACGCCAGAGCTGCAACCGGAGAGGTGACGCATGCGCACACCGATCGCACTTCTGTTATTCGTGGCCACCGGTCTGCCCCAGACTGTGGTAGTTCATCCCAAGCTCATCGGCGATGTGCTGGTGAATCCGGGGATGGGCATACAGACTTTTCAGCGCTTCAATGGCGACCCGCTCAACCCGGGGCTGGAGTGGTCCGAAGAAGGGCCCACAGGGCCGCTGGCCGACGGGGAGGGAGTAAAGTTTCCCGCCTCGACCATCGCATATTGCCGCTGGTTCTGGGAAACCCTGGAACCGGAACAGGGCCACGTGCGGTGGGAGATTGTCACCAATGCGCTGGCCGAAGCCCATAAGCACGGCCAGACGCTCGCGATCCGCCTGATGCCCTACGATCAGAAGCACCCGCTCCCGGAGTGGTATCGAAAATCGGGAGCCAAGCGTATCAATACTGAAGGCGCGCCCATCTGGGAGCCGGACTTCAGCGATCCGCTGTATCTGAAACACTGGGGCGCGCTGGTGAAAGAAGCGGGCCGGCGCTTCGACGGGCATCCGGACCTGGATAGCGTGGACATTTCTTCGGTCGGCTATTGGGGCGAAGGCTGGAGCGATTTCATGCCTTCGTTTCCGTATCAGAAGAAGCTGATCGATATCTGGTTCGACGCTTTTCCGGCGACGCGGCTGCTCATGAATTTCGACGAACCGCAGGCCCTGGCCTATGGGACGTCGCGCGGCGCGGGCTGGCGCTTCGACTGCCTCGGCGATCTGCGGGCGAAGTGGGCGCACATGCTGGATTTCTATCCGGAGCAAATCGCGCGGACCGGGATTCAGGATGTCTGGCAGCGCAGTCCGGTTTCTATGGAAACGTGTGGCGTGCCGGGGAGCTGGGAGCAGCACGGCTGGGACGTTCGCTACATTCTCGCCGAGGCGCTGCGCTGGCATGTGACTTCGCTCAACGTGAAGTCGAGCGCCATTCCTTCGAAGTTCGCGGCTGCGTTTGAGGATTTCGAGCGCAGGATGGGATACAGGCTGGAACTGCGGCGCATCGAGTATCCCGCCTCGGTCGTTAGCGGGCACGCCGTCGCGGTAAAGATGTGGTGGGTGAACTCGGGCGTGGCGCCGGTCTATCGCCCATACGTACTCGCGATGGCTTTCGACTCCGGCAGCCAGCCGACTGTGGTGGATGTACCAGCGGATGTCCGGAAATGGCTGCCGGGCGACATCGTGGTCGAGGAAGACATCGAAGTGCCCCATATGCCGGCCGGTGAATATCGTTTGCGCGTGGCGCTGCTCGATCCGCGCGACCGCAGGCCTGCCATCCGCTTGGGGATCGAGGGGCGAACCGATAGCGGCTGGTACGACCTGGGGGCCATATCGGTGAAGTGATTTGTGGTCTCGGCGAGCTGAAGCTCGCCGCAGCACGCTGAAGCGTGCGCCACGTCACGGCGCCCCTGCAGGCTCCACTATCGACAAATACCGGTCCACCGGCAAGCCTTCAAGAACCTGCTTGGTGCCCGACGGCCAATCCACTTCCAGCCGGTCGATGCGCTGCGCGGCGCCTAATCCGAAGTGCACAGTGCGTTCGCTGGAGGATGCATAGCCAACCGCGGTGGTGACGCGATTCCATTGGTCGCCTTGCGCGGTGACGATGTGCACGCGCGCTCCGATCGCGTCGCGATTGCTGCGCGTGCCGCGGAGATCGAGCGCGATCCAATGCCCGGTGTTCGTGGAGACATTTCGGAGCACGAGCGGGGATTCGTTGAGGCGCGTGACCACCACGTCCACCCGCCCGTCGCGGTCCAGATCGCCGAACGCGGCGCCGCGGTGCAGAGCCTCGCCGCCCAGGACCGTCATCTCAAACGTGCCGTCGCCCTTGTTCAGGAAAACGCTGTTCGGCTGGCGGGAGCGGCGGCTGGTAGTCATCTCGATGTTATCCATCACATGGCTGTTCGCCGTAAAGATGTCTTTGAATCCGTCGTTGTTGAAGTCGAACATGCCGGCGCCCCAGCCGGCCCATGGCAGACTCTCCGCACCGATACGGCTGGCGTACGTCATATCGGTGAATTGCCGGAAATCCAGATTGCGATAGAGCGAATAGGTCTCGTTGGATAACGCGGTGACGAAAATGTCCTCGCGCCCGTCATTGTCGTAGTCGCGGAAGTCCACGCCCATCGACGAGACCGCCTTTCCATCGTTGTTGTACGCCACGCCGGCCTGCAGGGCACGCTCGTCGAAGGTGCCGTTTCCATTGTTGCGAAACAGAAAGTTGGGCACGGCGTCGTTGGCCACGAACACATCCGGCAGCCCGTCTCCGTCGTAATCTCCGAAAGCCACGCCCAGCCCCTTGCCCGCGTGCGCCGCGATCCCCGATTCGCGAGAGACGTCCCGGAAAGTGCCATCGCCCTGGTTGTGATACAGCAGGTTCGAAATCGGCTGATAGTATTTTGGGTGGCAGTAGCTGCGATAGCCGGGCTTACGCTCTCCGCAATAGATCTCCGCGGCTGGGTCCCACACCACGTATCGCACCACGAACAGGTCCAACCGCCCATCGCGGTCGTAGTCGAACCAGCCCGCGGATACCGACCAGCCGCGATTCCCGCCCAGTCCCGCGCGATCGGTCACGTCCTCAAAGGTACCGTCGCCCTTATTCCGGTAGAGCGTGTTGGAGCCTAGGCCCGCCACGAACAGGTCGACAAACCCGTCATTGTCGAAATCGCCCGCCGCCACTCCCATCGCATAGCCATGGCCGGCCACGCCCGCCGACTCCGTAACGTCGGTGAACGTGCCATCCCCATTGTTGCGGAACAAGCGATTCCAGAACGATGGATCTGTCTTTTTCCCGGACGGCAAAGTCGCTCCGTTCACCACGTAGATATCCGGCCAGCCGTCGTTGTTGTAATCGAAGATGGCAACACCTCCGGTCATGGTCTCAGGTAGATATTTGGAGCCAGTGGCCCCGTTTTTGAGAACCATGGGCAGAGTGCTCGCCTGAAAGTTTACCGGCGAAGGCTTGCCGCTCCCCCCGTGCAGAGCAGGCTGATGGGCTATCGCTTCCATCACACGCGCCAACTCCGGTTCCGCGTGAGCCTTGCGAAGCACCGCTACGCTCTCGGAGGTACGGCCCACCTTGTAGAGGAACATGCCGTAATCCACTTGCGCGCGGGTTTCTCCCTGCCGGATGGCCTCCTGGTAGCAGCGTTCCGCGTCCGCATTCTTGCCCAACGCTTCGAGTGCGAGCGCCATGCCGTTGCGGGTGCGTCCGGGCCGGCCGGCGTGACGCAGAGCGGCGTCGAACGCGTCCAGGGCTTCTGCAAAACGGCTTAGACTATACAAGGTCCGGCCCAGAAAGTAGCACGCATTGTCCTGCGCCGGGTTCAGCGCGCAGGCCCGGTGCAATGGATCTTCGGCCGATTTGTAGTCGTCCTGCGCGGCATACGCCATGCCAAGGTATGTCAGGACACGCGCGTCGGAAGGCTGTTCCCGCGCGGCCCGGAGCAGTGCCTGCGCGGCTCCGGCGAAATCTCCGCGCTGAAATTTTGCGACGCCTTCCTCCAGCGCGATGTTGTCCGGCGCGGCGGCCAGCGCCAATGCGAGTCCGACACAGAGGATTCCGGCTGCCGAGCGCATCCAGACCATTCTAGACCGGCGTCGCCAGATCGGTTGGCGGCGAATGCCTGCCCCACTTGCCTGCGGCGTTCAGCAGCGAGGTGGGACAGACGCTTTCGTCTGTCAAGCGGGCAGTGCACAGGGCCTGTTGCAGGGCCTTGACATCGGCATCGTGCTCAGATATAAAGAGGTTCGGATCTGCGGATCTGGTTGGGGTGGTTTGCTTTGGAGATTGGGCCAAATCAAGTGTGAGTATTCATACTTGTCACGAAAGGGGAGAGCATATGAAGAAACCGTTGTTCCGGCTCGCCGTCCTGCCGGCTGGTTTGCTGTGGCTGACGGCATCGCTGTTTGCTCAAGGCGAACGCGGTGCGATCACGGGCCTGGTTACCGACCCCAGCGGCGCGGCTATTCCGCATGTCGAAGTCGTCGCCACAGAAGCGCACACCGGAGTCGAATCCAAGGCTGCGACGAACGAGGCGGGTCTGTACCGTATTCCGTACCTGCCGCCAGGCACGTATCGAATCTCGGCAACGGCATCGGGCTTCAAGACGGCTGTGATGGAACAGGTGGAGGTGCCGGTCGCCACGGTGGTGACCGCCAACCTCGCTCTGGAAGTGGGCGCCGTGACTCAGAGCATGGAGGTCAGCGCGCAGGCCACGCACTTGGAAACATCGACGTCCGAGCTGGGGTACTCCGTTTCGGAAGCGGACTACCATGCCTGGCCCATCGACAGCAACGACGACGGCCAAAGGCAGATCCAGTCTTTCATCTTTAACAGCTTGCCCGGCACCGTTGGAGACTCCTTCCAGGGAAGCATCAACGGAGGGCCGCAGTTCTCGCACGAGGTCCTGATTGAAGGCATGTCGATTGGGCGCGCAGACCTCGCCGGCGACACCTCGGAGTTTACCCCCAGCGTGGATGCCATCAGCGAATTCACTCTGCAAACCGGCGCGCTTAGCGCGCAGTACGGCGGCGGCTTGACCGCGGTGGCCAACTTCAATATCAAGTCCGGCACTAACCAATTTCACGGCACCGCTTACGACTACCTGGTGAACGACGCGCTCAATGCGAATTCCTTCGACAATAACGCTCTCGGGGCCGGTAAGTCGCCATTCAACCAGAATAGCTTCGGGGCCGATTTCGGCGGCCCGATTTTGCTTCCAAAGATATACAACGGCAAGAACAAGACGTTCTTCTTCTTCAGCTACGAAGGCGATCGCAAGCGCAACTACACCCCGACCACGCTGCGCACGCTTCCCACCGAGGCTTTTAAAAACGGCGATTTCTCCGCCTTGCTGAATCCTTCATTTACCGGCAACCCAAGCTCGGGAACGGCCATAACCGACGGCGACGGCAACCCCGCCGTTTTCGGCGCCATTTACGATCCGCACAGCACTACCCAGTTGCCGGACGGTAGCTATTCCCGGATGCCCTTTGCGGGGAACATCATTCCGCCGTCGGACATCAGCACGGTTTCTGCGAATATTTTGAAGCTTGCCCCGATTCCCAACCCGCTTCTGCCAACTATGCTTCGCAATTATCCTGGCGTCGCCAATCAGCCGTTTTTCGACTTGAACACTTACACCGGAAAGCTCGATCACGTAATCAACGCGAAAAACCGCATGGCCGTGTTTGTGAACTCCAATGAGCGCCTCAGGTACAACGGGGACCGCGTCGCTTATGAGCCGATTCCCGGAAGCGCTAGCAGCCCCTTTGCACTGCAAGATATCCTGGGAACCATGATCCGGGCGACCGAAGACTGGGTCATTAGTCCGACATTCCTGAATCACTTTGGTTTTGGGTACAATCGGTTTAAGAACGCGAACAGCTCGGTCACGCTGGGGCAGGATTGGCCTAGTAAGATCGGCCTGCAGGGTGTTGAAGAAACTACTTTTCCACTGATCAACTTTACCGGCACCAGTTATCAAGGCGGTACGCTGAATCTCCTGGGCCGCAACAACGCGGGCGTCGAACCCAACGGCAGCTACATTGTGCAGAACGATACTACCTGGATCCATGGCAAGCACAACGTCAGGTTCGGAGTCGAGGTCCGTAAGTACTACTATGATCAAGACTATCGCAGCGGCACATCGGGCTCATTTACCTTTAGCCCGGACCAGACGGCCGATCCGTCGGCCTTGCAATCTACCGGCAACGCCTTCGCCAGCTTTCTCTTAGGCGCACCCCAGAAGACGTCACTGAATATATCCCCCGTAAACCCCAGCTCCCATGTGTGGAATCCGGCGCTTTATGTGGCGGACGACTGGAAGGTCAGCCGTCGGCTAACCCTCAACATCGGATTCCGATGGGATATCGTGGGCGGCGTCACGGAAAATCAGGGCCTCTCCTCGGGTCTGGGTCCGAACACACCCAATCCTGGAGCGGGCGGTTATCCCGGCGCACTCGTTTTCCTTACCAATCTGAACCGGAGCTCTTTTCAGAATACCTATTGGAAGGAATTCGGCCCGCGTTTTGGCTTCGCCTATCAGATCACCTCGCATATGGTATTACGCGGCGGCTATGGGATTAATTACTCCCCGCCAATCGCCAACCAGTACGGATACGCGAACATCGACGGGTACGACGGCAGCCACAACTTTTCAGCCAGTTCGCTCAATCCTGTGATGTACTGGGACAATGGCTATCCCGCTTACAATTTCACTCTTCCCGATTTGGACCCGACCCTTGACAACGGCCAAGGCATCGCCTACATCCCGAGTAATTCAAACCACCAGCCGTACTCGCAGAATTATACGATGGGTTTTCAGTTCTTATTGCCGAAGAATACGACTCTGATGGCGTCGTATGTCGGCAACAAAGGAACCCATCTGGGCGCGTCCGGTTTGAACGACCTGAACCAGCTCAATCCGAAGTATCTTTCGCTCGGCGACGAGCTTTTGGACGATGTCAGCGCGCATCCGAACATACCGCTGCCCTATCCGGGCTTTACCGGAACGGTAGCCCAGGCATTGCTTCCGTACCCGCAGTACGCTCCTGGCGGTGTGTATTACTTCTTTCCCTATTTTGGGACATCTGACTACAACGCGGCTCAGGTGGTAGTCAATCACCGGACGGGCAAGGGCCTCAGCTTCCTGGTGAGCTACGCATTCCAGAAAACCATCAGCCTCACTGACAGCAACCTGTATGGATACACCAACGGTTCACAGGATGCTTACAACCGGAGGCTGGAGCGGTCGGTGGCCGGCTTCGATCACCCGCAGTCGCTCAAGTTGACCTGGATCTATGAGCTGCCGGTCGGGCGAGGCAGGCAGTTCCTCAACCAGGGTGGTATTGTGAACCAGATTCTAGGCGGCTGGACCGTGACGGGAATCCAGACCTACCAGTCGGGCGACCCGCTCTCTATAGACTCCGGTATTGGTGCTGGTACCTACTTATACAATGTTCTTGGAGACGTTCTCGCAAATGTGATATCCGGTGTGTCCCTGAAAGTACCTTCCGGGGCCTTCGATTATGCCGGCGGCACCGGCCAGGCATATCTGAACCCGGCGGCCTTCGCCGCGCCGCCCTCCACGCCTAACGGTGTGGCGCTGACATTGGGCAATTCGCCACGATATTTCGGTAACCTGCGCGGCCCCTGGCAGCCCATGGAGAATTTCGGGATTTTCAAACGGTTTCCCTTCCGAGAAGGGGTGTACCTGGAGTTCCGCTGCGATATGATCAACGCCTTTAACCGGGCAGGACGCGCCGATCCCGATACAACTCTAAGCGACCCGACCTTCGGCCGGATTCTGGACGTTGCGGACAGTCCGCGCGAGGTGCAGCTAGCGCTCCGGCTGACGTTCTAAGTGGCGCGTGGCGCACGCTTCAGCGTGCTGCGGCGAACTTCAGTTCGCCGTCTGCGCCCGCGAGCGCCTGGTGTCACCGCCTGCTATCCTAATGTAGGTTTCATGAGAACCTACAGGCCTTTTCTATGCTGCGTGTGCGTAGCGGCAGCCGCGCTCCTGGCATCCTGCAAACGATCGGAGACTAGCGCCGCCACCACCCCCACGTTGCGCCCTCTAAACCTGGTGGTAGTGACCATCGACACGCTGCGCCCCGATCACCTGCATTGCTACGGCTATTCGAAAATCGATACGCCGAACCTCGACGCCATCGCGCGGGACGGAGTCCTGTTCGAGAATGCCGTTACGCAGACGCCGCTGACGCCTCCCTCGCATGCCAGTATCTTCACCGGCCTGAATCCTCCCAGCCATCACGTGAGGGACACGGGCGGATTCGTCCTCGAACCCTCCACGACCACCCTGGCTACCATTTTGCAACGGCAGGGCTGGGATACCGCCGCGTTCATCAGCTCCGCGGTTTTGAAGAAGCTCTTCGGATTCAACCAGGGCTTCGCGGTCTACGACGACCAGATGCCCAAGCCCGGCAAAGGACACGAATTCGACGAAGACGCGGAGCGCCGCGCGGGCGAGACGGTGGACCATGCGGTGCGCTGGCTCGAAGCGCAATCCGGCAAACCTTATTTCCTGTGGGTGCATATCTACGATCCGCACGCCCCCTACCAACCTCCCTCACCCTTCCTCGAGAAGTACAAAGATCACTTGTATGATGGCGAGATCGCCTATGCCGACCATGAGCTGGGCCATTTGTTCGACGCCGTCCGCAAAAAATCGCCCGGCAAAACCCTGATCGCCGTGCTGTCGGATCACGGCGAGAGCCTCGGCGAGCACGGCGAATACACGCACGGAGTCTTTCTCTACGATGCGACACTGCGGGTCGCGTTCCTGCTCTCGGGTCCCGGCGTTCCGGCCGGGGCACGCATTCAGCCGCAGGCTCGCGCAATCGATTTCCTCCCGACGATCCTGGCTCTGATGGGAGGCAAGCCGCCCGCCTCCGTCCAAGGCGTGAGCCTGACGCCATACTTCGCCGGAAGCGATGCCCCCGCCACGGTCTCCTATGCCGAGACGCTCTATCCCAAGATCAACATGGGCTGGGCGGAGTTGCGTGCTCTACGCACCAATCAATGGAAATATGTACGCGCGCCGAAACCGGAACTCTACGATCTCTACCAGGACCCGGGCGAAACCCACAACGTGATCCAGAGCCACGCGGCCGAGGTTCGGAAATTCGAAACAAAGCTGAATTCAGAAACTGGGGGCGGCGGCGTCGAGAAGGTCGAGACCAGCGTGGTGGACGAGCGCACTCTCAGCGAGTTGAAGTCGCTCGGCTACGTCTCCGGATTTGTGTCGCGCTCGTACGATCTGAAAGGGCAAGGGATCGATCCCAAAGATCGCATTGGCGTGTTGAAGCTGCTCGAAACGGTGGAGAGCGGCGGCCTGCCCGTGCCACGGCGCCTCGAGTTGCTGCGGCAAGCGCTCGCCGAAGATGCCGCCGATCCGCACATCTACTATGAACTCGGCGCCGCATACGAGAGGGCCGGACGGCAGGCGGATGCCATGAAGCTGTACCGCAGCGCCATCGCCAGTGGGATTCAGAGCGGGCGGCTGCACTCCCGGCTCGCCGACCTGCTGGTACGCGCCGGCAAGAAGGACGAAGCCATTCCGGAGTACGAGAAAGCCGCGCAATTCAACCCTTCGGACCTGCAAAGCCAGGCCAATCTCGCTACCGCCTATCTGGAGAAGGGCCGTCTCGCCGATGCCGAGCGCGTCTACAAATGGACGCTCGCCATCGACCCGAGCTACGGCGCCGCCTACAACGGCCTGGGAGTGATTGCGATCCAGAAGCAAGACACCGCGGCGGCGCGGGGCGATTTCGAAAAGGCGGTGCAACTGGATCCGGAGTTGGCGGAAGCGCACCTCAATCTGGGGCTGATTTATAAGATGGCCGGAGATCGCGCGCGGGCGCGGGAGTGCTTCGAGGCATTTCTGGCGAAGGCCTCGCCCGGCCAGTACGGCAAGGTGATCCCGCAGGTGCGCGAGGAACTGAAAGAGATGCAATAGCTCGTGGCGCACGCTTCCGAGTGCTGCCGTGGGCTTCAGCCCACGGTCCCGAATGAATTCCCACAATCTCCGCAACCAAGAAACCACCAGTTTTTTAAGCCGTACTGTGGAACTGGCGGGGAATATTCAAGTGGCCGACGCTCCAGCTCTCGCGAAACCCTCCGCCGGTGTGCCCGCCGTGTGTTTCTGCACACGCGTGACGGACATCGAGTTACTCGACCTCCGACGCTGGCGCTGCGATTCGGGCGCATAGCGGTCGCTTGCACCTGGAGCCGCGTGCCCAGCGCAGCACATTGGCGCGCCTTCCCTGCGCGCTACGGCCAAAGTTTGGTACACTGGTTTCTTCACGGGCGGAGCGCTGGAGTCGAGGTGCGTCGCCGCAATAATTTAAGTCTGGACGGGTGGCCGAGCGGTTAATGGCAACAGGCTGTAAACCTGTCGCCCCTTGCGGGCTACGGAGGTTCGAATCCTCCCCCGTCCACCAGATCTGGCCGCGGAAGAACGGCCAAAGGGTTTAGCGGGCCGTTGTAGCTCAGTTGGTAGAGCGCGTCCTTGGTAAGGACGAGGTCACCAGTTCAATCCTGGTCAACGGCTCCAGCAGTTCCTGTAGGGAATCCGTACAGAAGGTTATTCGAATGGCAAAGGAAAAATTCGATCGCAGCAAGCCGCACGTGAACATCGGAACGATCGGGCACATCGATCACGGCAAGACCACGCTGACGGCGGCCATCACCAAGGTGCTGGGGAAGAACAACCCCAAGGTGAAGTTCCGCAGTTTCGACTCCATCGACAACGCGCCGGAAGAAAAGGCGCGCGGCATCACCATCGCGGTGGCGCACGTGGAGTACGAGACGCCCAACCGGCACTACGCGCA
>JBEKUO010000103.1:0-13945 GCA_049514955.1 Bryobacteraceae bacterium | reverse complement strand
GGCCGGCCGGACCGGGTTTCTAAGGCAATTTGGGGTGCGGAATCAGTGTCCCGCTGATGGCGCCGGAAGCGATCGCTTTGGTGATCCCTCCGACTTCTTGGGCCGTCATATAGGTGCCGCTGAATTGCGTGCCGGTCGAAGACAAGGTCACGGTTGCCGTGGTGACATTCGTGGCATACAGCGATCCGTCGGCGTTGACCACGAGGCTGAAGTACTGCACATAGAAATTACACATGCAGGGACCCAGTTGCCAGATGCCGTGTCCGGGAGTGCCGTACGTCGGCCCAGGAGGCGCTGTGATTATGCCCGGACTCACTTCAGTGCCGTCGGTCTCTATCAGCGAACCGTTGGTAGTGAAGGTCGCCAGCCCCGGAATCGACAGTGTGGGTGTGGGTCCCGTGGGGGTCAGAGTAATCAGCCAGGAACCCGCTAATGACGGTGATGCGGCTACCAGTGACATGGGCTGGCCGATCAGTACGAGCAGCCCGCAAACGATGGATGTGAGTAACGTTTTTCTCGTCATAAACCCTCCGTGCTGCTAATTGTAAATCGCATGCCCGCAAAACGAACCATGTTTTTTGAGCATAGGGTACTAGTGTCGGTACGACGGCATTTACAAACTCTTACACTCCGCACAAGCTCGCTTTACAATAGGCCGCTACTCTGGAAACGGAGAGAGGTAAAAAGACACCATGAAGAGCACATTAGTACGTTTCATTGCAGTTCCAGCTATGGCCGGGGGGATGCTTTTGGCCGCCGGTGCGCAAGTTTCCAACCAACCGGCGCAACCACCGGCGCAGCAGCAGGGTTTGCACAATCGCGGCGAGCGCATCGCGAATTACCTGAATCTGACCGATGCACAGAGAGCGCAGGCTAAGGCGGACCTCCAGGCGGCGCGTCAATCCGGGCAGCCCGTTCGCGAACAGTTGAAACAGGTCCGCCAGCAGATGTTTCAGGCGATCAGGGCGAACGATTCCGGCGCGATTCAACAACTCAGCGCCCAAGAGGGCAGCCTCAAGGGTCAGTTGTCGGCCATGCGCCACCAGACGTTCGCCAAGCTTTACAGCAGCCTGACCCCGGAACAACGGGCCAAGGCCGATCAGCTTCCCGCGCATTTCCGTCAGATGCGGCAGCGCCGCATGCAGAGCCGGCAAGCGCAGAGCAACGGCTGAAGCGCGTGGCGCACGCTAGCGTGCTGCGGCGAGCTTCAGCTCGCCGAATACTGACTGTGGGCTGAAGCCCACAGCAGCACGCTGAAGAGGGTACTGAAAAAGGCCTTGGCAGACGCGATTGGCAGGCGAAAGCGCCTGCCCCACCACGGAGCATCAACGGATTACTGGCCATGGTGGGACAGGCATTCAGCCTGTCGAAGCTTTTTCAGCACCCTCTGAAGCGTGCGCCACCACGCCGCTCAACGGTCGGCGGATTCAAAGCCCAGGCGCCAGCCCAGCTTGCCTGAATCGAACCACGCGATCTTAATTCCGAACCAACGCGTGGTGGAGGCCGCCTGATAGTGGCCGCGCCGCGCATCCAGCACGAACGCGCAAGGCGCTTCGCCAAACTGGGCAAGGCGCGCGGCCAGCCAGGAGTCCGATGTGAGCGGCTGCGCCAGCACCACCGGCGTGCCCCCCAGCAACGCCAGATGCGCTCCGAAATCCGTGTCTACCTGCTTGATGGCCGGGGGAAGTTCGTAGGCCTTGCGATAGCGCTTCACCGCGGCATCCAGGTCTTGTACGGCGATCACCACCTTGGTCACGCCTTCGAAATCTTTGGTCAGCGGCTTGCCCTGCGGGAAGGCGCGTTGCTCGCGTGGGGTGAAATCGTGGATCAGAAACGGAAAGAACGTGCCGCGGGGCTCCGTGCCCACCTGTGCCGTTTCCCAATCCAGCCGCACTCCGTCGGGCCGTTGACGCCCACTGCGGACCGGCGCCGAGACCGCAATACCGGCGGCTTCCAAGCGCTTGACTTCCGCCGCTGCGTCCTTGGTGCGCACCGCCCAAGCGCAGGGCCCGGCGTCTTCCTTCATGAACTTCACCCAGGGCTGCTGGTCGAGCGCGCGTGGATCGGCGTTCTCATGCGGCGCAATCAGCTCGAGATAGGATCCGTCCGGAAAGCTGACGAGAGCCATCTCGGTGGCCCCATTGCTGTGCGCGCCCCCGAAGACAGTTGCGATCCCAACGGTGGAGAGATTGGCCTGGAGCTTTTTCAGGTTGCCGCCCGCGACGGTGACGTGGTCGATCTTCAGATCGGCGGCGGCAAGCAGGGCAGGGAAGACGGCGAGCATGAGAGCACAGCGCATGGAGCGATTGTAAAACGCGGCGCGGCCCTTGATCCGGCGGGCGTAGCAACATAAAATAGGACCTGAAAGCCTGATATCGATATGGACTCCAATTCCCGCCGCTCGTTCCTCCAACTGGCCGCGCTGGGCGCGATTGCGCCAGCCGCCGTCCGCGCCGCGGATCAGACCGCTCCGCCGCTGTTGCCTACGGTGAAGTTAGGCAAGTTCGAGATCACGCGGCTGATTATCGGCTCGAACCCGTTCTACGGCTATTCGCACTTCAACCGCACGCTCGACCAGCTCATGCGTGAGTGGTATACGCAGGATCGCAGGATGGAAGTGTTGCATGCCTGCGAGCGCCAGGGCATCAACGCCTGGCAAGCGCACTACGACGACCAAGTGCTGGAGGATTTCAAACGCTATCGCGCGGAGGGCGGCAAAATGCAGCTCGTGCTGCTGGCGGACTTCGCGCTAATGCAGAATCCGAAGCTGCTGCCGGAGGTGGCCAAGCTGGGGCCGCTCGGCATCGCGCACCACGGCAACCGCACCGACGAGCGCTTTCGCAACGGCGAGAAGGGCAAGATCAAGGACTTTCTCAAAGCCGTACGCGACACCGGCGTCATGGTGGGCCTCTCGACGCACAACCCCGCGGTCGTCGACACGGCTGAAGGCGAAAACTGGGACGTGGATTACTATCAGTGCTGCCTGTATCGCGTGACGCGGACGCCCGAAGAGGCGCGCGCGGAATTCGGCGAAGCGCCCATCGGCGAAACCTTCATGGAGAAAGATCCGGAGCGCATGTGCAAGATGATTCGCCAGACCAGGAAACCGTGCCTGGCGTTCAAGCTGTTCGGCGCCGGGCGCACCAGCACATCCTCCAAGCACGTCGAGCGCGCGTTCGGGTTTGCATTCGCCAACATCAAACCCACCGATGCCGTGATTGTCGGGATGTATCCGCGCTTCAAGGACGAGGTGCGCGAGAACGCAGAGGTGGTGCGGCGCATCCTGGGGGCCTGATCGGCGGCTAAGCGGAAGCGCTTGGTACCGCTTGCTGACGCGCGTGGCTCTGAATGGAGCCACGACCGTAAGGGAGTGGTGCTCCCGACATTAGCCGCCAGCCAGGCGCCTTCCGATGTACAGGAAGTGATCCGAGTAACCCAGGCCCTCTGTGGTTTGTCCGGTGATCTCGATCAGGTCGAGCCACGCCTCCGCTTCCTCCGGAGGCAGTTCGTTGATGGTTGGTTGCCAAGCCATACTGAACGACTCGACTCCCGCCAGCGCCAGTTCGTCGAAGCCGGGCGCAAACAGTTCGCGAAACTCCGCATACGTAGACAGGTGCGCGAAGCCGATCGGCGGAGCGTGCTCGGGGTCCAGATTGCCGTCGCGCAGGTACTGTTCATGGAAGGCTCTCCGTTCGCAGGCGACGTGCGGGAACAGGCGGAAGAAATCGCGCAGGTAAGCCAGGCGGTTGATGCCCGCGGCGAACAACAGCCCACCGGGCTTCAGGATGCGGGCCGCTTCGGCGACCGCCTGGCGCCGCGCATCGAGCGCGCAGAGGTGGTAAAGAGGTCCCAACAGCAATACGGCATCGAACGCGCCGGATGCGAGGCTCTCCAGGCAAATTGCGGACTCCCGGACTGCACCGGCGATTCGCTCGCCGAGACCAGCGGCACGCAGGCGTTCCGTAACGGCTTCCAGCAGGCGTGCGGAGACATCCACCAGGTGCAGCCGGCAGCCTCTGCGCGCCAGGTGTTCCGAATAGATCCCACCGCCCACGCCGATTTCCGCTACTTCGGCGGAATCCGGCACCAGCTTGTCGAGCCAGCGTATGGTGACGGCGCGCTCGACTGGGCAATCGCGCGTCAACCGCACCAGTTCGTCGTCGAAAATCGATGTATCGTAATAGCGGGCGACGTTGGCTTCGTTTTGCTCCATGCCGTTATAGTATAGGGCGATGCGTATCGTGGTTATCGGCGGAAGCGGATTCATCGGCTCGCGGGTCCTGGAGCGCCTCGCGCCGGAACACGAGGTCGCCGTGTTGCATCGCGGAAAGCACAACCCGGTTCTTCCCGCTTCGGTGCGGCGCATCACCGGGGATCGCGATAGGCTGGCGGAACATGCGGATGAGTTCCGCCGCCAGCCACCGGACGTCGTGCTGGACATGATCTCCGGCGACGAGCGCCATGCCCGCGCGGTGGTGGACGCGTTTCGCGGGATCGCGCGCCGGCTGGTCACCATCAGCAGCATGGATGTCTACCGGAGCTACGAGATTTCGCTGGGTCTGACGCCGGGACCGCTGGAGCCTGTGCCGCTCACCGAGGAGTCGCCGCTGCGAAGGACGCGCTATCCGTACCGGAATCGTCCCGCCGGTGCGGTTCCCTTCGATTGGGTCACGCCGGAGTACGACAAGATCCTCGTGGAGCAGGTCGCGCGGAGCGAGCCGGAGTTGCCCGCGACGATCCTGCGGCTGCCGATGGTGTACGGGCCAGGAGATCCTTTGCATCGCTTCCAGCCGTTCCTGAAGCGCATGGATGATGGACGCTCCGCAATTTTGATCGAGGAGACCTGGGCGCGATGGCAGGGCCCCATGGGCTATGTCGAGGATGTGGCTGCCGCGATCGTGCTGGCGGTAACGAACGATGGCGCCGCCGGACGTGTCTACAATGTTGCCGAGGCGGACGCACTCTCGTGGGCCGGTTGGGCTCGAGCGGTCGGAAATGCGGCAGGATGGAATGGCCGCATTGTGACCTTGCCGCGAGACCGCATTCCACAGCATCTGGTTCCCAGGTTCATTGCGGAGCAGCAGTGGACGGCCGACTCGAGCCGCATCCGCGACGAGCTGGGCTACCGCGAGACCATCGTGCGCGAAGAAGCCTTGGCTCGCACGGTGGCATGGGAGCGGGCGCATCCGGCGCCGTTCGATGCCGCGGCGTTCGATTATGAAGCCGAAGACCGCGCGGCGGATCTGGCTGGCGCGCAATAGCCGCCCAACACGGCCGGTGGGTCGTGAGCCAGGGGGGTGAAGGCCGCGCGGTACAATAGCGCGAGTGAGGTGCGGGAGGCGTTGCGGCGCATGCGGGATGACGACATCAAACGATTGCTAACCGCGCAGCAGCTTGAAGATATCCGCCTGCGCGTGCGCGCCGGCATCGATTCGGTGGAGGCTGGCAAATACCAGGAATATGAAGGGCGCGATGGGCTCCGGAGACTGGCAGACGGGGTGAAAGCGAGGGGACGGCGGCGTCTGGCGTTTACGGCGAACTGAAGTTCGCCGCAGCAAGCTGAAGCTTGCGCCACTCACCAGCCCAACACGGATACAGCGATCGCCGCCGCGCCGAGGAACGTTCCGAACGGTAGCTCATAGGTTGAGGGGTCCTTGTGCGTGATCCGTATATAGGCGAAGCCGATCAGCGAACCGGCCAGCGAGCCCGCGATCAGTGTGAGCAGCGCGCCCTGCAAGCCCAGAAACGCGCCCACCATAGCTACCAGTTTCACATCGCCGAGTCCCAGCCCTTCGCGGTGGCGCAATTTCAGATATAGCCAGCCGACCAGCCACAGACAGAAGCCGGGCACGGCAGCGCCGATCAGGGAGGCCGCGACAGAGGTCCAGTGCGTGTTCCAGCGTGCGCCGGCGATGGAAAGCAGGTCCTGGGTGATGTCTTTCAATGGCACGAACCAAGCCAGCAGCAGGCCAGCGGCGGCGCCGCCCAGCGTGAATTCGTCCGGCAGGATGCGCGCTTCCAGATCCGAGAAGGTCAGCCCTACCAACAGCGCGCCATAGAGGCAGAATTTCAGGCCCAGCGGGGTTACGCCGAGCCGCCAGACGTAGACGAAGAACAGCGCGCCGGTCAGCAGTTCGACCACCGGATAACGGATGGAAATCGCCGCCCGGCAATAGCGGCACTTGCCGCGGAGGAGTACGTAGCTCAACACCGGGACGTTATCGTACCAGGCGATGGGGTGCTGGCAGGCGACGCAGTAAGAGCGGGGCCGCACCACCGAGAGATCCTGCGGCAGGCGGTAGATGCAGACGTTGAGAAAGCTGCCGATCAACAGACCGAACAACAACGCAATGGAGGCTTCTAACAAGAGAGCACCTGCCGGTAGAGAAGGATGGTGTTGTGGATCATCTGGTCGAGAGAGAACTTGTCCGCAACGGTTTGACGCCCGCAGGCCGCCAGCCGTTGAGCCAGCGCGCGATCGGCCAACAGATTCCGTATAGCCGCGGCCAACGGCTCGGGTTCATTCTCCGACAGCCAGCCGTTCTCCTGGTGGCGAACGATCTCGGGCAGTCCGCCCACATTGCTGGCGATGACTGGCACGCCCGCGGCCATGGCCATCAGGACGGCGGAGCCCAGACCCTCGGAGCGCGTGAGATACAGAAACAGCGCGGCGCCGGCGAGGTCGCATTCCAGATCGCGCGAAAGCAGCAGGTCCACGCCGGCGCGGCGGGTGGCTTCGCGCGCCAGTTGCGTTCCCTTGAGCGGGTCCGCGCTGGCGGGCGCCACCACTGCGTCGCCTCCGGGCACGGGATCGCGCAGAGGCACGCCATCGTAGACCACGGATATCTTATCTTCGGGCACACCGCCCGCGATCATGACGCGCTTGACGAATTGGGACACGGCTGCGTAGCGGCTGGCGTGGCGATACTTCCAACGCGAGTGTATGGGAAAGGCGACGCGGCGCGAAACCACCAGGGGCGCGCCGGCGAATGCCGCGGCCAGCGTATGCGTGTGGGCATCGTGCGCGTGTACCAAGTCCGACTGGCGCGAAAGGCGGTACAGGGCCGGCAGGCGCAGCGGGCGCACATCCAGGCCCAGATCGCGTGCCTTGGCCGTGAGCGGAGATCCGGCCAGGGTGAGCAGCGTGGCGTCTACGGCTTCGCGGCGCAGCCCTTCCATCAGGCGCAGCGCCTGCCACTGCCCTCCGCGCATTTCGCGGCCGGAATCGAGATGCAGCACCCTCATCTTTTTTTCAACGTCCCCAACTCATATTCCTCGCCTTGGCGTACTTGAGAAATGCGTACAGAGCCGCCATGTAGGCGATAGTGAGTCCTTCGATGCCGTCCAGAAATCCGCCTTGAAAGAAGTAGGTCTTGGTAAAAGTCCAGGCGGGGTCCAGGATCAGATGGCGCCATCCGACGGGGGTTTTGCGCGATACAAGTTCTTCGGCCGCCAGGGTGGTGTAACGGTCCATGGTTCTCAGGTGTTCGGACAGCGAATCGCAGGTGAAATGCAACAGGTTCGATTCCAGGTGTCCCACGCGCCCACGCACGTGCAGGCTTTCGTGCACGAAGTCGCCGACCCACTTGGCCTTGTTGCGGTCGTACAGACGAATCTTGCGGTCGGGATACCAGCCGCCGTGCAGAATCCAGCGGCCCAGATATTGCGCCAGGCGCGGCATGGTGTAGGCGTCGTATTTCGGACCGTTCTTTTTGAGGTTCCAGATTTCGCCTTCGAGTGCTTCGCTGAGGGCTTCGTCGGCGTCGAGGGAAAGGATCCAGTCGTGGGAGGCTTGTTCGGCGGCCCAGTTCTTCTGACCGGCGAAGCCGCGCCACGGGCTCTCGATCACCCGCGCGCCAAGGTTCTGGGCCAGCTCCGTGGTGCGGTCCGCCGAGCCGCTGTCGAGCACCACGATCTCATCGCAGCAGCGCAGGCTTTCGATGGCGCGGGCGATGTGACGCTCTTCGTTCAGCGTGATGATCGTGGCGGTGATTTTCATGGCTCCGGATCAGGGGCCGCTTTCGAAAACGGGAGCCACGGTGAAGCAAAGCAGAAAGACGATCAGGGACACCAGGGCCAGCCATTTTCTGCCGGTCCGGATGCCGGACGGGTCCACAATCACCGGGTGACGCCGGCCGATGAAGAACAGTGCGACGGCCCACAGCCACCAGGGCCACCAGCGGCTCACGAACCCCAGTGGAACCAGGGCGACGATGAAGATGGTGGAGAGCAGCTTGTGCTTGTCTCCAACGAGCGCGTAAAGGATGTGGCCGCCATCGAGCTGACCGATCGGCAGGAGGTTGAGCGCGGTGGCCAGGATTCCGATCCAGGCGGCGCGCGCCACGGGATGCAGGTAAATATCCGCGGCCGGTACGCCCGGAAAGATAATCTTTTGCAAGATCCATTGCAGCCCCGGAGTGCCGAACTGGATATCGCCCTGGTGGGCGATGCCGGGAATCACTTTGGAGAACGCCAACCCCACGGCCAGCGCGGGCAGAAGGAACACGAAACCCGCGAGTGGTCCGGCAACACCGATATCGAAAAGCACGCGCTTGGAATAGATGGCCGAGCGTATGCGGATGAAGGCGCCGAATGTGCCCATCAGGGTGGGGGCCGGCAGGAAATAAGGCAGGCTGGCATCCACGCCGTAGTACACGCATGCCAGATAATGTCCGGTCTCGTGGGCCAGCAGGATGGTCAGCAGGGTGAGCGAGAAGGGCAGGCCGTGCCAGATAAGCCCCGGATGGCTCCAGACGTTGACGAAAGCCAGAAGGTAGTGCTCGACATCGAAGGGCAGGTTCCGGTCGAAATCTGCCTGCAGGCTGCTGCCGACGATGGTAGTGGATAAGAGCGTTGCCAGGAATAGCAGCCCATGCACCCAGTAACGGTTTTTGAGGCGGGGCAGGGAACTCGGAATTCCAAGGCCTCGTCCATTGGCCGCGCAGGCGGGGTAGGTGGCCGCCGAATAATCCTGGGGGGACACAATTTGTCTATCTGCCAGCGGGGCCTACTGCAGAGTCTGCAGTTCTTTGCCGGGCTTAAAACGCACCGCTTTGCCTGGCGGAATCGACACTTCGGCGCCGGTGCGCGGGTTGCGTCCGATGCCGGTTTTGCGGGGCTTTACGTTGAACACGCCAAAGCCGCGCAGCTCGATGCGATCTCCCTGTTCCAGGGCTTTCTTCATGGACTCGAAGACGGTTTCGACCGCCATCTCGGCCTTGGTTTTCGTAATGCCGGTTTTGTTCACGACTTCGTTGATGATATCCAGCTTGATCAAATTGAGCCTCCCGGAGATCGCAGGAGCACATTCCCCGCTTAACGTTCAACCATATGATAGGATTAGATTTATCCGAAAGTCAAGCCGCCTTCGATAATGTTGCGGGCCGATATTCCCGAAGGCGCGGCAGTTTACTAAAGATAACTCTCACAGCTCTCAAATGAACTTTTCATTGACAATACACAAAGTGCGTGCAAAATGAGGATGAGACTGACTGCTGCAAGATGGTGCAGCCGGTGGACGGCGATGCAACCGGCAGGGGCGGTCCGCCGTCTACTCGAAGGGAAAGGCAATGCGCTCACTTCTAAAACCCAACCTGCTGCTGGCGCTCCAGCAGAATGCGGCGGGGCTGATCGTCGATCTGGGGATCCTCGCGTTATTTCTGGTGCTGCTGGCTGTCCGGTAGTTCATCCCTGGTAGACGCGCCAGAAAACCTCACGAAACTTCTGCATCTCGCTATCCGTGCCGATGGTAACGCGCAGCATGTTATCGAGCGGCGGGAACGGGCGTCCGACGGCTACGCCCAAGGGCGGCATCTTGGTGATGAACTCGCGCGCGTTGCGGCCCACGTCGATCATCATGAAGTTGGCTTGCGGCTCGATATAGGGCAGATGGCGTTCGCCGAGCCAGGCGCACAGCTCACGGCGAATGCGCGTGTTGGTGGCGCGGCGCTCCGGCACGAGCGTGCGCGATTCCGCGAGGGCGGCCAGCACGGCGCGCATCGCCACGACGGAAAGCACGTTATTGCGGAACGGCCGCATGCGTACGATCAGCTCGGGGCGGGCGCACACAAACCCGGCGCGCAGGCCGGCCATTCCGTAGATCTTCGAGAAGGTGCGGGCGACCACCACGTTCTTGCCCTGGCGCACATAGGGCAGCGCGCTTTCGAGGTCTGGCGACTCGCCGAAGTGGATGTAGGCCTCGTCGATCAGCAAAACGGTGTCCGGCGGCAAGTTCTGAATGAGCCACGCGATGGCGGCTTTGGGCGTGATGGAGGCGGTCGGGTTGTTCGGGTTGCACATGTAAATCAGGCCGGCGTGCGCCTTGCCAGCTTCTTCCGCCAGTTTGTGCACATCGGCCGCGTAGTCCGGCAGGAGCGGAACCTGGATGACCTGACGGCCCATGGCGCGCGCCGTTTCCGGCGGTCCTTCATAAGTCGGGTGCATGACGACGATGGGGCGGTCGGGCGCGGTGAAGGCATCCACGGCGGCGTGCAACATTTCGCTCGATCCGGAGCCGACCAGAATGTTTTCCGCGTCGAGATCTTCGCTGCGGGCCAGCGCGGCGTAGAAATCGTGGACCTCCTGATAGTGATAACGGCCGGACGAGGGCAGCACGTCGATCATGGCATCGATGGACGATTTGGGCGGTCCCAAGGGATTCTCGTTGGCGTTGAGCCACACCATGTCTTTGGGCAGATCGCCTTGGATCGCAGCGCGCTGCGCGTAGGCCATCTCGGGCAACATGCGGCTGACAGCCAGAGCGGCGCCGACGCGCGCGGCAAAGCCTCTTCGAGTGAGCATCTGACCTCCTTAGGGGTGAGTATAGCGCGGGGAGGCGAGCTTCGCTCGCCGTGGCGCGCTTTGCTCGCCGTGGCTGGTGGTTGGTGACTGGTGGCTGGTGGTCGTGTTTCTTTGAACGATCAGAGCCCATGTGGTTGGAACTAAAGGCGGGGGCTGGGGGCTAGGGGCTGGACTCGCTTCGCTCGCGTGGCTGGTGGTTAGTGGCTGGTGGCTGGCGGTTGTGTTTTTGGGCTGGTTTGGGGACAGTGATCGCTTGTCCGTTGTGACGTGCGGTCCGGTTGTCAAAGACCGAGGGGGTCGGATTGCTAACGGGTGTCGGGGGTAATGGGGGATGAAAAGCCCGGGTGGGCTTCGGTGCCCGCCGACATCGCGTAGTCGGGGTGCGGGGCCGCGTGTTCGGCTTGTACGGCCTTCGCGGTTTGCGCTTGCTGCCGCTGGCGGGCCTGACGCTCCTTTTGGGCCTGCTTCAATTCGTGCAGGGCGGAGGTGAAGGATCGCTCCAGGCGCACACGATACATGGAGGCGTACCCCAGCAAGACGAACTGCTCTTTGATCTCGAGTATGACGCTTTAAGGCTGGCGGTGGCCGCCTGCGTCCGGCACAATCACACTCGCTACGACGAACTGCTCATGCGCGGCGTAGAGCGTTCGGACGCGCGCAGCAAGATCAGAGCCGATGTCGAAGACGTATTAGAGCGCTGGGAGAGCGCCTAAACCCGTGGCGCGCTTCAGCGTACCCTGGCGAGCTTCAGTTCGCCATCTTCGAATGCTCGCGGGACCGTGGGCTGAAGCCCACGCCGGCGCGCTGAAGCATGCGCCACATCTACACCGCGTCTGACACGCTGGCCAAATTGAACTCCGTCGCCACGATCGCGGGCACGATCGAAGATCCCGCTTCGGCGCCCTGGCTGCGCACCGGCTGCGTCAGCTTCAGGGTATTCTGCATCACGCGCACCGGACTTTCGTTCCAGCGGTAGTTGGTCACCGGGTCGGTCACTTTCCCGTTCTCCACCAGGAACACGCCATCGCGCGTCAAACCGGTCACTTGCAGCGTCTGCGGCTGCAAGGTGCGAATGTACCAGAATCGCGTGATCAGCAGTCCTCTGTCTGTAGATTTGATGAGGTCTTCGAGAGTGTTGTCTTGTCCATCGAGCACCAGGTTATCGGGCGCGGGTGTCGGATCTTTGCCCGCCTTGCTCGCCCAAAACCGGTCGTAATAGAAGTTCTTCACCACGCCCTTGTCGATCCACGCCATGCGCTCGTTCGGCAGCAGCGATGGTCCCCATGGCGTAGTGGCAAACTTGGAATTGAAAGGGTCGCTGCGCAGCGTGATGTATTCCGGAAACATCTTCTCGCCGAGATGCGTGCCGCCTCCCTGCTTGCTCAGGAACGATTGCCCCTGTTCGGCGTCGCGCGCGCCGAAGTTGAATCCAAGGTATCCCACCAAGTCGCTCACCGCCGCGGGTTCCAGGATCACGGTGTACTTGCCCGGATCGAGCTTCTTCCTCGCGCCCGCGCCACGCACGCACTTCTCGGCCGAAATGCGCCCCGCAGTTTCTCCGTTGATGTCCTTGAGCGAGACGGAATTCTGCGCGGCCCATCCCGAGCTGGTCCCGCCGGCGGTGCGCATTGTGTTCGAGAGACTCGAATCCGTGTAAGTGTGATAGCCGAACAGGCCGGCCTTATTGCCCACCGCGGCTACGCTGGCCGAGCGCTGTATATAGCCGGCCGCGGTCAACTGACTCTGCCGCGCGCTGTCGATTACCGCTTTGACGTGCGGTATCATAACGTCTCCGCGCGCCGCGCCGGTGTAGGAATCGAAGTTACCGAGCACCGGGTATTTCTGCGGCCCCAGCGCCGGCATGTCTTCCGGATTCGGCTTGGAGATGCGGGCCAGTGCCTCGGCTTGCTCCACGCCGCGCTTGATCGCATCGTCGGTCAGTTCGCTGACGACCGCGTTGCCGCCGCGTTTGTCTTCAGTCACGCTGCTGATGGAGAGCTGCTGCGTGATGCGGTAACCCGAGGTGGTGATGCCGTTATTCGCGAACCGTATGAAGGCGTCTTCGGACCAGGATACATCTGCCTGGCACTGCGGCAGCTTCGAGTATGCGATGGCTTTGTCGATGAGGTTTTTGGCTTCCTGTTGGGTGAGCATGGCCGGTCTCCTGTTAGTCGGTCAACAGCACGTTCACCTGCCGGAACCGCGATGGCGAACAGCCGTGGCTCATGGCGTTGATCTGCTCCGGCTCGCCTTTGCCGTCGAAGAAGGAGCCGAACTGCTGCCAATAGCTGGCGCCCGCAATGCCGTCGAGGGTGCGCCAGAAATCGGTGGTCTTCGATTGGTAGGCCACTCGCGAGAGCATGCCGCGCTTCTTCCCGCCTTTGATCTCCCAGAACGCGTCGCCGCCGAACTGAAAGTTGTAGCGCTGCTGGTCGATCGAGTAACTGCCCTCGCCTTCGATCAGGATGCCATCGTCGACGCCCGCGATCAAGTCGTCTGGAGTGACTTCGCGCGGGCCGGGCGCCAGCCAAACATTGGGCATGCGCTGGAACGGCACGCTGGCCCAGGAATCCGCGTAGCAGCAGCCGCGCGACTCGGTTTCTCCGATCAGATGCGCCTGGTCGCGAATGGTCTGGTAATGCTTGAACACGCCCTTCTCGACGATCGGGAATTTAGTGGTGAGGACGCCGTCATCGTCGTACTTCACTGTGGCCAGGCCGCCCTCATTGGTGCGGTCGCCGAAGATATTCATCAACTCGCTGCCGACCTGGAACTTCCCCATCTTCTCGGTGGTCATGAAACTGGTGCCGGCGAAGTTGGCTTCGTAGCCCAGTACGCGGTCGAGCTCGGTGGAATGGCCGATGGACTCGTGAATCGTGAGATACAAATGGCTCGGCAGCAGCACCAGGTCTTTTTTGCCGGGCGCGACGGGCGGCGCGGCCAGGTGCTCCAGCACTTCGGCGCGGATGCGCGGCGCATTCTCGGCCAGGTTTGCTTTGGCGACCGCTTCCCATCCCGCGGACAACGGCTGCACCTGGTAGCTGCGCGTGCGCGAGATATTCTTCTGGAAGTCCACGGCAGTGGCTTGCAAGGCCGGATCCACTTGCACGATGTATTGCTGGATGGAAGATCCTTCGCTCGAGGC
>JBEKUO010000102.1:0-14028 GCA_049514955.1 Bryobacteraceae bacterium | reverse complement strand
TGCGTGGCGTGCTCGACCGAAGGCCGTCTGCCGCCTTGCGCGAAGGTGGTCGCGGCCGCTTTGATCCCGGCGATAATGCCATTCGCTTCCCTGACCGGCCGCGTGATGACGCCTTTGACGGCCTCGCTCGCGTGCTCCACCTGCGTGACGGTTTCGTCCACCGTGCGATCGATCTGCGCGATGCGAGCTTTCGCGCGCTGATTAGCGTCGTTGAGCAACTCGCTGATGCGCTCTGCCTGCTGGCGGGTGGCCTTGGCAATGACCAGAGTCTCCGCGGTGATATCGGCAATACGCGGACGGTTCTCATCCAGGATCTTTCCGGTGGTGCTGAGGATGGCCTCGAAACGCCCCACCAGCGGCCCGATCTTGTTCTGCGCGTCCTTGCCGGCTTTTTGCGCTTCCTTTCCGGCCCGGTATAGGCCGGCTACCAGGATCGCCTGAAACACGGACGCGAGGCAGGCCAGGATTACGCCTACAGCGATCACCCACCGGAAGACATCGTCAGGCATTGGAGAACCCTCCGCGGTTTGGCCTTAGTGCGCAGTCCCTTCGACCGGGGGCGCCGGCTTTACGGCATCGCGGTAAGCTTGCCTGCCGGCTTCCATGGCATCGGCGAGCGTGTCTTTCTGACGCCCTACCGCCTCCTTGCCTTTATTGAGCAGATCGCCGGCCGAATCGCGCAGATCGTTGCTGCGCTGCTTGAGATAGTCCGTCCCCTCACCGGCCTTGTCCTTGATGAGCTGGCGGGTGTCCGCGCCGGATTTCGGAGCGAAGAGCATGCCGAGGCCGATGCCCACGCCCAAGCCGAGCAGGAAACTAGAGAGTCCGCTTTTATCCATATCGATCCTCCTTGAACAACCTCGGGTGCTGAACCGTTTTGGGAATTTGTGGTGGAAACCGCTTCCTGACGGTCGCGGCTCTGTAACGGTCGGGTGCACCCAACAACATCCCAGTATACCTTGGGGAGACCGTCTGCATGCTACAGTTTGTACACCTGCCGTATGAAGGAGCGAAAACCCGCCCGTCTGGAAGCCGCCGCACTGTGGGAATACGCACTGAAGGTGTTGGCCGGACGCGCCCATTCGACCGGCGAACTTCGGGAGAAGCTGCGCCGCAAGGCCGAACGAGCCGGAGATGTGGACCCCACCATCGCGCGCCTCAAGGAATACGGCTACCTCAACGACCGGAAGTTCGCCGAGGGCTTTGCGGCGGCGCGCCTGGAAAATGAAGGACTCGGGCGCACGCGCGTGCTGGCGGACCTCTCGCGGCGAAGGGTGGCTCCGGCCGTGGCGCAACAAACCGTCGGCAAGGTTTACGAAAGCATCGACGAGGAGGCTCTGGCCGAGGATTTCGTGCGGCGCAAGTTTCGCCTGGCGCCCAAAGAGAATCTATTCCAGTCAGAGAAGGATCTGGCGGCGGCCTACCGCAGGCTGATGCGCGCCGGTTTTCGATCGGCCACCGCTCTCGCAGTCTTGAAGAAGTTCGCGCGCGATCCCGATTTGCTCGATAGCTTCGAGCCGCCGGAAGAACCGGCAGAGGAGTAGCGGCCATGAGGATTTGGCTGGCGGCGATGGCACAGGCGATGGCCGCGACTGCGTTTGGACAGACCGCGCACCAACACCATGCACCCGCCTCCGCCGAGGAATACGTGCGAGTCTTGGAAGACCCGCAGCGGGACTCCTGGCAGAAACCGCACGAGGTCATGATGGCGCTGGATCTGAAGCCCACCGAGACCGTGGCTGACATCGGCGCGGGCAGCGGATATTTCACGCGGCGGTTCGCCCTGCACGCGGGAAAGGTCTACGCCGTGGACATCGATTCCAAATTGCTGGAAGCTGCCCTGAAGGACGCGCCGAAAAACGTGGAAGCGGTTTTGGCAGCGCCGGACGATCCGAAGCTGCCGCCGGCCTCCGTGGATACCATCTTCTTCTGCGATGTGTTGCATCACATCGCCAACCGCGCGGCATACTATCCCAAGCTGGCGAAGGCGCTGCGGCCGGGTGGGCGCATCGTGATCGTCGACTTCTATAAGAAGCCGCTCCCGGTGGGGCCGCCCGAGAGCATGAAGATCTCCGAGGATCAGATGATTGGCGAACTGGCAGCGGCCGGCTTCCGGAAGACGAAGAGCTTCGACTTTCTGCCCTATCAGTACTTCCTGGTGTTTGTGGTGGCGCAGCGTTAGAGCGGATGGCGCGTGAACACGTAGTCCTCCACCGGCTGGCCGCCGATTAGATGCTCCTGGATGATGCGCTCGAGCACTTCCGGCGTAGCCGAGTGATACCAGGTTCCCTCGGGATAGACCACCGCGATAGGACCCTGTTCGCAAATACGCAGGCAGTTCGCCTTGGTACGGTAAACGCAATTGCCGCCCGCGAGCAGACCCAGTTCGGCTAGCCGCCGTTTGAGATATTCCCAGGATTCAAGGCCCACTTCTTTGGGCGCGCATTTGGGCTTGGTCTGATCGCAGCACAGGAAGATATGGCGGCGGACATTGCCGATCTGCAGGCCCTGCGCGATACTGACGAGACGATCAAGGTCCGCCATCACTGGCTCCGAGTGTCCAGTGTACCGCGGAGGTGGGACAGACGCTTTCGTCTGTCAACCCGCCCCACCTCGCTCCTCACAATCTTTGCCGACAGGCTTTGCAGGCAGGTGGGGCAGGCGCTTTCGCCTGCCAACCCACTTTTTCACAGGGCGGCTCGGGACGCCCGCTTCCGGATCTGCTTCTGCGCCAGCCGGCTCCACTTGGCGGTGAATCGCCGACGATAACGTGGCGCCGTGCGCGCGGCTTCGCTGGCTCGCTCGTACATCTCACGGGCTTCGTCGCCCTTGCCCAATCCGTCCAGCGCTTGCCCGAGGTAAAAAAGCCCCTCCGGATCGTATGGCCGCCTCTCGATATACTCCGCCAGAAACTGCCGCGCATCCTCCCACTGCCGTGCGGCCAGGTACACCGCACCCAGTTCCCGTAGGATCTCGTTCTGGCTGTGCTTGTCATCCTGATCCATCACCGCCTGGAAGTGCGCCAGGGCGTCCTTGAGCCGGCCTTGCTCGCGTGCGATACGGCCCAACTGGAAGTGCGCGTCGGTCAGCGCCGGGTCGATGGACACGGCATTGCGGAACCGCTGCAGCGCTTCGGTGTACTGATGGCGCTGCTGGTAAATCAGGCCGAGTTGGTACTGCGCCTCGCCGTCATGCGGATTGATGGCCGCCGCCTCCAGCATGCGGCGAAAGTGCTGGCTTCTCCGCATGCCCGCGCCCAGGTTACCGATCTCGCTGCCCAAATAGTAATAGGCGAAGAACAGGAAGAAAGGCGAAGCCAGCCAGCCCAGTACAAATCGCACCGGCCCCCAGAGGAAGACCGCCGCGACCAGCGGAATCCACGACAGACACACCACGACTACTGCGGTCCACGTCTCGGTCCCGAACACCGTGCGCACCGCGAAGATCATCAGGACCAAGAAATACAGATAGGCGAAGCCGGCGGCGAACGCGAAAAGCGAAGTCGGCAGCAGCCACGCAGCCAGCACCAGCGGGAGATTGGCGGCGGTCCACGCCATGGCGGAGCAGGTCAACAGGGGAGAATAGTCGCGCTGGAAAACGCTCCCAAACCCTCCTCCAAGGCTGGCCAGCAGTTTGCTGAGCAACAAGACGCCGGGAACGTAGACCACCGCCAGCACCAGCAGCGGAGTGTAGAAACTGAACGGCAGCCAACGCCCCAGCGCGAGCTTGAGCAGCAGGGAAACGGCCAGCACGGCCAGGCTGGCAAACAGCAGACTGCCCACATCCAGGATCGTGCTCATCGCCGCGGAGGGGCTCGCAAACACGCGCCACAGAAGCTTGATGTGTTGGACCAACACCGCAGGATAGCAAGTCCGCCGGGATAACCGAAGCGTGCTCAACTGGAATGAAATGAGAAGCGCGCCGCTGCCATTTCGAACGCTGGGATTGATCGCCATCGCGGCAATCGGTCATGCCGCTGAGCCAGTCCCGCTGACTCCGCAACCCCAGAAGTTTCGGACCTGCTATGCGCTGGACGATCCGCGAGTCCCAGCAGCGCTGCTACAGCCGGCCGCGCCGCAACCGGTCGGAGATTCCACCGCCATCGCGACAGCGTCCGATGGCGCCGTGTGGCACGGCACAAGCCAAGGCCTAGTGCGGGTCGACCCGCATGCGCCTCCGCGCGATCGCGAGCAGTATTTTGCCGGGAAGCGCTACTTGCCGGATGACGAAGTGCGGCAACTCGCCGCCGACCAAGCCGCGGGCATGTGGGTGCGCACCAGGACGGGCGTGTCGCACATCGAGCTCCGTCCCATGACGCTGGCTGCGAAGGCGGCGCTCTTTGAGAAGCGCGTGCACGAGCGCCATGATCGCCACGGTCTGGTGTCGCCCTCGAACCTGCGAGTGCCCAGCGACCTCTCGACGAATCAGATGCGGGACGACGACAACGACGGCCTGTGGACCTCCATGTACGCCGCCGCGGAATGCTTCCGCTACGCCGTCACAAAGTCTCCCGAAGCGCTGGCGAACGCCAGAAAGTCGATTGACGCCGTGCTGTTCCTGGAAGAGGTCGCCGGCCGGCGCGGGTTCCCGGCGCGCTCCTACATACGCAAAGGCGAGCCGATGCCCACGGACGGCCAATGGCACTGGACGGCGGATGGCCAATATTACTGGAAAGGCGACACGAGCTCGGATGAAATCGTGGGCCACTTCTTTCTCTATAGCGTAGCCAGCGACCTTCTCGACGACCCGGCCCTGAAGCAGCGCATCGCGCAGACTGCCGCGCGGATCATGGATCACGTCCTCGACCATGGCTATTATCTGATCGACGTGACCGGCAAGCCCACTACCTGGGGCAAGTGGTCGCGGGCGTACTTCCGCGAAGACCCGTCAGACAGCGCTTTGAACAGCATGGAGCTTCTGAGCTTTCTGAAAACGGCGGCGCACCTCACAGGGAATCCGCGATACGCGCAGGAGTACAAAAAAGCGGCGATCGATTTGGGCTACGCACAAATCGCCGCCCGCTATCGGGAACTGCGCACAGAGATCAACTACTCCGACGAAGAGCTGGCCATGCTCTCCTTTTATGGTCTGTTCCGGTATGAAACGGACCGCGATCTGTTGGACCACTATTACCGGCCCGCGCTGGATGGCTGGTGGGAGAACATGGCGCGCGAAGAGAATCCCCTCTGGACTTTCATTTACGCTACGGGCCGGCCCAAGGCGGCGGTGGACCTGCCGAGCGCCGTTCGCACGCTTTATCGTATGCCGGTCGATACCATCGAATGGACCGCGAAGAATTCGCATCGCAAGGACATGGTCATGGAACCGGAAACCGACCGGTTCCAGCACCGCCAGTCCAAAAACCTTCTGCCTCCCGACGAGCGGCCCGTCATGAAGTGGAATACCAACCCGTTCGACATCGATGGCGGCAACGATGGCCGCGGCGAAGACGACGGAGCCGCATTCCTCCTGCCGTATTGGATGGGCCGCTATCAGCGCATGCTGTTGGGAGAATGATCGCAACATTTGGAACCGGACGCACGGGATGTTCGTTATTGCCAGTGTGGCGTCCCGGTCGTGGCGCACGCTTCAGCGCGAGCGCACCGGGGCGGTCCGTCACCAATGTCGGAAACCTCGCACTGCGGCGTGGCGCAGGCACTCCTGCCTGTCGCGTCGGCACTCCTGCCGGCGCAGGCGAGCTTTGCTCGCCTATCGCGCAAATGGGCCTGCGCTTCCGCCAGATCAACAGCTTCTTGCTTGGGTTTCTGGAGAGCGCGCCGGGCTTCCATTCGCCGCTTGCGATTGTCAATAATTACGCTGGACACCACACCAGAGAAAGGTCTGCCATGCGAAACCTAGCCGGTAACATCCGCTACGCACTGCGCCAGTTCCGTCTTTCGCCCGTTTTCACCCTGACCGCCGTTTTCACGCTGGCCCTGGGCATCGGCGGCACGACCGCCATCTTCTCTCTTATCCATTCCGTCATGCTGCGCTCTTTGCCGGTGGCCGATCCCGCCAGCTTATACCGCATCGGAGATGGAAACGACTGCTGCGTGGAAGGCGGTCCGCAAGACCGGTGGGGAATGTACTCCTGGCCCTTGTACGAGCGGCTGAAAGCGGCCGCGCCGGAGTTCGAGGAGGTAGCGGCGTTTCAGGCCGCGTCGGGACAATTCAGCGTGCGGCGCGAAGGGGTCGAGAGTGCCGCTCAACCCATACGCGGCGAGTTCGTCACCGGAAACTATTTCTCCACTTTCGGGATCCGACCGTTTGCCGGCCGTCTGCTGTCGCCCGACGACGACCGGCCGTCGGCGGCGCCCGTGGCCGTGCTCAGCTTTCGCGCCTGGCAAGCGGTTTGCGGAGGCGACCCCACCGTGGTCGGCGCGAACTACGTTGTCGAAGGACACCCGTTTACTATCGTCGGCATTGCTCCGCCCGGCTTCTTCGGCGAGACGCTGCGGAGCGACCCGCCGGACCTCTGGGTGCCAGTGCAACAGGAGCCTCTGATAGACGGCGAAGGAACGCTGCTGCGGCAGTCGGTCTCGGCGTGGCTGCGCGCGATCGGCAGGCTGCGGCCGGGCGCCACGACCGCCGGCATGTCCGCGCGGCTGACCACGGTTCTGCGCCAATGGATGCAGAACGAGAGCGGCTATCCTGCGGTGTGGATGCCCGAAATCACGCGCCTGATTCCCAAACAAAACATCAATGTGGTACCGGCCGGCGGTGGCGTTGCCGCGATGAAAGAGGATTACGGGCGCAGCCTTCAAATTCTGTTGGCGGTCTGCGGCCTGGTGTTGCTGATCGCCTGCGCGAATGTCGCCAATCTGCTGCTGGCCCGCGGCATGGCGCGCCGCAGCCAGACCGCCATCCGTCTCGCAATCGGCGCGTCGCGTTCCGGCATTGTTCTGCAATCGCTCGGGGAAAGCGTTTTGCTGGCGATCGGCGGCGGCGTTGCGGGCCTGTTGGTGGCCATAGGCGCAGCGCGCCTGATTCTGGCGCTGGCATTTCACGGCGCCCGCGTCCTTCCCATCAGCTCGACGCCATCCATTCCGGTATTGGCATTTGCGTTCGGATTATCGCTGTTGACCGGCATCCTTTTTGGAACCGCTCCCGCCTGGTTTGCCACCCATACGGACCCGGCGGAAGCGCTTCGCGGAACGGGCCGGAGCACGCGCGATAGCTCCTCCTTCTCGCGCAGAGCGCTGCTCGTCGTGCAAGCCACGCTGTCGGTTGTCCTGGTGTCCGGCGCCGCTATGCTGGCGCGCAGCCTGGGCAATCTCGAGCGCCAGGACTTCGGATTCCAGATAGCCAATCGGGTCACCGTCCAGTTGAACTCGCCGCCGGCTACTTATACGCCCGGTCGCCTCGACGCTCTTTATCGCGATGTGGAGGAGCGCCTCGATCAGATACCTGGCGTGGAGCGGAGCGGACTGGCACTCTACAATCCCCTCACCGATAATTGGGGCGAGCTCATCTTCGTCGCCGGCCATCCGCCCGCGGTTCTCAGCGAGAATTCGGTGGCGTCCTGGGATCGCGTCAGCTCCGGTTACCTTCAAGCCGTCGGTCAGCCGATCGTTCGCGGCAGAGGTTTCACTACTGCCGATACCGCCACCACTGAACCCGTGGCGGTTGTGAACGAGGCCTTTGTCCGGCGATTTCTTTCCCACGAAGATCCCCTGGACAAACACTTCGGCATTGACATGCCGGAAAATGCCGGCACGTTCCGTATTGTTGGGGTGGTGCGCGACGCCAAATACGTCGAGCCGGATAAGCCGGCCCGCCCCATGTTTTTCGTGTCCCTGGCGCAGCGTGTCAACTACAAGCAAGAGCTGATGCAGAAATTGGAATTGCGCTCCCACTTCATTGGCGCGGCTCTGCTGGTAGCGCGCGGCAAACAGGGGAATCTCGAACCGCTCATCAGAAAGGCGTTCAGCGCGGCGGATCCGAACTTGACGGTGATCGGCGTGCGCACCATGCAGCAGCAGGTCGAGCTAGAATTCGACCAACAGCGCGCGGTGGCCAGCCTGGCGGGTTTGTTCGGCATTGTGGCGTTGATTCTGGCCGCGGTCGGGCTTTACGGCGTGACGGCCTATGCTGTCGCGCAACGCACCGGCGAGATCGGCGTGCGCGTGGCGCTCGGCGCAGGTTGGGGAAACGTGGTCCAACTTGTTCTGCGCGGCGCTTTCAAGACGGTCGCCTTCGGATTCATTCTCGGTGTACCTCTGGCCATCGGCGCGGGCCGGCTGATGTCGTCCCAGCTTTACGGAGTCCTGAGTTGGGACCCATTCGCGCTTTCGGTCGCCGTGGCTTCGCTGGGAGTTTGCGCTTTTCTCGCGGCGATAATCCCGGCTGCACGCGCCGCATCGATCGATCCGATCCGCGCGCTGCGAGAGCAATGACGTGGGGCAGGCGCTTTCGCCTGCCAACATGGTTGATGGCGCCTTGGGCCGGGCGAACTTCAGTTCGCCGTCCCCGCAAGCTTCGCTCGCCTGCGCCGACAGGAGTTTCGACACACCAGGCTGAGAGCCTGCGCTACGGCCGCGGCAAAGCGTGCTTTTGCACTTTGCCGAGAGCGTTGCGCGGCAACGCATCCACCCGCACAAAGACGCGCGGCACTTTGAACGACGCCAGGTTCAGCCGGCACCGCGCCTCCAGCGTCCCTGGATCGAACTCGCCGCGGGCCACGATCCAAGCCACCGGGATCTCGCCTTTGATCCCGTCCGCGACCCCGGCCACGGCGGCTTCGGCCACCTCCGGCTGTTCCATCAGAAACTCTTCGATTTCCCGCGGATAGACGTTGAACCCTCCGCAGATAATCAGGTCGCTGCGCCGCCCGCACAGCGTGTAGTAGCCGTCCGGCGAAATGCTGGCGAGATCTCCCGTGCGGAACCATCCATCCCGAAACGCTGCCCTGGTCGCTTGTTCGTTTTTCCAATAGCCCGCAAAAACATTGGGACCCTTCAGCCAGACTTCACCGGTTTCGCCCGGCGCGACAGCCGTGCCCGCGTCGTCGGTCAGGCGCACCGAAACGCCCGGCAGCGGAAAGCCGATACTGCCCTGGCGGCGCTCGCCGGCGTACGGGTTGGAGATGTTCATCAAAGTCTCCGTCATCCCATAGCGTTCCAGAATCGTATGCCCAAACAGTGTGCGAAAATCTTCCAGCACCCGCGGAGGCAGCGGCGCCGAGCCCGAGACGAACAGGCGCATGCTCCGCCCGATCTTGCGCGCGATCTCCGGCGCGGTCTCGAGGAGCCGCGTGTAAATAGTCGGCACGCCGAAAAACAATGTCGGCCGGAAGTCGAGAAACTCGGCGGCGGCTCTCTGATGCTCGAAGCGCTCGATCAGCCGCATGCGGCAACCGCTGAGCATCCAGCAGTGCAGACCGTTGCCTAGCGCGTGCACGTGGAACAGCGGCAGCGCCAAGAGGAATCGGTCGGCGGCGGTGATTTGCCAGCAGGCAAGCAGGTTGACGGCATTTGCCGCGAAGTTGTTGTGGGTCAGGATGGCGCCCTTTGAGGCGCCGGTCGTCCCGGAGGTGTAGACGAGCGCGGCCGGCGAATCTCCGTCCAGCGAGGCGCAAGCGCAATCGTGGCTCGCCGCGGCCGCTTCGGCCATCAGTTCTGCAAGATTGTCCTGCGTGACGAAGAGCCGCGGCGCGGCATCGCGGAGGATGTGCGCCACTTCGCGTTCGCGGTACAGCACGTTGACGGGAACAAAGATGACGCCCAGCCGCAAACATGCCAGATACAGATCGATCAGTTCCACGCAGTTGGCAAGCTGCACGCACAGGCAGTCGCCCGGCCGGAAGGCGCGGCTGCGCAGAGCATTCGCCATGCGGCGCGCGCGGGCGCCGATTTCCCCGAACGTGAAGCTGCGGCCCTGCCACTCGAGGCCGATCTCGTCACGGCGCTGGCGGAGAGAGAGATCGAAAAGCTGGTTCAGAGTCATTCCGGAAGCGCCTTGCCGCGAGTCTCCTCTCCGAAGGGTATCACCAGCAAGCCGAGCAGGAACGCGACGGAAGTCCAGGCCACCGGCATGCCAAGCGTCTTGAAGTGCGCGATTGACGCTCCGACGACCAGGGTGACGCCCGCAGCGACGAATCGCCCAATGGATGTCGCAAAGGCAAAGGCGCTCGCCCGGCATGAAACGGGGTACTGCTCCGGCAGCCACAGCGTGTAAACCGCAAAGTTCGCTCCGCCCAAGCCCAGCAACGCCAGCGAGAACAGGAACCACTCCAGTGCGCCACGCTCCAGATAGAACGCATAGCCGAATCCGAAGACAATAGCGAGGAACATCAGCACGAAATAGAAGGCGAGCGTCGCGCGGCGCCCGATCCGCTCGGCCAGCGGCGCCATGATGAGGCATCCCACAATGGTGCACGCCGAAAGCAGCATGGTGGCCCAGGAGGCCATGTGCGCGGCGGAGACGGCACTGCGCCCGGTACGCATGGCGATCGCTTACCGGCGCGAAGCGTGGACAGGAAGCCGTCTGGCTCAGTCGCCAAATTCGAAGAATGGAAAGCTGCTCAGGGTTATTTCGGCGAGTGCGAAAATGTCGTTGAAGTCGTAGCGCCGTCCAATTTGGGCCCGGTAGCGTCCATGCGCCAGCCAGTGACGGAACCTAAATGCGCCACGCAGTTCACCAATGATTGGGCCTTTACCGGGAGAGTTGTTTTTCCAGGCTTCGAATATTTCTTCATCAAGCGAGGCATGATCCCCCTTGGCCTTGTAGATGTAACGGAAGGTGCGCGCGACTGGGTCTTTTTTCCGCCGGTAGCATCGCTGCAGGTAATCAATTTGAAATGCCGCTTCGACCGAGGCCAAAACCGTCAGGATTGAAGTCAGGTCCACCTCCTTAAGCCGCTCACGCAGCTCGTGCGCCACCTTGGTCGCCGCATATCCGGCAAAGCGGACCGGGTAACTCGGCGAACCTACGCTGAAATAGAGCCTGAGCGAAGATTCCAAATCCTGATGGTGCGCGGCGATCTTCGGAAGCCCAAGGTGCTCGCCGGAAAAGCTCACGCGTTTAGCCATTTGCAACTTCCATCAGCGCCTGAAAAAGAGATTCCTGCGTCAGCTCGATGTAGCGGATAGTGGGTGGGCTTGTCGCAATTTTCCATGCCCACCTGATTTTTCTCGGCGCAGCCTCTAGCGCCGGCGGCTCGCGCTTGCCACCGATACTGACACGCACCTTCATCGTCGGACCGGAGGCCTTGCTGTTGACCAAAAGGAGGCGCGTCCGTCCCGCTGGTCCCTCGACATCCACGCCCCCCTTCGCGCCAATAAGCAACGTGCCGACCGGCGTCATGGTGATTTCCTGACGGCCGATTTTGAGGATCATTTGGGGCGCGCTGTACGATCCGACGTTTTCTTCGTTCAGCGGGATATCGCGGTAATTAACTTTAATCTCGCCGGTCTTGATATACTCCGCAAGAAAGGATTCAGCTTGGTCGTAGAGTTCTTTCAGATGGCCCAGCCACTCGTCGCGCTCTTTTGCCCAATCAACCCGTTCCCCTTCCGCCACCGCAGCTTGCTCGCGTTTGACGAACGCGTCGAAATCGGTATTCCCGTCGCGTTTGTTATTCATGGCGCTGTCCCGTTCTGCTGGCGAGCCCAAGTCAGTCGCCAACCAGGGCCGACCATTCCTCAGAAACGATAGCTACTATAACAAATTGCGTGTCCACAGGAAGCCCCTGGGGGATCCCGCGGGCGGCGTTCCCACACTTCGGCCGCAGCCGGGATGCGGACCCGCTGCCGGGAGCCGGTGTCGGTCGAGTTCTTCGACGGTGCGGTCTCGCCGGTCCGTCCCAAATTGGCACAGCCCTTTCAGAGCCGTCTCCAGATACGTGATTAGGGCCAGCCGGAAGACCGCTGGAGATCTCTCAGCGGCGCGGTAAAGGACTCCGGAGCCGCGGACGGCACCGGCTTGCCCGGTCCAACGCGCGGGTTCGTGGACCAATTATATGCGACAGTTGCGCGCCGGCCCCGCATTCCAGGAATATAAGGCATGCACCGCCCCATCACCCGCCGCGACTTCCTGAATGGCGCGGTGATGTCCGCCGGCGCTGCGGCGTGGCTGCTCGGGCTTGAAAACACTGCCCGCGGGGCGCAGCAAGACAACGATGGCTACTATCCGCCCGCGCTCACCGGCATGCGTGGAAGCCATGACGGATCGTGGGAAACGGCCCACACTCTGCGGGATGGGAACTTCTGGAAAACGGCGGGGTCCCCTGTCGATACGCATGAAACCTACGATCTGGCGATCGTGGGAGGGGGCATCAGCGGCCTGGCCGCCGCGTACTTCTACCGCGCGCGCGCCAGTTCATCCGCACGCATCCTGATTCTGGACAACCACGATGATTTCGGCGGCCATGCGAAACGTAACGAGTTCCGCTCCGGCGGGCGCATGATGCTGGCCAACGGCGGCACTCTGGCCATCGAATCGCCGTACGCGTACAGCAAGGAAGCTCGCGGCTTGATGACGGATCTGGGGATCGATCCGCCCGCGCTTGAAGCCAAGTGCGCCGATCGCAGCGTTTACCGCGGGCTAGGACCGGCCACTTTCTTCGACAAGGAAACCTTCGGCGCGGACCGCCTGGTAATCGGACAAGCCAGCGGCGACGCGATGGCCGCGTTTCTCAAGAAGACACCGCTACCGGCCGGCGCGCAGAGTGACATTGCCCGCTTACAGACCGGCGAGATCGATTACCTGCCGGACCTCTCGCAAACGGAGAAGAAGGACCGGCTCTCGCGCATGAGCTACAAGGATTTTCTGCTCAACTTCGCGAAGGTTGATCCCGCCGTGGTTGCGTTCTATCAGACGCGCCCGCACGGCCTATTCGGCGTGGGAATCGACGCGGTGTCGGCGCTCGACTGCTGGGCCATGCGCTATCCGGGATTCCAGGGGATGCACCTCGATCGCGTACCGTCCTCGCGCGTCGATTTCACCCCTGGCGGCGACCTCGTAAAGGACCCCGAGCCTTACTACTTCCACTTCCCCGACGGCAACGCCTCGATTGCGCGCATGCTCGTGCGCGCGCTGGTCCCCGGCGTAGCGCCCGGCAAAACCGCCGAGGACATTGTCACTACGAAATTCGACTACAGCCGCCTTGACCGCCCGGATTCGCCGGTCCGGATTCGTTTGAACAGCACGGTTGTGCGTGCGCGGCATGTGGGCGAACCGGGGTCGGCCAAAGAAGTCGAAATCGCGTACGCCAGCGAAAAGCAGTTCTCGACGGTGCGGGCGAAGGCGGTGGTTATGGCGTGCTGGAACATGGTCATCCCGTATCTGTGTCCGGAGCTGCCGGAGACTCAGAAACAGGCTCTGCAATATGGCGCGAAGGTCCCGCTGGTCTACACGGTCGTGGCCGCTCGAAACTGGACCGCGTTCCACAAGCTGGGCATACGCAGCGTGATGTCTCCCGGTATGTATCACACGGGCGTGCGCCTCGATGAGCCGGTCAACATTGGAAAATACAAATGCCCGCAGTCGCCCGAAGATCCCGTGCTGCTGCGGATGACGCGCACGCCGTGCAAGCCGGGACTGCCGGAAAGAGATCAGCATCGCGCCGGACGCATCGACCTGTTGAACACGCCATTCGAGACCTTCGAGCGAAAGATCCGGGACCAACTGGCACGTATCCTGGCGCCGGGCGGCTTCGATCCCGCGCGCGACATCACCGCCATCACGGTCAACCGCTGGCCGCACGGTTACGCTTATGAGTACAACGCGCTTTGGGACCCCGATTGGCCGGCAGGTCAGAGCCCGTGTGAGGTCGGGAGAAAGCGCTTCGGGCGGATCGCCATCGCCAACTCCGATGCCGCCGCGGCGGCCTATACGGACCAAGCTATTAATCAGGGGTGGCGCGCCGTGCAGGAGTTGTGGGAGCTATCGTGAAATGAAACTCGCACTCGCGCTTTTGTTCTCTGCCGCCGCCCTCGTCGGTGCATCGTCACCTGACGACCGGAAGATCACCGATCCCAAGTCAATTGTGTCTACGTCCAACCCGGACGCGGCGCCGGTTGCCATCGA
>JBEKUO010000101.1:0-22851 GCA_049514955.1 Bryobacteraceae bacterium | reverse complement strand
CGAAACCAGCTTGGAGAGCGCCGTGACAGCGGCAGTCAGCAAAAGCAGTGCGATCCAGCGCCACAGTGGAGTATCCATCAGCTTCCAGCTCACCAGGGGAACCGGCAGATATTTCTCGATCGGAGAATCGCTGACCAGCCGCGCAATTTGCGGGACCAGATCCACGCTGACGGAGGAAAACAGCCAGACCTTAGCCCCTGAGCGCAGGGTCACGCGCTCCATTTCCAATGGCACCGGCTTGCCGTTCACGGTAAACGAGTCGACACGTTCTTGATTCGTCCCCGCAGGGTCGCCCTCGGGATTCTTGCTAAGGGCCGCGATGTCGAACTGTGGGTCCCGATCGAGAACCTGCTGCAACTGCTGGGCGAGCTGCGTGCCATCCTTGAGTCGCTGATCCGCGGCGAGTTTCCGCAGATCGATATATCTCCAGGCGCGCTGATAGTCATGCGCGTGACAGGCGGCCAGGAAAGCCGTGGCGGAGCTCTGCGGTGAATCGCGATTCAGGGGATCCTCGTTGGCCGCTTGCACGGCGGCGCAGAACCCCACGAGCAGGCAGACCAGGCAGACCATCGCGGCGCGCGAGATCGTCACGCCGCGCCCTTTCCGACTTGCGCCAACGCGAGACGCCGGTTGCGCGGGCCAGACTGGACTTTGGCGCCGGCAGACGCCGCCGGCTCCAGGCGGATTGAGGCCAGCTCGCCGATCAGGTTTCCGGCCCAGCGATACACGTTGTTCTCCTGAACGACCGCGCGCATACGCTGCATGCGGGCTTTTTTCTCTTCCGCCGGCATGGTGAGAGCCGTGTGAATAGCTTGGGCGAGTTCGTCGGTGTCGTAAGGATTGACCACCAGTGCGTCCGCCAGCTCGTGGCTGGCGCCCGTGAAGCGGCTCAGGATCAGCGCTCCCTGTTCATCGGAGCGCGCCGCGATGTACTCCTTTGCCACCAGGTTCATGCCATCGTGAAGGGAAGTTACCAGGCACACGTCCGCCTCGCGATAGTAAGGCCGGATCTCCGCATGGCTGTGATGCCGCTTCAGGAACACGATGGGCCTCCAGGCGCCCACGCGCAAGCGGCGGTTGATCCGCTCGGCTTCTTCTTCGACTTCCGTCAGCAGGTCCTGATAGCGCTTGATGTGGGTGCGGCTGGGTGCGCCGATCTGGATGAAGGTGAACTTCTCACGGTACGCGGGGTAAAGGTCGAAAAGCCGCTCGACTCCGCGCAGCCGCTCCAGAATGCCCTTCGTGTAATCGACGCGATCGACTCCCAATCCAAGGAAAGCCGGCTTCCCGCCCAGTTCGCGAAACAAGGTTGCGCGCTCCTCGGCGGAGGCGTCCACCGCGGCGGATTCGCCATTGCCGTTGAACGCCACGCTGATCGGGAACGGCCGCACGATGGTGAGGTGATCGCGGCGATTGACCGCGAAGTGCTCCCAATCGATGCGCGACTCCAGGGCGCGGTCCACCGTTTGGAGGAAGTTATTGCAGTGGGCCTGGATATGGAATCCAATCAGGTCCGCTCCCAGCATGCCATCCAGCAGGTCGCGCTGCCACGGACAAATGCCAAAAGCCTCGGGATTCGGCCACGGAATGTGCCAGAAGATAGCGACGCGCGCATCGGGCCGGCGTTCTTTGATCAGGCGCGGCAGCAACGCGAAGTGATAATCCTGGACCAGCACGACCGGCTCCTTTTCGCCGCTCATCTCGTCGAGCACGACGGCTGCGAACTTGTGATTCACGGAACGGTACTGCTCCCAGTCCTCGGAGCGGAAGACGGGCCGCGTGTGCGCGATGTGGCAGAGCGGCCAGATCCCCTCATTGGCGAAACCAAAATAGAAGCCGTCTTCCTCCTCTTTATTGAGCCAGACGCGGTGCAGCGTGTATTGGGGATGATCCGGCGGCACGCGCAGGCGGCCGAGATCGTCGGCGGTTTCCTTGTCCGCGTTGCCGGTGCCCTGTGCGATCCAGGTTCCATCGCTGGCCCGCAGTACGGGCTCGAGCGCGGTGACCAGGCCGCTCGGGGGAACCGACCAGACGATGGAACTTCCCTGACGCGAGTGCTCGTAGGGCTCGCGATTGGATACCGCGAACAGCCGGCTCCCTTGCAGTTTCGCCTGCATGGCGATGCGCAGCCGCTCGGCAGTCCACTGGGACGACGCGGCATCCCGCAGACGGGCTTCTTCTTCGGCTGCCGCCCGCGCCACGTGCAGGCTGGTCGCCAGTTGCGTCACTTCGCTCGTGAGAGGACGGAAAATCTCCTCCTTGGGCGGCTGGCCGGAGGCGGACGCGCTTCCGGTGCGTAGATCGCGCAGCCACTGCGCCATGTGGCGAAGGGGTTTTCCCAGACTCCAGCGGATAATCAGAAGCGTCATGCCGACGATGAGCAGGGTCTGGACGACGCTGGTCAGCGCATGCCGCCAGACCGGGGCCGCGATGAAGGCGACGTTATGGAAGATGGCGATCGCTCCCAGCAGACGCCCATCGGCAGTGAGGGGCAGGGCGAGAATGTGCATCGGCGCGCCATCCAAGCGGAGGAACTCCGCGCGGACCTGCCCCTCCGTCGTGGCGCGGACCACGGCGAGCGGGGTTCCCGCAAGAGGGCTTGCCAGACCGCGCGTGATCGCCAGTGGCTGTCCTTTTGCATCGTAGATCGCTACGCCTGCCAGACGTTCGTGGTTTTGAAACTGGTCGACGAATGCCTGCAGCTCGCTAGGAGAGCCGCTCTGAAGCATTTGCTCGGCCGGCTTCTGCTGACTCTCGGCCAATACCAGCGCCTGCCGCTGGATCTCTTCTCTCATGGCGTGCATCTCCGCCATAGCCTGATAGAGGGCGAAGACCAGGGAAACCACAGCCACGCCACCAAGCAAGGAGAACATCAATCGGCGGCCTAAGTGCATTTTCTTCCCTCCAAACGCTGCAATCAGGACGGGGAGCACGGTTGATGCCAACAGCCCACTGTGCAGACTGTGTAAAAAAGTACCGAGTCAGCTACGCAGGTGTGCCGAAAGGACAACCAGTTGCTCCGCTTCTCCGGGAGGTAAAAACCGCCATGGTTAGTAAGCTGCTTGTAGCCACAACACTTGGTATTTTCTTTACACTCGCCGCGAGTGCACAAACCCAGCCCGATCACAGTGCCGCCGTCCCGCTGTATCGCGTGACTGTGGTCGATCGCACGGTGAGCGCGATCGATTATCAGTACCGCAACGGGCCCACCAACATCGATTTTCGCGGCACTGTTTTGTTGCCCATGTCCAAGGGCGGCGCGACCGTGGAGTCAAAGGAGGGCCGCACGGAAATCGATGCCCACTTCGATCGTCTGCTCGCTCCCACGCGTTTCGGCCGTGAGTATTTGACATACGTGCTGTGGGCGATCACCCCGGATGGGCATGCCAAGAATCTCGGTGAAATCCTGGCTGGCAGCTCCGATAAGGCTAGGCTGCGTGTCACCACCGATTTACAGGCGTTCGGGCTGATCGTTACAGCCGAGCCCTATTCGACCGTGCGCCAGCCGAGCGATGTCGTCGTATTGGAGAACCAGGCTCGTCCCGATACGATCGGTTCCACCGAGCCCATCCAGGCGAAGTACGAGCTACTGCCTCGCGGCCATTACACCTACAATGTGCCGGACAGTTTGGCGGCCTCCGAAGCAAATGCCCCAAGGTTGTCGTCAGATCAGTACCAGTCACTGGTGGAACTTTATGAGGCGCAGAACGCGGTCCAGATCGCCCAGTCAGCGGAGGCTGACCGTTACGCGCCGGATACTCTCGCCAAAGCCCAGGATCTGCTGCGCCAGGCTCAAGCCGCGCAAGACCGTAAAGCCGGCGTGACCAGCATCGTCACACTCGCGCGCCAAGCCGCACAAACCGCGGAAGACGCGCGCATTCTCGCCATTCAGCGCAAACAGGATCGCGAACTAGCCAGGGTCAAGGAGCAGGCGGCACGAGCTGAGGAGTTAAGAACCCGGGCTGAGGCCGCCGCACAGACGGCCGAAACCCAAGCGGCCGCCGATCGAGCCTTACTCGAACAAGAACGCGCCGCCAAACACCAAGCCGAGGCGCAAGCTGCTGCCGCTTCCGCTGCGGCCACCGCCATGACTGCGGCCGCACAGGAAGCGCCCCCACCCCCGGCTCAAGACCGGCCGGTGGCGGACCGTGACGAGCCGCGGAAGAAAGAATTGCGTCTGCAGTTGCTCGAACAGTTCAACGCCGTGTTGTCCGCGCGCGATACGCCTCGCGGCCTGATGCTCACCATACCGGATTCCGGCTTCCAGGGGACACGCGTGAGCCCGGCCGTGTATGAGCGCCTGGCTCGCGTCGCGGCCCTGCTCAAAGCGCATCCGGATCTGACCGTGGAAGTGGATGGCCACGAGCGGTTTTCGTCCGAGCGCGCAGAAGCCGTCCGTGACGTTTTGGTAAGCCATGGCTTGCCCGCCGGCGCAGTCCTTGCTCGCGGGTTGGGCGATACCCGGCCGCTGGCCTCTAATGCCAGCGCCGCCGGCCGTGAGCAAAATCGCCGCGTCGAGATCGTTGTCGCCGGCAATCCGATCGGCGATGTGCCTTACTGGGCCAAGCGCTATGCCTTGGCGCCGCAGAGACAGTAACCGCATGGACCTCGTGCCCTTCTATTATTGTAGGTACTTTTTTCACGGGATCTCGAACGGCGACGTCGGGCGGCGGGTGGTCTGCCAAACGCCGGCTGCTTGCGACAGGTTTGGATAAGTTTGCTCGATCGTTCCGTACGCGAATTCACCCCTGTATGCGTGGTATGCGGCTTGCTCATGGAACGGTATGAGGAATTCCATGCCGAGACTCACTGTCGTTCTGTTTGCCATGCAGTATTGTCTTACGGCGCAGACGCCGAATGCCGCCAGCGTGGTTTCAAAGCGGGCCCAAGGGGGACCGCAAGACGTAGCGGTGAGTTCGGCCGACAGCCTCTCCAGTTCCTCCGATTCGAACGCGACGACCGGTTCGAATACGACAGCCGGGTCAGCCACTATTCCACAGCCCGCGACGGAGGCTACACCCAGCAACGCCGAATCCTCTCTTTTTTACTCGCTTTTCATGGCCGGCAAGACACAGGACCAGTTCAAACCCTTGACAGCCAAAGAGCGCTTAGAACTCTACGCCAAGGATCTTCTCAGCCCATTCCACTTCATGATGGCCGGAGCCTCGGCGGGCATCACTCAACTGCAGAATGTTCCCCCGGAGTGGGGACAAGGCGCGGAAGGGTATGCGCGCCGGTTTGCGAACTATTACTCATATGCCACAGTAAGCTCCATGCTTCAAATGGGCGGTGAGGACCTTTTGCACGAGGACAACCTCTACTACAATTCCGGCTATCACGGCGTCTGGAGGCGGATGAAGTATGCAGTCAAAAGCAGCGTCCTCGCCCGGGGCAGCGACGGCACGCAGCATTTTTCGATCTCGCAGGTTGGCAGCACCGCAGGGGCGGCGTTCATCTCCCGCTTGTGGCAGCCGCGATCCAACGACTCAGCCGGCGACGGCGCCGTAAGTTTCGGATTGTCGATGGCGAGCAATGCCTACATAAATGTCATTCGAGAGTTTTTGCCGGATATCACCCGCCACATTTTCCGCCGTGGTGAGGAATGACAGCATCCCGCGAGTCTGCGACGGCGGCTTCTGCGCCGAACGCCGGTGATCGCCGCTTCGAGTGCTATCCGGCTGCTTACGCTGTGGACGCGAGCAGCGGCCGGCTTCAACGTTGTTCGCCAAATTCCGGCCGGGTATAGGCAAAACTGAGTGGAGGACGCAACCTTGAAAGCATGGCGGGTCGGGGATCTCTTGCGACCGCATTGGAAAGCCTTGGCGGCGGGACTGCTCGCGGCCATCGGCGAGGGGACTGCCGACCTGCTGCAGCCATGGCCCTTGAAGATTGTTTTCGACAACGTCCTGAAAGCCCGGTCGCTGCAGGGGCCCGGATGGTTGAACCACCTGATCCTTTCCACGGCCGGCGAGGACCGGGTGGCCATTCTGCGATGGGCAGCCATCGCCGCGCTGGCCATCGCCGTAGTTGGCGCGCTCTGCTCTTACGCCGAGAAATATCTTACCTCCAGCATCGGTCAATGGGTGATGCACGATCTGCGCCGTACTCTCTACTCGCACGTCCAGCGGCTATCGCTTTCCTATCACGACCATAACCAAACCGGAGACCTCATCAGCCGGCTGACCACCGACATCGACGCGATTCAAAGCTTCATCGCATCCGGGTTGTTAGGCGGGGTAATCGACAGCCTGACGCTGGCTGGCATGGTTGGCGTGATGTTCTACGTCAACTGGCGTTTCACACTGATCGCGCTCTCCGTGGCCCCCCTGTTGTTTGTGGTGGTCTACAGCTTTACGCGCCGCATCAAGAAGGCCGCCCGCGCGGTCCGAAAGAAGGAGGGCGAGATTGTCTCGGTGATTCAGGAAGTGCTCACCTCCATTCGGGTAGTCAAGGCTTTCGCGCGGGAGGAATACGAGCAGCACCGCCTCGAAGCAGAGAGCCTGGAGAGCGTGGAAATCGCCCTGCATGCGCGCGGTATGAAGGCCAAGCTGTCCCCTCTGGTGGAAATCATCGTGGCCCTCGGCACCAGCATGGTGCTGTGGTTCGGCGCGCGCATGGTGCTGGATGGCAGCCTTTCGGCAGGTTCGCTGATCGTGTTTATCTTCTACCTGGGTAAGATGTACAAGCCGATGCAGGATTTGTCCAAAATGACGGACGCTTATTCCAAGGCTGCGGTGGGATATGAGCGCATCCGGGAGGTGCTGAAAACGAACCACGTGCTTAGAGACCTGCCGGGCGCCCGTCCTGCGCCGCGCCTGAAAGGAAGTGTCGAATTTGACAGGGTTCACTTTAGCTACGAACCGAACCGCCCGGTACTCTGCGATGTGAGCTTCCGGATCGAACCGGGTCAAGCCGTCGCGTTGGCTGGCCCAACGGGAGCGGGAAAGACCACCATCATCAGCCTGATTCCGCGCTTCTACGATCCTTGCTCCGGTCTGGTCAAAATCGACGGTCACGACATCCGCCGCTTCACCCAAACGTCGTTGCGCCAACAAATCAGCTATGTGCTACAGGAGACGGTCCTGTTCCACGGTCCCGTCTGGTATAACATCGCGTACGGTAGGCCGGGAGCGACCCGCCGAGAGATTCTGCATGCCGCCGAACTGGCCAATGCGGATGAGTTCATCGAAAAGATGCCGGAGGGTTACAACACTATGGTCGGTGAGCGGGGCGTGACACTGTCAGGCGGACAGCGCCAGCGCATCGCCATCGCGCGGGCCGTGATCCGCAACACCCCTATCCTCATCCTGGATGAACCGAGCTCAGGTCTCGACGCGGGGTCGGAGAAGCTGGTTTTTGAAGCCCTGGATCGCCTGATGGAAGGCAAAACTTCCATCGTAATTGCCCACCGGCTTTCCACGATTCGCCGTGCGGACGTCATCTTCGTGGTGAAGGACGGCACAATCGCCGAAAGCGGCAAGCACGAAGACCTTTTGAATGCAGGCGGCCTCTACGCGAACCTCTATGAACTGCAGTTCCGGCAAGAGGTCGAACTCACAGGTCCGTAAGCATGGCGATGCGGCGCGCTACGATCGCGGAGAATCGTTCCACCTCCTGGGGCGTGTATCCGGCAGCGCGAAAAGCGTCGTGGATTTGGCCGGGCGAGAGACTGGCCAGCAGATTTCCCATCCACCTGGCGTCGTCCCGCGGGATACCTTTGCCGATCCACTCCAGGTGAATCCGGCGGATGTACGCCTTCGGGTTCACCAAATAAACGAAGCTTGGCCGGGCGGGCACGGCGAAGTCCACGGAAGTGGGTGTGATCCGGCGGATGAACTTTGAGTGGCTGTAGGAGTCCACGTTTCCTTTGGCCTTGTCGAGCGGCCAACGAAGTCCCGCGGATCCGAAACTCGCGCCCAAGTCGCTCACCACATAGATGCTCTCGGGTCCATCCTGGTAAACATGGTTGTTCTCATTTTTGAGGTCCCAATTGTTCATGACCGCCATCAGCACCTTTAGGCCGTTCAACTCTCGTGTGTTAGTGAAGGGATCGAGGCGCCATTGCCAGTCTGCGGTCTTGGTTTCGTCTTTGTCATGTCTCTTCAGGCGAACGTTGTGTACGGAACCATCCGGATCGACCATCTTCTGACCGCGACGCAGATGGGCGGGCATGCCTTGAACCTGCAAATCCCGCATAAAGTAATCTTCGTTCGTGTAATAGCCCACTGCCCAGGTAATCCGGCAAGCCACCGTTTCGGGACGCGCTTCGATTCCGAGTTTTACCGTCCACTTCACTCCGTCCCGATCGCGAACGATGAACTTCGGATTCGTGCCGTTCATGTCCTCTTTGACGAACGTGAAAGGACCGTGTGGCTGATCCTGCTCCCCACCCGGCCCATAGAAAAGGTTACGAGAAGCAATGTCTGTAGGATTCGACCAGAGCACTGCAGGCCCGGCGGCGGCACTGTCATCCTGGCCTTTTTCTCGAGCCGGGGCGATTGGCAGGCTGAGGGCAAACAAGGTTACTGAGACAAGGAGTGGATTCTTCGTCACATACATGCGCGTAACTCCTCTTTTCTGAACGGCGCGTCAACTGCATATAAATGAGCAGAATCGATGCCATAGTGCGCGCGGAGGCGTCAAAGCAATATGAGGGGAGAGTATTCGTGAGATTGATCGTACAGCCAGGCGACGGGATCATGCCGTTGATCCAGGGGATCACGGGCGCTAAGAGCAGCGTTGAAATTGTCATCTTTCGCTCCGACCGGAGAGAAATTGAACGGGCGCTCGCCGCAGCGGTCAGCCGGGGTGTTTCCGTACAGGCGCTTATCGCGCACACCAACCGGGCCGGCGAGGAGAACCTGAGAAAGCTGGAATTGCGGCTGCTCGGGGCCGGAGTCATGGTGTCCCGAACGGCGGACGACCTCGCTCGTTACCACGCCAAGCTGATGATTGTCGACCGGCGCGAATTGTATCTGCTGGCCTTCAATCTTACTTACTCGGACATTGAGCATAGCCGGAGCTTTGGAGTCGTCACCAGGAGCCGCCGTCTCGTGCACGAATCCGGCAGGCTGTTCGACGCGGACACCAAGCGCCACCCATACGAGCCGGCGCTGGATAAATTTGTGGTGAGCCCCGTGAATGCGCGCAAGGAACTCTCCGGTTTTATCAAGGGCGCGCGAAAGAGCTTGATCGTCTACGATCCGGAGGTTAGCGACCCGGCCATGATCGGCCTCCTCCAGGAGCGCTCCAGGGCAGGCGTGGATATCAGGCTCATTGGCCGGCTGGCGCGGAGAGATCGTGGAGCGATCGCGTGTAAGTTGCCCCGAATGCGGTTGCACACGCGCACCATGGTGCGGGACGGGGAATTGGCATTCATCGGGAGCCAGAGCCTGCGGGCCCTTGAACTGGACGCCCGGCGCGAAGTTGGTATTATTTTCCGCGACCCGCAGGTGGTGAACATTCTTGTGCGAACATTTGAAGACGACTGGGCCCTTGCGGAACAATCTGGGCAGCAAGTTGAGGAGGACTCCGCGCCGGCCACCCTGGTAGCCAAGAAGGTAGCCAAAGCCTTGACCAGAGACTTGCCCCCTGTAGCGCCAGTCTTGAATGGGGCTGTCAAAGAATTGGTAGGCGAGAAAGCCGGTGCGGAGTTCAACGCCGAAGAGGTCGAGCAAATTGTGAAGGCCGCCGTCAAGGATGCGGTGAAAGAGGTTGTGCGGGACGTGGTCGAAGAAGTTGTCGACCATAGTGGCGAGCGCGCACGATGAAGCCGGCCTGCTTGAACCGGCGCCGGCTCGTCTAAAGCCCGCGACGGCTCTATTTACCTTTCTGGTGACCTTCTTCGCGATGGTGTTTCAGAACTGTGCGAGCAGCTACTTCCTTCGCTCGTTTCCCATAGCGGCCGGATTTCTGAGCGCTCTCCTTGATGTGTTCGTACATGCGCTCTTCTTTCGGCCCGACGCCGCGCAACGGTTTTTTCTTTCCAGGCATTCCAATTCTCCTTTCGCGATGCCGACCTCGTTCAGTCTCCCATACTGCTGGACATGCGTGTGCGCGGCGCCGGCTTATCGGCCTTTGCATAGCCGGAGTCCACCTCCCGCCGACGCCATACCTTCACGCGCCCGCTCGAGGCAATCTGCCTCTGAGCTTCCCCAAGTCGGAGTCATCGCAACGAAATGGAGTCTCAGCCGCCGGCGATCGATAACGTATGATGCCTACAGGTATGGCTGCCCTTCGATGCGACAGTTGGGTCACATGTTGCGTATTCTGATGTATCGGCGAATGTCTTGCAGGTTCATGATGATTCCCGCTGCGAAAGCGGCTATCGCCAAACCTGCGGCAAGTTTCGTGATGTTCATATCGTGTGCTCCGATTTATATCATTCGGCCGGAGTTCCCTGCTACGGCGTCAAATCCGCCCCATCAGCAGAAGAATGACTAGAATCAAGACTACCAACCCCAGACCTCCGCTCGGATAGTATCCCCATCCTCGGCTGTAAGGCCAGGCGGGGACCGCCCCCAACAGCAACAATATCAATAAAATCAAAAGTATGATCATGACGTGTTCCTCCCGCCTGACACAGCAGCAACTACATTGCCATTGTTATTCCACCCGCGGCAGGTCGGTGTGTCTCTGCCCACAATAGAGCTGCGCGCTTTCTCGCCTTGGATCATAGGTATCGAATCGCTACCGTCCTATACACTCAAGAAAGGTAAAGTTTACTTCCCGGGGAAAGTCCGGATTGCACAGCATTGGAGGTTCCGCAGATGCGATTGAATAACGATCGTTTTTATAGTGCGTTCGTCGCTGTGGGCAGGTGAATACGGCGGACAAGAACGCCACCAGCCGTGCGAACCTTCTGTCTCTTCCGATACGATATTCCGGCCAGGAGAGCGCGCTTTCGGTTAGGGAGGCTGTGGCAGTTTAAAACCCGGGGGCGGCCCGAGCTTCGGACGGCGCCCCCGGGGCTAATAAGTCGCGCGTTAGGGCTTCCCGGTAAGTGTCTTCCCTCCCATCTGATGTTCCATCGCGCCGAGATCCTCATCGCGCAGCGACTTTACCCACTCGTCGGCTCTTTTCTGCGCCTCATCCCGCGCGATGCCATATCGCTCTTGCACCTTTCCGACAAACTTGTCCCGGCTGCCGGCGATCACGTCGAGATCGTCATCGGTTAACTTACCCCATTTCTGCTTGAGTGAACCCTTCGCCTGTTTCCACTTCCCTTGTATCTGATCCCAGTTCATATAGATTTTCTCCATTAGTTGGAATGTCCACGTTCGATCCTTCGAACGCAGCGGGTTTAGCGTGCACATGACCGGCCAAAAGCGAGTTCCACCGCTGACTCCTAACCTTGGTAATGCGGCGTACAGAGGCCCGGTGCTTGCTCAAGATCCACGTGGAGAGTTCAAGATATGAAACCAGCAGGATTGCTTTTTGTGGCGTTGATTACTTTGTGTGCGCAGGCGCCCAATCCAACCCAGCAAGACACGCTAAGCCCGGAGCACCCCGGTCAGCCCACGCCTGTTTTTCGGGTCACCGTGGTATCCCGCACGATCAGTGCCGTCAACTACCATCATCGCAGCGGGACGACTCACATCGACTTTCGCGGCACGGAACTGATGCCGGCGGCGCGCGGGGAAGCCAAAGTCGAAAGCCAGATGGGATCCACGAAGATTGACGTCCATGTGGACCGCCTGTCGCCCGCCAACCAATTCGGTCCGGAGTACCTTACATATGTGCTGTGGGCCGTCACGCCCGAAGGGCGCGCTTTGAATCTTGGTGAGCTCGCGTTGAGCGGCGATCACAGCAGTCTGCTGGCAACCAGCTCGCTACAAGTGTTCGGTCTGATCGTGACGGCCGAACCCTACTTCGCGGTGACGCAACCGAGCGACGTGGTGGTAATGGAGAATTTCGTCCGCAACGACACCACAGGCACGATCGAACAGGTAGAAGCCAAATACGAATTGCTGAAACGCGGACAGTACGTGCTGGATCGCGCGGCCTATCAGCCGGTGCGTATCAATCCCAAAGGACCGCTGCAACTGGCCGAAGCCGAAAACGCGGTCGAGATCGCGCGGCTGGCAGGCGCGGACCGGTACGCTGCCGATACGTTCCAGAAAGCCACGCTCGCCCTGCAGAATGCCGAGGGCTTCATTATCAGCCGCAACGACAAGGCTGTAGAGACTAACGCGCGCGAAGCGGCGCAGATGGCCGAAGACGCGCGCCTCATTACTTACAAGAAAATCGAGGAAGATCGGTTGGCGCAGCAGCGGGAGGGCGCCGCGCGGGACCGGGCGAACGCGCAGGCAGCCGATGCGCAGCGCGCCGCAGCCGAACAAGCCCAGCGCGAGGCCCAAGCCGCGGCCGCTCAAGCGGCGCAGGATAAGGCTGCCGCGGATGCCTCCCGCGCCGCCGCCATCGAGCAGCAGCAACAAGCCCAGCAAGAAGCCGAACGCGCCCGCCAGGCCGCTGCGCAGGCCGACGCCCAGCGCCAGCAGGCGGAAACCGAACGGGCCAAGATGCGGGAACGTCTCATGCAACAGTTGAACGCCATCCTGGAAACGCGCGAGACGGCCCGCGGCTTGATTGTAAACATCAACGACGTACTGTTCGATTTCAACAAATACACTCTGAAGCCGGGCGCGCAGGTGACGATGGCCAAAGTGGCTGGCATTCTACTGGCCTATCCCGGATTGAAGCTGCAACTGGAAGGTCACACCGACAGCGTGGGAGGCGACGACTACAACCTGAAGCTGTCGCAGAGCCGCGCCGATGCCGTGCGCGATTTCCTGGTACAGCAAGGCGTGCCGGTGGCGAACGTCTCCGCGGTTGGGCTAGGTAAGTCTGGTCCAGTGGCATCCAACGACACTGCCACGGGGCGGCAGCAAAACCGGCGAGTGGAGTTGGTGGTGTCGGGTGAAATCATCGGGGGGCAAATTGGGGATACACGGTGAGTCCGGCGAAGCGCGTCCCCCAGCGCCACAGCCGTAGAGGAAACAATTGCTCGGTGAAAGGAGAGGACCATGGCAAGTAAGAACAGCTCGGTATTCGGCGTTTATCACGATCGGCCCGCCGTCGAGGAAGCCATCGACGCCCTGCGCGCAGCCGGGTTTCGCAGTGCGGACATCTCGGTACTGTTTCAGGAGAATCAGGGCACCAAAGACTTTGCCCATCAAAAGAACACAAAAGTGCCGGAAGGGGCGACGGCTGGCGGCATCGTCGGCGGCATCGCGGGTGGCGTGCTAGGCTGGCTCACCAGCGTCGGTGTGCTGGCGATTCCGGGCCTGGGCCTGCTGGTGGTGGCCGGGCCGATTGTGGCCGCGCTGGCCGGCGTAGGCGCGGTAGGAGCCGTGGGAGGCATCATCGGCGGCCTGGCCGGCTTGGGCGTGCCCGAATACGAGGCGAAACGCTTCGAGGGACGCATCAAGCAGGGCTGCGTTCTGATGTCCGTGCATTGCGACAACGACGATTGGGTGAAGCGCGCCCGGAACCTGCTTCGGCAGACAGGCGCCGAAGATATCGGTTGGGCCGGAGAGTCCAGCGCGGATTTTCAGGTGAGCGACAAACCGATGCTGCGCGTCCGCAAAGCCGCGTCCGGAGATCCGCTGTCAGGACCGGACGAGGCGCTTCTGCCCGACGAGCGCGAGACCACGCGGCAGCCGTAAGCGTGTCATTTTCGTGGGGCGGGCAATCTTGCCTGCGGACGCGCTTTCCAGCGCGTCCATGCCGGCTGAAAAGTCGGCTTGCAGCCAGGATTGTACTTCCCACAGAATGATGTCTTCCTCGAAGTTGTGGTTGAAGAAGAGGAACAGGCGCGCATTGGCCGTCCGGCTGCCGGGTCGGCTCCAGAATACATGTGCGAGCTAAAGATCCCGTGCCTCGCGCTTGGCGGCAAGCTAAGCTACAAACTCGGTCTGGTCCGCAGCCAGCGGAGGCGTCCTGAGCTGCACCTGATTGCCGCGCGCAGTCAGAGCGCAGTAGTGCGTCATCATGATGCGATCTCCGTCGGCGGTGTAGAGCGACACTTCGCTTTCCTGCGGCGTGCCGATGGCTTCCTCGATCGCGGTTCCCATCGAGACCACCCAGATGGTGCTGGTGAGCGTGCCGCCCGCCGGGCTATCGGCTTCCCACGTGCCAACGAGCGTCTTCAGACGATCGAATGCGCTGGCCGGCTGGGTCTGGGACCCCGCGCCCGCCGCAAACATCACCGCCAACGCTAGAGCCGCATTAGCCCGGCTCATGCTTCCACCACCTCGGCGAGTTTTTCGAAGCAGCCCAGCCAGCCCGTCCGCGTTTCTTCGCGGGTCTCGGCGCTTTCGATATGTTCGTGGGTGAAGACCATTTCAGTCGCGGACCCTTGCTCGAAGAGCTCCACGGTAACCAGTGACTCGCCCGCCGGCACGCGTTCGCCGGGCTTCTCCGGGACCCGTTTCCAGGACCACGTGAACACCAGCTTTTCCGGCGGCTTCACTTCTCGGAATGTCCCTTGCCCCACGTACTTGCCGTCGGCAATGGGGATTTCGATGACGTACCGGCCGCCCGGCCGCACATCCAGCTCCACATATTTTGGATTATGCGTGGGAACGTCCTTGCACATCCATTCTTCCAGTTGCTCGCGCTTGGTCCACGCGGCGAAGACCTTTTCCCGCGGCGCGTGAAACACACGCCGGAGTTGGAAGGACATTCCCGGATCTGAGGTTTGGCTCGTCATTTCACACTCTCCCGATTTCCAGGTCTTTCAAGATAAGAGGCCAGCGAATCGAACTGCTTTTCCCAGAATTGGCGGTACCGCGCGATCCACTCCGAGGCGTTCTTCATGGGTTGCGCAGCCAGGCGGCACCGATGCACACGGCCCTTTTTGCGGCGCACGATCAGCCCGGCGCCTTCCAGAACCCGCAGGTGCTTGGAGACCGCCGGAAGCGACATCTTATAGGGCGCCGCCAATTCGCTGACGGTGGATTCGCCGTCCGCCAGCCGGGCTAGAATGCCGCGGCGTGTGGCGTCGGAAAGCGCGGCGAAAGTGGCGTCCAGCCGGCGTTCCGTAAGCTTAACCATCTGGTTTAGTATTACCCGCCTGGCCGGCCGCTGTCAAGCGCGCATCGCGAGTCAGCCAAGCCGCTGGGCGATGGCTTCCAGGAACTGGTCTTCGCGGTCCAGGTCTACGCCGATGCGCAGCCAGTAGAGCGGCAGCGGCGCCAGCAGGCGATCGGCGTCTTCACAGAGATTGATCGTGTCCTTTTCGGTGGTGAGCACCGCTTCTACGCCGGCCTCGCGGAACTGGTGCGCCATGAAGCGCAGCTCCCGCGGCCTATAGGTGTGGTGGTCGCCGAACTCGATGCGGATTACGGCCTCTAGGCCGAGCGCCGATAGCGTACACCAGAAAGACTCCGGGTTGCCCAATCCGCAAAATGCGGCCACGCGGGAGTAGGGCAGCGCCCCGGCGGCGATGCTTTCGCCCTTCGTCTGGGAGATCCATGCTTCGGGCCGCACTCGCGCGTGGAAGACCGGCGCGCGCGGATTGTATTGCCGCAGAAGGTGCTGCGCGCCCTCCGCCACGCGGCCGAAATCGCTGCGCGTGACGATGAACATATCGGCGCGGGCGAGGCCTTCGAGCGGCTCGCGCAGCCGGCCCAGCGGCAACGCAAAGCCGCCGCCGAATGGGTTGAGCGCATCCACCAGAAGGATGTCGATCCTGCGCTCCAGACGCACGTGTTGAAAACCGTCGTCCAGGATCAGGACGTTCACGCCGAATTCCTGTTCGAGCAGCCGGCCCACGTGCCACCGATCCGGACCGATGCCCACCGGCGCCACGCCCGTGCGCAGAAACATCTGCGGCTCGTCGCCGGACTGGTCCACCGGCACACGGGCGCCCGCCGCCAGCGCGGCATGCTTATGCGGCGAGTGGCGTCCGTAACCGCGAGTCAGGATGCCGGGCCTCCGGCCGGCCTCCTTCAGTTTCTGCGCAAGCAGGAGCACGACGGGTGTTTTACCGGCGCCTCCGGCCGTGATATTGCCGATGCTGATGACGGGGGCCTCCAAGCGACGGCGGCCCGCCAGGTCGCGTTTGCGCTTCAGCCGGCCGCCCCAGATCCACAAGCGCGACAGCGTCCACAAAAACAAGAATCCGGGTTGCGCCGGACGGTACGAAGGCACGCGCTCCTGGAAGATCCGCTGCGCTTCGCCGGCCGCGATCGCCGTGGCCCCTTGTCTGGCTCGCGCGCACGATTGCGCTTTGGCCCCTAGGGCAGCGGCCCTTGCCGGGTCTTCCAGGATCTGCGTCACAGCGGCCGCCAGCGTGGCCTGGTCGCGCACCTCCACCAGCGCGCCGGCCGCGCGGAAATCGGCCGCAATATCGGCGAAGTTCTCCATGTGCGGACCTGTGATCACGGGACGCGCTACGAGAGCCGGTTCGAGTATATTGTGCCCGCCGCGCGCCGCCAGCGTGCCGCCCATGAAGACCACATTCGCCAGCGAGAACAGGGTGCTGAGCTCACCGATGGAGTCGAGCAGCAACGCTCCGGGCAGCGCGAAGATGCTGGCATCGTTCAGTTCGGAGCGCCGCACAAACGGGATTCCCGCGTGTTCGAGCGCCCTTGCAGCCGCATCGAAGCGCTCCGGCTTGCGCGGCGCGAGCAGCAGCATCAGGCCCGGCTCGTGTGCGGCGACCTGCTGAAATGCCGCGATCACTGTCTCATCTTCATCCGGATCGGCGACGCTGGCCGGCGGCATGGTGCTGGCCGCGATCCACACGGCGTGTGGATGCACGCGATCGAGGAAGCGGCGGACAGGCGCATCCGGCGCCGCCGTGCGCGGCTCCACGTCGTATTTCAGATTGCCGCCTACTCGCACCTTTTCCGAAGGTGCGCCGATGCGAACCAAGCGTTGCCGCATCACTTCGCTCTGCGCCAGCAGCAGATCGACGCACGACAGCACGCCGCCGAAAAACCAGCGCAGCGACCGGTACCGGGCCAGTGCGCGATCCGAAATCCGCCCGTTGATCAATAACAGGCCCGCGCCCGTGCGCTTCACTTCGCGAAACAAGTTGGGCCAGATCTCGGTTTCCATGACGAGCACCAGCGAGGGTCGCAGCGTCCGCAGCACGCGCCGCACCGCCCAGGCGTAATCGATCGGCGCGTAGAATACGCCGGCCAGACCCTCGAGTTTCTGCGACGCGGTGTCGAATCCGGCGAGCGTCGAGACGGAAACGAAAACCGGCGAGCGCGGCAGGCGCTGGCGGAGTCGCCTGACCAGTTCCACGGCGGCAATCGCTTCTCCCACCGAGACTGCGTGCAACCAAATCGCGCCGGGCACGGTCTGTCTAAAGGAGGCGGGCAGGAAACCGCAGCGCTTCCTCAATGATCCAAAGTAGGCGCGGCTGCGCAGGCCGCGCACCAGAAGATAGAAGAGAACGGCGGGCGATCCAAATGCCTGAAGGAGGCGGTAGAGTAGATAAATGCCTTTTATTTTCAAACGTTTGGCTCTTCTCACGAGTATAGCCGCGCTGCTCGCGCCGAACAAGGCGTTACCGGCCGGCAAAGATGAGCCGAAGTTCACCCCCGGTCCCGCGGCCAGCTACGCGTCGCACCAGACCAGCGAGAAGGTCACCATCGGAGTCGCTGCCTATATCAACGACGAGGAGAACCGGCCGATTTTCGGCAAGAAGAACCCCTACAATTACGGGGTGTTGCCCGTGCTGGTGGTCATCCAAAACGATAGCGCCAAAACCATTCGCGTGGAGCAGCTACAGGCGGCGGTGGTCGGCCGCGACGGCGACCGGGTCGAAGCCACACCCGCCAAAGACGTCCGGTTTTTGACCGGGCCCGAGAGACCTAAAGTGGTGCTGGGCCCCGGCGGGCAGCCCCGCATCGGCAAGCACAAGAATCCGCTGGACACGTGGGAAATCGAGGGGCGCGCCTTCGCGGCGCAAGTGCTGCCGCCGGGGCAATCCGCCAGCGGGTTTTTCTATTTTCAGACCGGATACCGGCGCGGCTTGAGCCTGTATCTGAGCGGCCTGCGGGAAGCGGAGTCGGGGAAAGAATTGCTGTATTTTGAAATTCCGATGGTGGAGAAGTGAGAGGGGAAATCCTAGCTAAGTACTTCCATTCGCAAACACGTGACGTATTTGTAGACGCAAATCGGTGACGTAATCTGACATGCTGGCATCAGAAGTTATCACCGCTGATGCCGAGAAAAGTCCATTCGACATGACTCTTTCCAGCGATGAACGCCAGAGGCTGGAATCAATGGCTCGAAAATATACGTCACCGTATTGCAATGTGATTCGCGCCAAGATCTGCAGGCGGAACTGTTCGGCAAGCCGGCGCGGCACAAGGACACCAAGCCTGAGCACAGCATCGGTCTCGGCAGCGGCATGATTCCGCGGATCCGTATCCTCAAAGCGCGGGCCGCGGTCCGGCGGCGTGGCCGATGCGATCGAGCTGGCCTATATCAGCACGTCTCCGGCAGCCCCTCGACGCTCGGGTTCAAAAGTTACGACCAGGGCCGCGAGGCGTTTGAAGGCACCGGCAAGGATGTCATCTGCGGGCGACGAAGAATGTCCCTACGATGTCTACCTGGAATGCCTCACACGACTGCTCACTACCAAGGGCATCATCTACCTGACGTTCACTCCGTTACAGGGCTTGACCGGAGTCGTGCTCCGGTTCCTGCCGGGATTGGGCTGCATGTCAACGAAGCTGATGACTCGGTGCACTAACATGCGACTGACATACGACAGTATAAGGGAACAGGCCAAAGGGGAGAGACCAGGTGGCGTGTTAGTAAATAACCCAATGACGGCACTCCGGAGCCTCTCCGAATTCTGTGACCCACCGGTACCCGCAGAAACAGGACCGCGGCGTGGCTCAGTCCATAACCCGCGATCCAGCGGCGGAAGACCGCGAATCAATGTATTATCGATAATATACGTGCCTGGTTTCAATGCGAACATTCTCTGTTGTATGGCAAAACTTCGCAAGCTAGTCGAGCCGGTGTGAGATCGCCGCAAAGCCGCGCCGGCACCGCCTGGTGCAGTCGAACCATGCGCATTGCCCGTAGCGCCGGGCGCCTCTTACTCGCCTCCGGCCTCGACAGCCGGGGACCCGCTCTGCCATGCCTTGTATTGATCGTAAATCCAGGCGTAGGTCTTTTCGAGTCCGTCGCGCAGGCGAGTGCCGGGCTCCCAGTTGAGGTACTTCCGGATCAGCGTATTATCGCTGTTGCGGCCGTTGACGCCTTTGGGCGCAGTGAGGTCATAGGTGCGCTTGAGCTTCACGCCCGCAATCTCTTCCACCATATCGACAAGTTGGTTGACGGTGACCAGCTCGTTTGAGCCGAGATTGATCGGTTCCAAAATATCGGAGTCCATGATCATCTGCGTGCCCTTGACGCAGTCGTCGATGTACATGAAGCTACGAGTCTGATTGCCGCCGCCCCAAATCTGGATAGCGAGGTCTCCGGACAGCTTCGCCGCGATAACTTTTCGACAGATCGCGGCCGGCGCTTTCTCCCGCCCTCCGCGCCATGTTCCGTGGGGGCCATACACGTTGTGATAGCGGGCGACCCGCGTACGCAGGCCGAAGTCTTCGCGAAAGTGCCGGCACATACGTTCCGAGAACAGCTTCTCCCAGCCATAGCCGTCCTCGGGCATTGCCGGATAAGCGTCTTCTTCCTTGAGGGCCGGCGAGACGAGGTCGCGTTGTTTGTCCGCGTTATAGACACAGGCGGAGGATGAGTAGTAATACTTCCGGACACCTTGCTTGCGGGCGGCTTCGAGCATCTGGGTATTGATCAGCACCGATAGCATGCACAGCGCCTTGTTACTTTCGATGAAGCCCATGCCGCCCATGTTGGCCGCCAGGTTGAAGATCTGGTAGGCGCCCCCGGCCGCGGTCTCGCAGTTCTGTCTGAGATTCAGGTCCAGGGAAAGGTTCTCGACATCATCGAAGCGCTGATACCACTGAGCGAACGGTTTGATATCGATGGCGCGAACCTTCGTATAACCCTGGCGGCGCAGATCCGCCACCAGCGATCCCCCGATGAAGCCGCCGGCTCCTGTCACCACTGTAAGCTGATCCTGCATCCAAAGTCTCCTACGTCACTTGCGCGCGGCTCAGAAGCACGCACGGGTGTTTCGAGCAAGTTTACCGGCCATGATCGAGTGGTCCCGCCGTACCTTTTCCGTAAATTGCCAGCCACGGTGATGGGGCCATCGCCTGAGCCAGGAGCCCCGCTGAGCACGGACGGCCGCAACGGGCACGTCCCCCAACATCGGGTATAGCATGGAAAGCACGAGTCCACCTAGCGCCTTCTGGCGGATGGAGGATTACAACCGCGCGCGGCGGGCACGGCGGCGCATCGCGCGCCATCGCGTGTGGAGGGCGTGGAAGCCATAGAGGCGTTGGCGATCCTGAATGTGAAACCGTGACGCGCCCCTGCGCGATAACAGGTTACTTCATCTTGGGTGGATACTTGGCGAAGGACTTCCTCACCATGTCGTCGAGCTTACCCTCGACTTTGTAGGGGTCGCGCTTTTCCTCGCGCGCGATGGCGCGCCAGATTAGCGTGTGCGTAGTGGGATCCCGCAAATCGATCACCAGCGTACCTTCGGTGTAGGGAACCCTAATCACCCGTGTGCCCCAACCGCGCCAACCCGCGGGGTAGGCCTCGGCCTCGGCCCGGGTCACCGCGCCAAGCGTGTAAACTACGTTGAGATCGGCGGGGCCGGAAGGCACGAATGCGAGCCCCTTCGCCCCCAGATATCTCTGAATGTCGGTGTCCAGCCGCTTTCGGACCAGATCGCTGTTAAGCGTTGGGTTCCGGCTGTTCAGGCGCCCTTCGCGAATGGCGAAGGTTATGAACCTGGCGAAATCCGCAGCCGGGTCAGCTTCGATGTTTATCTTCTGGGCGAATGCATTGAGTGCGATCAGCATACTGAGGACAAGGGTCTTCATGCGGCAAATCTAGCACAGCCTCCGGCCCCCAGCAAGGGGGGTGGCGGGAGGCGGGTCTGGAGGCAGCGGAGCGTGCGGCCGCGCCAGACGGCCAGCGGGGTCTGGCGAAGCGCGGCGCTGCTTCAGGAAAGATACTGCTTCATTATGCTGATGTACCGGCGGCAGGTTTCCTTCATGTCCTCGCCCGCGCCGTCCTGCTCGAGCGACAGAAAGCCGGTGAAGCCGATGGCTTTTACGGCATTCGCGATAGCTTTGAAGTCCATGACGCCTTGCCCTATGGCGACGTATTCCCGCATCGTGGCGTTGATGTCACGCACGTGAAGATTCATCAGGTGCTTGTTCAATTTGTAGGTGGCGACGGGCGGATACTCCCGCTGATTCATGGCCCAGCCGCAATCGAGATTGCAGCCGAGCGCGGGGTCGTGGATGGCGTCCCACAGCCGCAAGAAACTGTCGGTCACCGGCATCATGGTGTGGGTATGATTCTCGATCGAGAAATTCATCCCGTGCGCCTTCGCACGCTCCAGGCAGGCCTGCACGGTCTTGGCGAACGAGCTCCACAACTCGTCAAAGTCATAGCCGGGCGCGATGTCGATGTGGAACTTTTCTCCGGGCTTGGGATCGCCCATGAAATAACGCGGCAGGTATTCAGTCGACGGCGCGCGCAGCTCACGGGCCCACGGCGCGACGATGTTCACCATCGGCGCTCCCAGTTTCTTCGCGATCCGGCAACCACGCTCGAAGTAATCCAGGCTACGGTTGCGCTCTTCCGCATCCCGGGACGTCAACCCTTCCACCACCGGCTGGAAGAATGGAAACTGGTTCAACACCAGGCGGTTTCGCTCCAACTGTTTCCGTATGCGGCCGATGGTGGAGTCGGTCCAATACTCGTCAACGTCCCGGCGCGAATTCGCGATGAGCTCGATGCCCTCGAACCCCAGGCTTCCGATGATGTCTATGGCCTCTTCAGGGTGCGCGCCGGGCGCGAGGCTATGGAAATTCCAACTCACGGAGCCGATCCTGGGCCTTAGCGGACCAGTTTGCGCAGCGAACATCGCACCGCCCAAGCCTAAGGCTGGAATGAATTCTCGACGCCTCACGTGACCTCCTTCAGTAGTTCTTTTGCCTCTCGAAACGCGCTCGCTGTGCGCGGCCGAGCGCTTTGGCGCCCGCCAGCGCTGGATCCGCCCCCGCCAGTACATCGCGGTTTGCCGCCACTTTCGCCACCGCTCGCGCGATGTCGTCCACGTCCCCTTCGCTACCGATCAGCGTGAACTGCGGGATCCAGACCGATTCATCATAGGCGGCGCGCTCGGAAACCGGACAACTACATTTCGCATAGTCCATGGGCGTTTCGCGTCCCATTACCAGTTGCGGGCAATTCTCCGGTGTTGCGTAGAAAAGATCGCTCTGATACACCGGCTCGTAAAAACGGCCGTCGCAGGGGATGCCTTCTTTTTCGAGCGCCGCCACGAACATATCGCGAGAAGGCGCAGGCCCGGCCGCAGGACGGTATTGGAAAACGTAATTGTAGATGGTCTGCTGGGTGATCTCCGGTTGTGGCGGCAGCGGGCGAATGCCTTCGATCTGGGCCAGAGCCGCGGTCAGCCGCGCCGCGTGCCGCGTCCGCTTTTCGCGCAACTCCGGCAGCCGCTCCAATTGTCCGACCAGCAAGCAAGCCTGCAATTCGGTCATGCGGTGATTGGATCCGAGCATACGCTGGCCGTACTGATCGGTGATGCTGGCGCGCCCGCAATTGACGATGGTCTGCATGGCTTCGTAGTATTCCAGGCGGTTCGTGATCACCATGCCGCCTTCCCCGCCGGTCATCAGCTTGCTCTCCTGAAAGCTGAAGCAGCCGATGTCCCCCATGGAGCCCGCGCCGCGGGATTTCCAC
>JBEKUO010000100.1:0-14405 GCA_049514955.1 Bryobacteraceae bacterium | reverse complement strand
CCGGCGGATCAGCATCGATTGGTCCCAATGATCGATGTGCTCGCGTAGCGCGTCGCGCAAACGGACGGCGGAGGAACTGACGATCTCGCCGTGACCGGCGACGTCGGCCAGCGCCACACGGGCAATGACTCCATGGCTGCACGCCGTCAGGTAATAGAGATCTCCGCCGCCCTCGGAAGAGCCTAACGGACGGCACGATATCCAGCCCGCAAGACCCGGAAGCTCCGCGGAGTAGGCGCCCGCCTGATTCCCGCCGTGCAATTCGAGGCACGCCAAACGATAGGGTTGATCCGCTTCTTGAGCAATCATTCGAGTTACCCAGATATCTTAATGGAGTGCCAGCGCCGCAGGAGGGATTCAAGAATTGTCGATTCCAGCGGTGAAACCGGGTTCGAAATCCTTTGCGCCGTAGTCGTTGGAACATCATCCGGTCTCCTCCAACGTGGCCGGCGGTGTCGCCATAATAACGGGCAAGATCGGTAGCCGTTGGGCTGGTTCAAGAGTGGCCAGTCGTCCTTCCGGCAGCCAATTCACGCTGAGCACTTAAGCGGCATGCGCATTTCCCGCTGATGTGGATTCTTTTCAGGATGCCCCGTAATCCTTTCCGGTGCCGTCCGAAGGCCGCCGGCTGGCACCAAGGCGATACGATGGACTGACGTGGCAGAATGACTCCACCGTTCTCGATTGCGCACTATCGCATCAACGCCAAGCTCGGCCAGACAGCCATCAAAGTCCTCCGCTATTCCCTCGTGGCCGCCCGGCCGCCTGGCCCGCGCCGGAGCTACGTCGCTGCGTAATTAGACGCACATGACCCTATTCTGCCCCACAAAAATACGAAACAGGTGGCGTAGCCCAATGTCGCCAAAAGGGAATATCCGATATATACCTAGGAATATCCCTTATCTCATCAGCAGTTTACTGAGGTTTTGGGGCGCGATCGGGTGCTGTTCCTCCTTTTTTGGCCTGCTGGTTGCTTGTAATCCACACAAAATGGAAAACAATTCTTCGGTAGCCTGCTCTGATGTGATCCTCAGGGCTTACGCCGAGATCGCGCGCGCCCGGAACCTGAGGCGGTCCGCTGAAAAGGTTCTCGCGGCCGCCATCGCCCAACGCAAGCACCGCCCGGCTCTCTTGTGGCCGGACACCGGACGCATAGTCAGGGTTCGTCCGGCGGTCCACACAGAAGCCTAGAAAACGACTGCGAGGTATCGAAAATGGTACGTATCGTTGTTTATACGGATCAGCCGATCCTGGCCAAGGGGCTGGAGAGTGTGATCGCCGCCGATCCGGGACTCGAATTAGACGCCTATTGCTCGAATGTGGCCGCGCTAAAAGAGCGGTTGGCAAACGAATACGCCGATTTAGCAGTGCTGGACCTGACGCAGGAGATCACGTCTACCGCGCTGACCGAGTTGCACGACCTCGCGCCAGAATGCAAGCTGATCTTGTGGACGAACTCGATTGCCGACGATCTGGCGATGCAGGCGCTGACCCTCGGCATTCGTGGCGTCCTCCGCAAGACATTGACCTTGGAGGCGCATCGTCAATGTCTGCACAGCGTCTATTCCGGTGATCTTTGGTTCGAAAAAAGCCTGATGGACAGCTTTCGGGCTACCAGGCGCGTGTCCCTGACCCGGCGGGAGGGCCAGTTGGTGACCCTGCTTTCGCGTGGCTTCAAGAATAAGGAAATATCTTACGAATTAGGTATTACGGAAGGAACTGTGAAGGTTTACCTCTTCCATCTTTTTCAGAAGTCCGGCGCCAAAGACCGCTTTGAACTTGCCCTACAGGGTCTAAAGAGTCTAGGTATGGCCGGCATTTCAATGGAAGGCCAAGGCGGGCTCCGCTCCCTGGTAATGGATACCTCATGTCGCCAATAGAATCCGAAGGAGTGCTGCTGGAATCGCCGACCGTCCTGGCACAACTTCTCCTGTTGTGGCCTGCCGCAGCCTCTCGAAAACTAGGACGCCCTGATCGCGGAATCGAACCCATGGCAGCCGGCAGAGCGTCCTCCAACACTTCAGCCGCACCTCAACGATTGCCAGTCGCAATGAAGGCAAGCCAGCCTCGCCGCACGGAACGCTTGCAAAGGCCGGAGCAGCCATCTCGGTCCCGTTCCGGCACTTGCTGTTGTGGAGCGTGCCCCCGCTGCCAGGACAACGCACGGTGGAACAGGATTTTCGACGAAAAATTTGCCGATCCGTCATATTACAGTGGCAGATCAGTCCGGCACAATTCGTCGCTCGCCAGCGTTTAGCCAGCCCCGCGCCCACTCTTCCGCACATACCCCTCCGGAATCAGCAGCGTCAGCGCATCGGGCACAATCTCCACGTGCGCGGGCAGGTGTCCGGCATACTCGCCGTCGACTTGTATGTAGATGCGGCGGTCGGCGGTTTCGGACACGCAGGCGCCAGTCGAACGAATGATGGAGACGCCTCGCAAACCATCCACCTTGCGCATGGCAACGCGGGTCAGATATTTCAAATAGCGGAATGAGCTGCGGCCCTCGAACAGCACCATTTCGAAACGATCGTCCAGCAGGCTGACGTTCTGCGCGATTTCGAGGTCGCCGCCATAGTTGCGCACCTTGCTGATGAGCGCGAACGAACAGGTCAGGCGACGGCCCTCGACCAGCACTTCGAATTCGTTGAGATCGCGGCCCAGCAGGCTGAAGCCGGCGATCCAATATGCCACCTTCCCGAGGCGGACCTTCAGGGGCACGCTGATGTTGTACACGATTCTGGCGTCCAGCCCGATCCCCGCCATCAGCAGAAAAAGGCGGGAGCGTTCGGAGCCGTTCCTGCACGTCAGCCGGCCCATTGAAATGCGCGTGGGAACGCACTCGGTGACGCGCGCGGCCGCGCGTTCCATGCTGGAGCCCAGCCTCATCTCGTTGGCCAGGACATTGGCCGTACCCGCCGGCAGAATACCCAGCGGCACGTTGGAGAAGGCCACTCCTTCGGCGATTTCGTTGATGGTACCGTCGCCGCCTGCGGCCAGGATAAGTTCGGCGCCCTCGGCAATGTGGCGGCGCGCGATGGCCCCGGCGGTGCCCGGCCCCTGGGTCGGAACCAGCCAGGTGTCGTGTCCGGTTTCGCGCAGGATCTCGGCCGCGCGGGACAGGCGCTTTAGTCCCCTGGCACCCATCCCGCCGGCGAACGGATTGTAAATGATGATAGTCTTGCGGGCGGGGGCTATGGCGTTGGCTCCAGTTCTTTAGTATAGCCAGCTTTCGGTTCACACCTTTCCGCTGACGGCTTCCCGCTGCCTGCCGGTCGCCGGCTACGGTTTAAAATATAGTGAAAACGCCGATGCCGAAAGATGTGGCCGCTCAAATCGCGAAGCTGCGCGAAACGCTACGCCATCATGAGCGCCTGTACTATGTTCTGGACCAGCCTGAGATCAGCGACGCCGAATATGACGCGCTGATGCGGGAATTGCGCGATCTGGAATCGCGGCATCCCGAGCTGATGACGCCCGATTCGCCGACGCAGCGCGTGGGCGGCAAGCCGCGGGAAGGCTTCGTCAAGGTAGCGCACAGCTCGCCGATGCTAAGCCTCGATAACGCTCTGAACGAAGGCGAGCTGCGCGATTTCGACCGCCGCGTCCGCGAGCTTCTGCACGGCGGCGAGTTCCGCTATGTTACCGAATTGAAGCTGGATGGGCTTTCCATGGCCGCGCACTATCGCGACGGGCAGTTCATCCAGGCGGTGACCCGCGGCGATGGCGTGGTGGGCGAGGAGGTGACGGAGAATGCGCGCACCATCCGATCGCTTCCACTGAGCGTCAGCAGCAAACTGGCCCAGTTCGAAGTGCGCGGCGAGACCGTCATGAACCGGCGCGCCTTCGAGCGTCTGAACGCGGAGCGCGACGAACACGGCCTTTCGCGGTTCGCCAATCCGCGCAATGCCGCGGCCGGATCGCTGCGCGTGCTGGAGCCCTCTATTACCGCATCGCGACGCCTGGATTACTACACCTACTTCCTGCAAGTGGACGGAGCGCCGGCCTTCGACCGCCACTGGGAGTCGCTCGAAGAGCTCGCGCGGATGGGCTTCAAGGTGAACGCCAAGCGCAGACTCTGCCGGGATGTGGACGAAGTTCTGGCGTTCTGTGCGGAGTGGGAAGCGCAACGCGAGCAGTTGCCCTACGAGATCGATGGCGTGGTGGTCAAGGTAGATTCCATCGCCCAACAGCAACAGCTCGGGTACACCGCGAAGGCGCCGCGCTGGGCGATCGCCTACAAGTATCCCGCGCGGCAGGCGCTGACCACGGTGGAGAACATTGAAATTCAGGTGGGGCGCACAGGCGCCCTGACGCCTGTAGCGCACCTGGCGCCGGTGGAGGTCAGCGGCGTCACCGTGTCGCGCGCCACGCTGCACAACGAGGACGAAATCGCGCGCCTGGGTTTGGAGATCGGCGACACCGTGGTGATCGAGCGCAGCGGCGATGTGATTCCCAAAGTGGTGCGCGTGCAGTCGCAGGGGTCGTATCGCAAGCCGTTTCGCATGCCCGCGGCATGTCCCGTATGCGGCGGCAAAGTGGTCCGCGAGGAGGGAGAAGCCGCCTCGCGGTGTATCAATATCAACTGTCCCGCGCGCCTGAAGGAATCCATCCTGCACTTCTCGGCGCGCGGCGTGATGAACATCGATGGCCTGGGCGACGCGCTGGTGGATCAGTTGGTGGACCGCGGCATGGTGCGGAGCGTAGCGGATATATACGATCTGACACTGGCGCAATTAGTCTCGCTCGAGCGCATGGGCGCGAAATCGGCCGGCAACGTGATTCGCAATATCGACAAGTCTAAGCAGAACCCGTTGCCGCGCGTGCTTACCGCGCTGGGCATCCGTTTCGTGGGCGAGCGCACGGCGGTATTTCTGGCCGAAGCTTTCGGCAGCCTCGATAAGATCGCGCAGGCGAGCATGGAGGAACTACAGCGCGCCGAGGAGGTCGGTCCAAAGGTCGCGGAAAGCATCTACCAGTTCTTCCGCGAGCCGCACAATCAGGAACTGGTCGATCGTCTGCGCGCGGCGGGCCTGCGGTTCGAATATGAAGTCAGGCGCAAGAAGGGCGGGCCGCTAGCGGGATTCACGTTCGTACTGACGGGCACGCTGCCGAACCTGAGCCGGGAGGAGGCTACCCGTGCGATCGTGTCGGCGGGCGGCAAAGTGAGTAGCGCTGTGAGCGGAAAAACCAGCTACGTAGTCGCGGGTGAGGACGCCGGCTCGAAGCTGGACAAGGCGATTTCCCTGGGTGTGCAGGTGATCGACGAGCAGCGGTTGCTGGAGATGGCCGGCAAGCAGCGGGACTCGGGATGAGGGCAGCCTGCGGGCACGCTTCAGCGCACCACGCGCTCCAGCCAGGCGTCCACGATGGGTTTGGCCTTGGAGGGGAAGCGGTGGCCCCCTTCGAGCATGTGGAACTCCACGTCGGCCGCGCGCTGGCGCAGGCGCCCGGAGAAGCGCTCGGTGACCTCCGGCTTGTAGAACTCGTCCTCGCGGCGGGCAATGTGGAGCAGTGCAGCCGTGACCGGGCGGTAGGGGCCGTCCTCCCAGTTGCGCGGGACTCCGCCGCAGATCCCAATCACTCCGCGGATTTCATCCGGATGCGTAGCCGCAAACCGGTAGTTCATGCCCACCGGCTGCGAGAAACCGAGCAAAAAGCGGCGCGCGGGCGGAACGCCATACTCGCGTCCAGCCTCGTTCAGGACGTGCAGCAGCATTTCGTGGTGCAAGCGCACGGCGGAATCCGAATGCTTGTGCGTCGCCCAGCCGTAGCCCACTTCGTTGGAACCCTGCGCGAGGAAGAACTGGTTGGGGCCCTCGACGGCTGCAATTACGCGCCCGGGGCCCATCAGGTTGGCCGTCAGGCGCAACATCACCTCGGGATTAGAGCTGAACCCGTGCAGGGCCACGACCAGCACGGTGCGCTCGTCGACGACTGCCGGCGCGTGCAGCAGGTAGCGGCAGTCCAGGCGAGCGGTAAAGCTGCAATTACGAGTGTTTTCGACGGTCATTGTTTTGAAACGCTAAACGGCCCTTTGCAACGTCCGAGATTATCACAGTCCGGGTCATGACGTACATCCGCCAGGAATTTGGCGCCCTGATTGGTGCCTGTCCGTACCGATCCCCCGGTCGCGGTCGCGAGTTTACAGCAAATTTACACATACCTCACACTACCCGTTCCGCGACTTGCATACACTTGGTCTGGATCACTTGAAAATCCAATCAGGAGGAATGTAATATGAGTAAACTGAACAGAGCGCTGGGAGCCCTGGCGCTAACTTTGACGGGCACTGCCGGATTGATGCTGGCTGGCGACGCGCCCGCGCGAGTCACGATCTCAACGGTAGCTTCAACGGTTCCATACAACGGAGATCTCAATCCTTACGGTGTGGCCATCGTCCCGAAGACCACCGGAAACCTGACCCAAGGCCACATCCTGGTCAGCAATTTCAACAATAGTTACAACTTACAAGGTACCGGAACGACCATTATGGACATCTCCCCTAATGGAACCGCCAACCTCTTTGCGCAAATCTCCTCTCTGCCCGGATATTGCCCGGGGGGGGTGGGCTTAACTACCGCGTTGGTGGTGCTGCGCGCCGGTTGGGTAATTGTCGGCAGCCTGCCTACTACCGACGGCACCTCGGCGACAGCCAAGGCTGGATGCCTGATCGTGTTGAACGCATGGGGTACGGTCGTCGAGACTATTACTGACAGTACCATCAATGGTCCATGGGACATGACTGCCCTGGACTCAGGCAGTAGCGCGGACTTGTTTGTCACGAGCGTATTAAACGGAACTGTTGCGGGCGGCGGCTATGTCGTCAATAAAGGAACCGTCCTGCGCATCGCTCTCGGACTCACCGGGTCGACGCCAACCGTGCAATCCATCACCACCATCGGATCGGGATTCGCGGAGCGAACGGATCCCGCCGCGTTAGTGATTGGACCCACTGGCGTGGCTCTGGCCAAGGATGGAACACTCTATGTCGCCGACAGTTTAAATAACCGGATTGCCGCTATCTCGGACGCTACTAGCCGTTATTCCAGCGCTGGAACGGGAACCACCGTCGTGGCGGGGGGCGCGCTTAACGATCCGCTGGGCCTGACGATCCAACCCTATACCGGCGATATCGTCGCGGCCAACGGCAATAATGGGCTTGTTGTAATCATAAGCCCCAGTGGATATCAATTGAGCAAGTTTCTGCTGGATAAGACCGGCACGCCCCCTGGCGCAGGCGCCCTATTCGGACTGGTCCCCGCAGCGGGCGGATTGTTTTATGTGGACGACGCCTCCAATACGTTAAATCTCGCGAACAACAGCGGGTATTAGGATCGAGTACAGTGGCACGGGCTTCAGCCTGCCGGGCGGGACTTCAGTCCCGCCTCGCCGCCCGAGTCACTTGATCTGGATCTTGTGCGGCCGGCCGTCGTCCGCGAACTGAACAGATATGGCGTCCGCAGATTTGTGCCAAGGCACCGGATTGCCATCCAATGACGCTTCCTGGCCGAAAGGCACCGGCCGAATCGAAAACACCAGATTGCGGGCTCCCGGCTGGTAACTGCCTGCCGGTGCGCTAACATCGATTTCCGCTCCCGCGCCGGACGCCTGATAGCTCACGGTAGTCCTTCGAAACACGCCGTTGCGATAAGCCGGGCTCACGCCATCGTCTTCGTAAAGCGATAAGCGGGCCTCCCCGCGCGCATCGGGATAAATCGTGAAAGTAAGTGGATCGGCGGCTTTCTCGCCCACGTAATTCATTTCCGGCCCCATCGGAATGATGGCTCCTCCGCGGACGAACAGCGGCAGCGTCTCGAGTGGGGCCTCCACGTGAATCGTGCGGCCGCCAACGAACTGTTGGCCTGTCCAATAGTCGAACCAAATTCCTTCGGGAAGATACACCAATCTGCCCGTTAAGCCTGGTCTGAGTATAGGAGCCGCCAACAGGGCATCGCCAACCATGAACTGATCGTCGATGGTGAGTGTATTGGGATCGTTCTGGTAATTCAACAACAGCGGACGAAACATAGGTACGCCGGTGCGATGGGCTTCCTCGAGCGCCGTGTAGAGATACGGCAGCAAGCGGTAACGCAGCTTCAAATACTTGCGGATGATGTCTTCGTGGTAAGTACCGAAACGCCAGGGCTCATGATCGTAGCTGTCTCTCTGTGCATGGTTGCGGCAGAACGGTGTCAGGAAGCCGATCTCGTACCAACGCGTCATCAGCTCGGCATCCGTGCGGCCGATAAAACCGCCTACATCGGCGCCGGTGAACGGCTCTCCGGACAGCCCGACTGTCTCGAACATCGGGATGCTGAGCGCCATGGCTTCCCACGTGGCGGTGTTGTCACCCGTCCACATGGTGGAATAGCGCTGTATGCCGGCATATGCCGCGCGGGTGATTACATACGGCCGTTCATTAGGCCGCAGGCGCTCGAGTCCTTGATAGGTCGCGCGCGCTTCGTTCAGAGCGAAAACGTTGCGGTTCTCCGCGTATGGCGAATTCGCCCCGCCGTCGTAGGTAATCACATCCATCTGGGTCTTCCCCGTCTGATCCAGAAAGTCCGACGGCTCGTTCATGTCGTTCCAGATACCTGCCACGCCATGATCGAGATATGCGCGGTGCATGTCTCCCCACCAGCGCGCGGCGGCCTCGACTGTGTAGTCGGTATAGACGGCCTTCCCCGGCCATACGGCGCCGATCCAAAGCTTTCCATCCTTGCGTTTCAGGAAATAGTCTTTCGCCAGCCCCTGGTTGAATACGTAGTAGCTCTTGTCCTGGGCAGCGAGTTCCGGATTCGTGGCGGCATCCGTGGCGCCTGGCTCCGGGGGCTGGTACTTGACTCCCGGATCTACAATCACTACTACCTTCACACCCTGCTTTCGCAGCTTCTCAGTGAACGCGGTGGGATCTGGATATCCGTGACGATCAAACGTGAAAACGCGGTATCCGCTCATGTAGTCGATGTCGAGGTGGAGAACATCGAGCGGCAGGTCTTCGGCCCGGTAGCGGCGCACTACTTCTTCCGCCACCGTGTCGGGATAATAGCTCCAGCGGCTCTGCTGGTTCCCGAGCGCCCACATAGGCGGCATCTGTAAGTGGCCGGTGAGGTCGGCATACCGCCCCAGGATCTTCTTCATCGACGGGCCCCAGAAGAAGTAATAATTCATCTCTCCGCCCTCGGCAGAGAACACCGCGTACTCCGGCGAGTTAGCCCCGAAGTCAAAATGCGAGCGGAAGCTGTTATCGAAGAAAATGCCATAAGCCGCGCCGTCCTGCAATCCGAGGTAGAAGGGCATATCGGTGTAGATGGGATCGGTGCCTTCCTTATAGGCGGGCGTATCGGAGTTCCAGTTGGTGAATTCACCGCGGCGCTTGTCGAGGTGCGCCGCCTTCTCGCCGAGGCCGTAGAAGTGTTCGTCAAAGCCGAGTTTCTTCGCGGCGGCAACCGTACCGGAGCGCGGGTCGTCCATCATGGGACGCTGGTCGGCGTTGATGGCGCGATGGGTTTTCGCGTCGCGAAACTCGACCAACAGAGGCGACCGCTGCACTATCACCTCTAGTTCTTCGGTCGCGATCAGCAGAGCGCCGGATTCCTCACGCACGGTCCACTTGGGGACGTCCCACGTGGTTTTCGCGATGGCCCACGAGTGATCGCGATCTGGCAGAGGCTTGCCGAACGAGGCTCTGACGCGGACCAGATCGGGCGCCAGCACGTAAAAGCGCACTTGCGACTGGTCCTGGCAGGTGACCGTCACGCCATCCTGCGCCTTGCTGTAACTCGCGAAGCGACCGATCGGAACCAGGCCGGTGAGCTCGATTGCTGGAGCCACGGCTGAGAGCGAAAACAGGCAGAAAGCGGAGGAGGCTAGCTTTTTCATAAGAGGGACCTGTCGAAGCGCCATTGTAGTACGGTGCCAGGCGCGACGGGCGCCGCACAGCGACGTGGCGTGGGAAACTGAGAGTCTGGCGCTCATGCAGGAGTCTCCGGCCCGCGTCGCTTTTCGCTACACCAACTTTCGCTACTATCTGGCCGTGCGAGTGCTGGCGATTACGTCGTCGGAGATGCAAGCCGTGGCGGTCGCCTGGCAGGTGTACTCGCTGACGCATCGTCCTCTCGATCTGGGGTTGGTGGGGCTGGCGCAGTTCCTCCCCGGCATTCTGCTCTTCCTGGTCGCCGGCCACACCGCGGACCGGATCGCGCGGCAACGTATCCTGCAGACCTGTTGTGCGGGCTTCGCGCTGTGTTCCCTGCTGCTGCTGGGGCTTACCTTGCACGGTCTCTCTTCCATCGTTCCGATCTATCTAGTGCTGCTTTTGAATGGAACGGTGCGGGCGTTCAACGGGCCCGCGGGCCAGGCATTCGTCCCGCTGCTGGTAGCGCAGGAACACTTCCCCAGCGCGGTGGCGTGGAACTCTTCGGTCTTCCAGGCTGCCACGATCGTCGGTCCTGTGCTGGGAGGACTGCTCTATGGTTTCACCGCCAGTCCGGCGACGGTTTATATCTGCGCCGCGGTCGAGTATTTCGGCGCACTGGTGTTGTTGGCGGCCATCCGTGTGCCAACCCTGAAACGCGGGCCTCGAGCGGCCCCTTCAGGAAATGCCTTGGAGGGACTGCGGTATATCTGGCGAAGCAAGCTGATCCTGGGCGCTATCTCGCTGGACCTTTTCGCGGTGCTGTTGGGCGGCGCCGTGGCGCTGCTGCCGGTCTACGCGAGAGAGATTCTCAAAGTTGGCGCGTCCGGCCTGGGTATTCTACGCAGCGCGCCCGGCGTGGGCGCCGTGATCATGTCCCTGGCCGTGGCGCACTGGCCGCTGCGCCGGCATGCAGGCGCCATCATGCTCTGGTGCGTCTGCGGTTTCGGTGTCTTCACTGTAATCTTCGGACTCTCCCGCAACCTAGCGCTATCGCTGGCTGCGTTGGCGCTGATCGGCGCGTGCGATACAGTGAGCGTCATCGTGCGCCACACGCTCATACAACTCTCCACACCGGATGAGATGCGCGGGCGGGTCAGCGCGGTGAACGTGGTGTTCATCGGCGCCTCGAACGAGGTCGGGCAGTTCGAGTCGGGCATCACTGCCCAATGGTTCGGAACCGTGCTGGCGGTAGTCCTGGGTGGCTTGGGCTCCATCGCGATCGTCGCGATATGGGCGTGGCGATTCCCGGCATTGCGCCGGGTGAGCGAATTGGCTCGTCCGGCGTCTACTGTCCGCAGACCTATTGCACGGTGAACCCGCTCAGCATTCCGGCGTAGACTCGTCTCGCACCACCACGATGTCGGATGTTACCGCGGCCTATGATATCCGATGGACGAAATACTCATACGTCGTGTTCGCCCCACGCTTTGGTGAAGTCGCGTGCGCCGTGGATTAGCGAGGCGATACCTTCCCATCAAGAGTTCGCGGATCTCGGGCTGTCCGAGTTCCGGGATTATGCGGCCGCGTTCTGCGGAAATGCTATCGGGCTGCCGTACGAACTTCGCCCGAAGGCTGCCGCGTAGTGCCGCGAATCTCTCGCGATGTAGCCAGCCGCTTCTTCCAGATCGAATGACGCAGCCTCGGTCCAGACTACGCGCCGAGCCATTTCTGCATTCTACGTTCCATCTCCTCCTCGGAAACCACACGGCCTTCTTCGACGTCTTGGAGCCCGCGTTCGATCTTCCCCCTCACGTAGATGTGATATTGGATGTCTTCGAAGGTAGCGTCGTCGGGGATCTGGTCCAGCAGCCGGCGCACTTCTTGCTTGGCTGTGCTCATCTTGATCTTAGCTTACACGATTCTGGCGGGCTTGGCTGTGCTCATGGCAGTTTGGTGGCGCCCGTCAGGTATTGGTCGATATTGCGGGCGGCGTGGCGCCCTTCGGAGATGGCCCAGACAACGAGCGATTGACCGCGGCGCATATCGCCGGCGGTGAAGACGCCGGGTACAGTGGTCATATAATTGGCGTCGGCCAGCACGTTGCCGCGGGGATCCAGCTTTACTCCCAACTGGTTGATCATCCCGTTTTTGACAGGACCCAGGAAGCCCATGGCGAGCAGCACCAGGTCGACGTCGAGCCTGAATTCAGTTTCGGGGAGCGGCTCGAATTTCGGCGCTGGGCCGACGCGCGTGGCGTGCAACTGTTTCACGTTGCCGTGTTCGTCGCCGGTAAATCGCGTGGTGGCCACGCTCCATTCGCGGAAACCGCCTTCCTCGTGCGAGCTTTCCGTGCGAAGCTGCATGGGCCACAGCGGCCAGGGCGTCGAGGACGCGCGCTCGCCGGGCGGCTTGGGCAGCAGTTCGAACTGATGCACCGAGCGTGCGTTCTGGCGATGGCAGGTGCCCAGGCAATCGGCGCCGGTATCGCCGCCGCCGATGATCACCACGCGCTTGCCGGTGGCGAGAATGGCTTCGGCGTCGGGCACGGTATCGCCTTGGCATCGGCGGTTTTGCTGCGGCAGGAACTGCATCGCGAAGTGGATGCCGTCGAGATCTCGGCCGGGCACCGGCAAATCGCGCGGATATTCGGCGCCGCCGGACAGCAGGATGGCATCGTAATCGCGGCGCAAATCCTCCACCGGCACATTGCCGCCCACGTGGGCGTTGGCCATGAACTCGACGCCCTCGGCGCGCAGTTGGTCCAGGCGCCGGTCGATCAGATGCTTTTCCATCTTGAAACTGGGGATGCCGTAGCGCAGCAAGCCGCCAATGCGGTCGTTCTTTTCGAACACGGTGACTGCGTGTCCGGCGCGGCACAACTGCTGCGCGGCGGCCAATCCGGCGGGCCCGGAGCCGACCACCGCGACGCGCTTGCCGGTGAGTTGATGGGGCGGTTCGGGGCGAATCCAGCCTTCCTCAAAGGCACGGTCGATGATCGTTTTTTCGATCTGCTTGATGGTGACCGGCGGTTCATTGATGCCGAGCACGCAGGCGGTTTCGCAGGGGGCAGGGCAGATGCGGCCGGTGAACTCCGGGAAATTGTTGGTAGAATGCAGGACTCGCGCGGCTTCGCGCCAGCGGCCCCGATAGACCAGGTCGTTCCAGTCTGGAATGATGTTCGTAAGCGGGCAGCCGGTGTGGCAGAACGGGACGCCGCAATCCATGCAGCGGGCGCCTTGGGAGCGGATTTTGTCTTCGGGGAAGTCGAGGTAGATTTCGAACCAGTCCTGGACGCGCTCCGCGGGAGGGCGGCGCTGCGGGAGTTCGCGGGTGTATTCGAGGAAGCCGGTGGTTTTACCCATTGAGGTTTAGTTCTCGCGCGGACAGGAGTGTCCGCGCGGCAGGCAGGAGTGCCTGCGCCACGACGGGGAAGCCGGTTGGTTTACCCATGGGCCACCTTCGGGAAGTGTGGCTGGTGACTGGTGGCTGGTGGCTTGTGGGTGAGTCTCAGCGCTCGCTTGTATTCGTGGGGGAAGATTTTGACGAATTTGGGCAGCATGGTGGACCAGTTTTCCAGGATCCATTTCCCTCGCGGGCTGCCGGTGAACTCCACGTGGCGTTCAATCAGGCTGCGGAGCAGGCCGGCGTCACCGTCAACCGGTTCGAGGCCTACCGCGGCGGTGTTGCAGCGCTTCTCGGCGAAGTCGCCGCGTTCGTCGAGTACGTAGGCGATGCCTCCGCTCATGCCGGCGGCGAAATTGCGGCCGCACTTGCCTAGCACCACCACCAGGCCTTTGGTCATGTATTCGCAACCGTGGTCGCCTAGCCCTTCCACGACCGCCGTTGCGCCGGAGTTGCGCACGGCGAAGCGTTCGCCGGCCATACCGTTGAGGTAGGCTTCGCCGCTGGTGGCGCCATAGAGCACCACGTTGCCGATCAGGATGTTTTCTTCGGGCAGGAACGTAGAATCCCTCGGCGGATACACCACCAGGCGGCCGCCCGAGAGTCCCTTGCCGACGTAATCGTTGGCGTCGCCCTCGAGCGTGAGGGTGACGCCGCTAGCCAGGAACGCGCCGAAGCTCTGTCCGGCCGAGCCGGTAAATTCGAAGCGAATGGTATCGTCGGGCAGGCCCGCGGAGCCGTAACGGCGCGCGATCTCGCCGCTCAACATGGCGCCCACGGTGCGATGCACATTGCGAATAGGCAGCTTGATCTCGATGGGGGTCTGGTTATCGAGCGCGCTGCGGGCGTGCTCGATCAGCTTGTAGTCCAGCGCCTGGTCGAGGCCGTGGTCCTGGCCTTCGACACAGCGCCGCGCGACACGCGCCGGCACTTCGGGACGGTGCAGGATGGCGGAGAAATCCAAGCCCTGGGCCTTCCAAGGGTCCACGGCCTGGCGCGCATCGAGCATATCCACGCGGCCCACCATTTCGTTGAACGTGCGGAAGCCCAGTTGGGCCATGTATCGGCGCACTTGTTCGGCGATAAAGAAAAAGAAATTGATGACGTGCTCCGGCTGTCCCTGGAACTTCTTGCGCAGGGC
>JBEKUO010000099.1:0-14409 GCA_049514955.1 Bryobacteraceae bacterium | reverse complement strand
CGGGCATCCAACCGCAGGCCAACACCAAAAATAACCGAACGAACCCAACTCGATCCGCTAACTGGTTTATTTACAGCAAAAATGCAAAAATCGCCACACGGAACGAACCCAACTTGATCCGCCCACCCCCTGCCCTGGCCTGCTTTCCGCCGCCCAGCCCCCTCCGCAGAAAAACGGCCGAACGAACCCAAATCGCCCTATCCCCGGCGCCCGGCCTCAGTTCACCACCTGCACCAACGATGCCGTACTCCCCGCAACGTTGGCGCTCGCCCCATACGTCGCCGTGACCGTGGTCGAGCCATGCAGCAGCGTCGTAACCGCGAGTTTGGCCGAACCGTTGACCAGAGTCGCCGTTCCCAGGACCGTCCCATTGCCGGTGAACGTAACTGTGCCGGTTGGAACCGTGGTGACCGACATCACGATCGCCGTGAAAGTGACGGACTCGCCCAGTGACGATGGATTGACGGATGCCACTAGCACAGTCGTGGTCGTGGCCTGGCTCACTACCTGGCTCATGCCCGTCGATGTGCTCGTCGCCGAAGCCGTATCTCCGTTGTACGACGCAGTAATCGTATAATTCCCGGCGCCCAACGTAGTGCTGGTCAGCGTCGTGCTGGCCTTACTGCCGAGCGAAGCAGTCCCCAGCGTGGTCCCGCCGTTCTTGAATGTCACCGTCCCTGTGGGCGTCGGCCCCGCCGATGTCACAGTCGCCGTGAACGTCACCGGCTGGCCGTAGACCGATGGATTCCCGCTCGATACCACCACGGTCGTCGTCGTGTTTTTGTTCACTACCTGGGTGAGTGCCTTCGACGTGCTGGCCTCGAATGAAGCATCGCCGGCGTACGTTGCCGTCATCGTATGCGCGCCCGCTGTCAACGAGGAAGTAGTGAGCTGCGCCGCTCCGCTCTCCGTCTTGCCCGTGCCGATCGCCGTGGACCCGTCGTAGAATGTGACCGTCTCACCATCCGGAATGGAGCCCGATGTGGAAGTGACTGCGGCGGTGAAAGTCACTGCCTGATCCACCGATGACGGCGAAACGGATGATGTCAGAGTGGTGGTGGTGGTGTTGGTGCCGACTACCTGATTGCAAACCCCGGAGGTGCTTCCCACATTGTTCGCATCGCCGGAATAGACCGCCGTGATCGGGTAAGTGCCGGTCGCGGAAAACGTCGTTGCGAAGGTGGCCTTGCCCTTCACCGGCGAAGCCGTTCCTAAGGTCTTTGCCCCCTGCATAAATGCCACCGTTCCGGTGAGTGTTCCGCTATATTGGGCGGTCACCGTAGCGGTGAAGGTGATTGTCTGACTAAGAGTCGATGGGTTCGGGCTGGAAGTCAGCGTGGTACTGGTGGTGGCCTGCCCAACCACTTGCGAGAGCGTGGCCGAGCTGCTTGCGAAGTTCGCATCGCCGGTGTAGGCGGCGCTCATCGATGCCGGGCCCACCGCCAGCGTCGACGTGCTATAAGCCGCAGTGCCGTTGCTGAGCGCGACTTGGGCTACCGCCGTCGTGCCATTCTTGAAAACCACTTGGCCGGTCGGTGTCCCCGATCCCGATGTGGCTGTCACGCTCGCGGTGAATGTCACTACTTGGCCGTAAGTCGACGGATTCACGCTCGAGCTTAGTGCCGTATTCGTGGTATTTACTTTTACCACTTGCGTGATTGCGTGCGACGTGCTGCTCTGGTTCGTAGCGTCCCCTGCATACGTCGCTGTCACGGAGTGTGTGCCTACCCCCAGCGACGACGTAGCATAGGTGGCAACGCCCGTCGCCGTCTTGCCCGTACCTAGCGCGGATTGCCCGTCGTAGAAGGTGACCAGCTCTCCGTTCGGTATGGTGCCGGAAGTCGTCGTAACCGTGGCCGTGAAAGTCACTGCTTGTCCTACGAACGATGGCGTACCGGATGAAGTCACGGTAGTGGTCGTCGAGGCCAAGGCTACTACCTGCCCCACTGTAGCGGAGGTGCTCCCCAGGTCGTTCGTATCGCCGGAATAGACGGCATCGATTTGGTAAGTACCGATGGCGGAGAAGGCCGTTGAAAACGCTGCTTTGCCATTAACTGGTGAGGCGCTTCCCAGAGTGGTGGTCCCTTGCATGAAGGCCACTGTTCCGGTCACCGCTCCGCCATATTGTCCGCTCACCGTTGCCGTGAAGGTGACACTCTGATTCACCGTCGACGGGTTGGGACTGGAAGTCAGAGCCGTGGTAGTGGTGGCCTGGCTGACTACTTGCGTCGACGTAGCGGAGCTGCCTGAGAAGTTTGCGTCGCCGCCGTAGGTGGCGCTGATCGATGACGATCCGGGCGTCAGGTTGGAAGTAACATAGGTCGCGACTCCGCTGGCGAGAGTTGCCGAGCTTACTATGGTTGTCCCATTCCTAAAGGTGACGTTGCCGGTGGGCGTGCCGGTGCCGGAGCCTGGCTTCACGGTAGCCGTGAACGTCACCGATTCGCCCCACGCCGATGGGTTCGCGCTCGAGGTCAGCGTCGTACTCGTGGTAGTGAGGTTGACGATCTGCGTCAATGTAGCCGAAGTGCTGCTCTGGTACGTGCTGTCGCCGGCATAGGTCGCAGTCATGGGATGGTTGCCCTGCGCCAGGGACGAAGTGGTAAAGATGGCTACGCCGCTCGCCGTAGCTCCCGTGCCGATCGCGTTTAGTCCATCATAGAAAGTAACTGCCTCTCCGTCGGGTACCGTGGTGCCGTCCGAAGGACTGACTGTAGCGGTAAAAGTCACTGGCTGTCCGGCTAACGAAGGCGATCCGGATGACTGTATGGTGGTCGTCGTGGAGATCGAATCGTCTTTCTTGGCGGCCTGCTTTATCGCCGCCGAAGTGCTGGCCTGGTAAGCCGGACTCCCCAGGTAAACCGCGGTGATCGGTTTCGTCCCCCCGTTTGCGTTGGTAAAAGCCATCGTGATGCTGGCTTGGCCCTTGACGAGCGAAGCTGTTCCAAAGGTCGTGCCACCTTGCTGGAACGCCACCGTTCCGGTGGGCACGCCGCTGGATTGCCCGGTCACTTTCGCTGTGAACGTAACCGGCTGGCCGGCCTTCGCCGGGTTGAGGCTGGATGCCAGTACGGTTCTGGTCGGCTGGCTTACCGCGTGCGCCAGCATTGCGGCGCCGGGCTGGAAGTTCGCGTCGCCGCCGTAGGAGGCTGTAATGGAATGCGTGCCCGTGCTGAGCGAGGACGTACCCAGAGCCGCGCGGCCGCCGGCCAGCGTGACTGCGCCCAGCATCGCCGCGCCATCCATGAACGTGACCGAGCCGGTCGGCGTACCGCTTGCGCCTCCGACGTTCGCCGTTATGGTCGCCGGCTGGTCCTTTGTGGACGGGTTCGGCGACGAGTTCAAACGCACCGGTGTTCCTACGGTCACTCTCTCTACGGTCGAGGTGCTGGGCGCATAGCTCGCAGCGCCCGAGTAGCTGGCCTTAATCGCGTGCGCCCCCGGCGTCAAAAACGAAGTGGTCAGAGCCGCCTGCCGGTCGGCCACCGCCGCCGTCGAGAGCGGATTGCCGCCATCGTAGAAGATGACATTGCCGGTTACCGTCCCCGTATGCACGCTGGGAGTCACCGTCGCCTTGAGTACCGTAGCCTGGCCTAAGCCGGCCGGATTCGCGGATGCGCTCAGCGCCGTAGAGTTTGCGTAAAGGTTGAAGTTCGCGGCAGTATTCACCAGCACGCTCACGCCGCCATCGGCGCAACTGCCCGGCGCCGGACATACGTTGCTGAATACCACGTCGGGCTGGCCGTCGCGGTTGAAGTCCCCCGTCGCAATCATGGTCGCCGGTCCACCCGGGCCGTACCTGGCTGGCGCTTGGAAGGTCCCGTCCCCGTTCCCTAACAGCAGACTGACCACGCGGTCACTACCGTTCGCCGCGTTGAATCCTACGGCTAAGTCGGAGTGACCGTCGCCATTGAAGTCCCCCACCGTCACGAAGTTCGCTTGGCTTGCCCCGGAGGCATAGCTGACCGGGGCGTTGAAAGTGCCGTCCCCGTTCCCCAGCAACACACCCACCGACCCGCTCGATGCGCAGACCAGGTTGTCATAGTTCGCGCAGTTGTTCACGACCGCCAGATCGGCGGCGCCATCGCCGTTGAAGTCCCCCACCGCCAGCGAAGCGGCGAAGGCTCCCCCGGATGGATAGATCACCGCTGTCTGAAGGGTTCCATCTCCGTTTCCCAATAGCACGCTCACCGTGTCGGAGACGCAGCCGTTCACCACCGCCAGATCCGGCGCACCGTCGTTGTTGAAGTCGCCCACTGCCACGAAAACGGCGCAGGGCGCCCCGGTGGAATAGCTCACGGGGGCCTGGAAGCTGCCGTCCCCGTTACCCACCAGCACGGCGACCGCACTGTTCTCGCCGGTTTGATAGGCCACCACCAGATCGAGCTTGCCGTCTCCGTCGAAATCCCCGGCCGCCAGCGAATAGTTGCTGCCAGCGCCCGCCGCATACATGTGGGACGCCTGGAAGCTGCCGTCTCCATTCCCTAACAGCACGCGCACCGCTCCGCGCTCGCAACCGGCGTCGCCGGCGCCCCCACAAGCCAGCGCCAGGTCGAGCTTGCCGTCGCCGTTGAAATCCCCCACCGCGAGCGACACCGGTCCGAACGTCTCCCCCGCATGCGCCACTGGCGTCTGAAACGTTCCGTCGCCGTTCCCCAGCAGCACCGCCAGCGAACCGCGGCCCTCCGTCTGGTTGCAGTCGGATGTGCACGGAATCCACACAGCCATATCGGGCACGCCATCGCCGTTGAAGTCCGCCACCACTGCCCCGGTGGCGCCCGCAATGCCTGCTGCGTAGCTGGGCGCCGCAGCGAATATCGAGCTCGTCTCTTGCGCGCCGTCCGCGCGTGCTCTCGTGTTTTTGGACCCCGAATCGTGCGCCGGCCCCGGATTATTCTGAGCCATGATGGCTGGAATTAAGCTAGGAAGTACAAGGACAGCGGCTACGCGAGCCAGGACTGCATTCGTCATGGTGGTTGCCTTCAGTCGCATTTTAGGCATTCACCACTGGCTACGCTCAACTGCACTTCGGTTAGTGATTTTGATCGCCATCCGATAAGTTAACTGAGTTATCCCTGTCACAGTTTTGTGGGGCAGGCGCTTCCGCCTGCCAACCGGCGAACTTCAGTTCGCTGTGGCGAGCAGAGTTCGCCTAAAGGCCACCGTTTCAGGTGGCCTCTGCCGGCTCTCAACCCGTTCGCGGCTTGCCGCAATGCGGAGCGGGCAAGACTGGCCGCGCCGGGATTCTTCCCGCCCCACCGCCACCGCCCCGCTTATAATCGAGCCATGGATCCTTTCCCCGTCGTTCGCCAGTCTTGGACGCCCGGCGACACCCGCGAAGTGGAGGCCTCCCGCCTCGACCGGCAGATCGGAGTGGAATACGATTCCTACCGGCGCGTCTACCTGGCTGACGGCCATGAGTGGATGATCGCCGGCCAGATCGCCCGTGAAGACGGCCGGAAGTATTACATCCTCGAGTGCGTTTCGTGACCCGCGCCGCCAGCCTGTTTCTCAAAGCTCTTGGCCTGATCTACCTGATCGCTTTCGTTTCCTTCGGCGTGCAGGCCGACGGCCTGATCGGATCGCGGGGCATCCTGCCGCTCGCCAATTACCTGCGCGGCTTGCACGACGCCATGGGCGCCCGCGCCTATTGGTACGCGCCCACCGTGTTCTGGGCCAATTCGAGCGATCTCGCCCTGCGCATCGCGTGGATCGCGGGCGCCGCGTTCGCCATAGTCCTGACCCTCGGCTTTCTTCGGCGCGCGTGCCTGATCCTGCTCCTGATCCTCTATCTGTCAATCTCCGTGGCCGGCCAGGATTTCTGGTCCTTCCAGTGGGACATCCTGCTCACCGAAGCCGGCTTCCTCGCGATTTTCCTGGATGCATCGCCGGGCCGGGCCTGGCTCTTTCGATGGCTCCTGTTCCGCCTGATGTTCATGTCCGGCGCCGTGAAGCTGCTGAGCGGCGATTCCACCTGGCGCGATTTGACCGCGTTGGGATATCACTACCTGACCCAGCCGCTGCCCACCCCCATCGCCTGGTACATGTATCAGCTCCCCGGCTGGTTTCAAAGGATGTCCACTGCCGTCGTCCTCGGAGTGGAGCTGCTGGCGCCGTTTCTGATCTTCGCGCCGCTCCGGTTCAGGCGTGTCGCGGCCGGCGTGCTGATCGGCCTCCAGGTGCTCGTCCTGCTGACCGGTAATTACACGTTCTTCAATCTGCTGGCCCTCGCGCTGTGTATCTTCCTCTTCGCGGATCGGCCCGCGCACACCGCTCCGCCGGAAACCCGCGCCCACCGCGGCGTCACGATCGCGGTCGCCGCTTTCGTGCTGCTAACCAGCGGCTTGCAACTTCTGGAGATGGTTGCCTTCCCGCTGCCCGGTCTCGCGCGGAGCTACCTCGCTTGGATCTCCCCGCTCCGCATTATCAATTCATATGGTTTGTTCGCCGTGATGACGACCACCCGGCCGGAAATCATAGTGGAAGGCTCGAACGATGGCACAACCTGGCTTCCATACGAGTTCCGCTATAAGCCGGGCGACGTGAAGCGCGCGCCGCCGTGGGTCGCGCCCCATCAGCCGCGGCTCGATTGGCAGATGTGGTTCGCAGCCTTGGGCAGTGCGCAGCAGAATCCATGGTTCTACAACTTCGCGGGCCGGCTGCTGCAGGGCTCTCCGCCGGTGCTGGGACTACTCGCGCACAATCCTTTTCCGGGAAGCCCGCCGCACTACATAAGAGCCGTGGTGTACGACTATCGGTTCACCGATTTCGCCGAGCGCCGATCCACCGGCGCCTGGTGGCGCCGCCAGGAGCAAGCCACCTACTTGCCCGCCATCTCCCTCCGCCAAACTGCAGAGGGCGCGGTGGGGCAGGCGCTTTCGCCTGCCAACCCTATGTGACCTAGGTCGCACGGTGGCGCAGGCGCTCCCGCCTGCCGCGCCGACACTCTTGTCGGCGCGGGCGAGCGAAGCTCGCCAGGCTTTGGCATTTGTACGCACAAGCTGAGGCCGCTAACTCATTGAGCGACAATGGGTCACGGATGAGCGTGCTGCTGCGAGCGTCATCTCGCCGCGCTGGTGCGGGCGCTTTCGCCTGCCAACCCTATGTGACTTGCCGCGACAGCGCCAACACTCCCCCCGTCACTCGTGATATACTCTAATCGCCGCAGGGGGGATAACGATGCTGACTCACCCTAACACCCATCTCACAAAAACATCTGTGCAACAATTGTTGCGTCTGGCAGGATTGCTAGCCGTATTGTGTGCCCCATCTCTCGCGACGGTCCAGATTCTGTCCCTGACGCCATCGCTTAAGTCGCCGCAATTGCTAGGCACACCAGTCACCTGGACCGTGACGGCAACAGACTCCAAGCCCGGTCCTCTGACTTTCCAGTTCAATGCGGCCCTCCCCGCACAGTCCTTGGCCTTGGTAAAGGACTTCAACGTGGGCACGCTCGCAGCCGGCGCCTGGACTTCGCAGCCCTTCGTGTGGGTGCCCACCATGGTCGAAGGCACATATAAAATCCAGGTAGTCATCAAGGATTTTGCGTCCGGGGAAACAACCTCGAAAACCGCCTCGTTTCAGGTGACTCCCCTGGCGACTGGCAGCACACCCGTCGTCGTTGCGACCGCCAATCCGCTGGTGGCCCTGTTCAGCGCGCCCTCCTGCCCCGCAGGTAGCTCCATGGCGGTCCGCTTTCAACCAACGTCCAGGTCCGCGCCGGCCGTTACCACCTTATTTTCGAAGTGCCATCCCCCAACCACTATGAATTTCGAAATCGCCGGCATGTACCCCAGTACGGAGTACCAAATGGTTGCCGAGACGGATACTGCGGGAACATTTACGGCTGGCACACCCGTCTCTTTCAAGACCGGGGCGCTGCCACGCAGCATTACTTTTCCGAGTTACACAGTGAAAACTCCTGCCGGTGCCCAGACTGACACGGCCGAATGGGTGATCCTGCAGAATGTGCTGGAGTTCGGCGCCACGGTATTTCCCATCGTGGCCACCGATTTGTCCGGCAACATTATCTGGTACTACAACCCGAACCAGAGTATCTTTCTGACGCGCCCCCTGCAGAACGGCACCATGCTCACCATTCAAGCCGGCCCCTCCTGGGACCCGGCTCTAACTCAACTGCAGTTGCTGGATCAGATCGACTTCGCCGGCAACATCGTCAAGCAGACCAACATCGGCGTGCTGTCCCAGCAACTGGTCCCTATGGGTGCGACCGACGCTGCGTTGTGCAATACAATCACCGCGGTTCCACCGCCCATCGGGGCGGCCTGCATCGACGGTTTTCATCATGATGCCATCCAGACTCTGCCGAATGGCGATACCGCCGTTCTAGTTGCCATTGAAAGAATCTTTCCGCCTGGAACACAGGGCGATACTACCGGCCTTCCGGTCGACATCGTGGGAGATATGATTGTCGTCCTGAACAGCAGTTGGCAGGTGATCTGGTATTTTGACACGTTTCAACACGCCACCGGCGCGCCGCAGCTCGATATCACCCGGCCGGCCGTCCTGGGAGAAACCTGTTCAGCCGGCGCATCTACGGACTGCCCGCCGCTATCGCTGTTGACCTCCGGCATTTCACCCTTGGCAAAGGACTGGCTGCATGCCAACGCCCTTTATTATTGGCCTCAAGACGAAGATATCGTTTTCTCCTCGCGCAACCAGGACTGGGTCATGAAGATCGACTATAACAACGGTGTCCAGAGTGGCGGGTTGGGTACGGGAAATATCCTGTGGCGCATGGGTCCGTGCGGAGACTTCACCTTTAATAATATCGATAACGATCCCTGGCCCTGGTTCTCGCATCAGCATGAACCTGGTATCGAAAACAGCGGCGCCGGGCCCCTCACCGTGTTTGACAACGGTAATACGCGGTATTCCAAACCGGGTGCCTCCACCGGGTGCATGCCGGGTCTGGGCACCGGCGACAGCCGCGGTATGTCCCTCACCGTAGATGAGAGTACCCTGACGGTCACGCCAGTATTGAGTGTGGATCTAGGGGTCCAGGCATTAGGCGACGGAAGCGCCCAACTTCTGTCCAACGGCAATTACTCTTTCCTGGCTTCATTCGTGTTCTTACTTAGCGCGCGTAACTACGTCAGCTACCCGATCGAAATCCTCCCTACCCCCGGCACGCTCACCGGAACACAAGTCTTGAACATCCTGGCTCCGCTGACCTATCGCATCTGGCGAATGCCCAGCATGTATGCGCCTCCCATTACGTGAGCGCGCCGATCGCGTTCAATGCCCGCCCACCGTCTTCGCAAGCTGTCGACGCACCGTCGCGGTGTAGGGAATTGACAGCCATTTTATGAAAACACTGCCGAAACGATTGCGGTGGCTGGCAGGTTTGCTAGCCGGTTCGTGTGCCCCGGCGCTCGCCACGGTCCAGATTCTTTCCGTCACACCATCCCTTAAGTCGCCGCAGCCGATCGGCACAGTCATCCGCTGGGCGGTAAGAGCCACTGATAGCCTCGCCGGAACGCCGACCTTCCAGTTCAATCTGGCTCCTCCGGGCGGATCTCTGGCCCTGGTAAAGGACTTCAACGTGGGCACGCTCCAATCCGGCATATGGACTTCCCAGCCGTTCGTGTGGGTCCCCACCGGCATCGAAGGCGCATACCAGATCCAGGTGGTTGTTAAGGATTTCACGTCCGGGGAAACGGTTTCGAAAACCGCCGCCTTTCAGATAACTCCCCTGGTGACGGGCAGCATACCCGTGGTCGTCGCGACCGCCAATCCGCTGGTAGCCTTGTTCAGTGCGCCTTCCTGCCCGGCGGGCAGCACCATGCAGGTCGCCTTTCAACCGCAATCCCTTAAAGCGCCTCAGACCACCACCAGCTCTTTAAACTGCCATCCCCCCGCAACCATGACGTTTGAAATCGCTGGCATGTACCCCAGTACAACTTACAACATGGTTGCCCAGACGAACACAGGAGGCATCGTAACCAACGGCCCGCCCGTGACTTTCACCACCGGGGCTCTGCCAGCCGATATTCCTTTCCCAAGTTATACCGTGAATATACCCCCTACGTCCCAGACTGACACGGCCGATTGGGTGATACTGCAGAATGTTCTGCAGTTCGGAGGGAATGTAATTTACCCCGAGGTGGCGACGGATTTGTCCGGCAACATTATCTGGTATTACAACACCGGTCAGAGGATGTTCCTTACGCGTCCCTTGCAGAACGCCACCATGCTCACCATGCAAGACGGTCTCTCGTGGAACCCGGCTTCGACTGGCCTGCAATTGCTGCGGCAGATTGATTTGGCAGGCAACATCGTCAAGGAAACCAACTTAGGAGTGCTATCGGAGCAGCTGGTCGCTATGGGAGCGGCCGACGCTGCGTTGTGCAATACCATCCCGATTCCTGCGCCGGTCGGAGCGGCCTGCATCGACGCTTTCCATCATGATGCCATCCAGACTCTGCCGAATGGCGATACTGCCGTCCTGGTTGCCGTGGAAAAAATCTTCCCGGCCGGAACACAGGGCGACACCACCGGCCTTCCGGTCGACATCGTCGGAGATATGATTGTCGTACTCGACACTAACTGGCAAGTGCTCTGGTACTTCGACACGTTTCAACACGACAGCGGCCCGCCGCAGCTCGATATCACCCGGCCGGCCGTCTTAGGGGAAACTTGCATAGCAGGCCAATCCGCGGATTGCCCGATAATCTCCCTGGTGACCCCCGGAATCTCCCCTTTGGCGAAGGACTGGCTGCACGCCAACAGCCTCTATTATTGGCCGCAGTCGGGCGATATCGTCTGGTCCTCGCGCAACCAGGACTGGATCATGAAGATCGACTATAACAATGGCGCGGGCACTGGAAATATTTTGTGGCGCATGGGTCCGTGCGGAGATTTCATGTTCAACAATCTCAATAACGATCCGTGGCCGTGGTTCTCGCATCAGCACGAACCTGGCATGGAAAACGGCGGCGCCGGGCCCCTGACCTTGCTCGATAACGGCAATACGCGGTATTCCAAGCCGGGCGCTTCAACCGGATGCATCCAGGGTGTGGGCGGCGGCGACAGCCGCGGGATGGCCCTCACCGTCGACGAGAGCAATATGACGGTGACGCCGGCGTTGAGCGTGAATCTGGAGGTCCGCTCGTTCGGGGATGGCAGCGCCCAACTGCTGTCCGACGGCAACTATTCTTTCCTGCCGTCATACGTGCGCTTGCCCGGCACGCACAACATCGTCAGCTACCCTATTGAAATCCTCCCCACGCCCGGCACGCTCACTGGCACGCAAGTCCTGAATATCCTGGCCCCGCAGAATTACCGCATCTGGCGGATGCCCAGTTTGTATGAGCCTCCGATTACGTAGAATGCTAGAGTCTAAGATGATGTTCTTGAGCGCCGACGTGAGGCGGGCAGTCATGCCCGCAGCCGCCCCTCAGGTGGCTGTCTGGAGTTTATACATTTGCTGGCCTGGGTGGGGCAGGCGCTTCCGCCTGCCAACCGCCGAGCTTCACTTCGCTGGTAGCGGGACTTCGTCCCGCCTAGCCGCCCTCGCGGAGTTGTCAGATCTGCGCATTGCGGCGCACAATACGGGGAGCGCGATCGATACCATGCCGTCACCTTACCGCGGAAGCCCGGCCGGGGCATCGAGCTGAATCCGGATGTCCTCAAACCCAACCTCGCCGCACGCGAGTAATTCTAGGAATAAGCCGGCCGGCGGCGAGCTTCTCGCCTTCGACTATATCGCTCCCTTCGCGATATTTGTCGGCCTGCTGGCTCTCCGCCGCGTGATTCCCCTTACGCCGGAGCTCTTCGCGTCTCTGCGCTTCGTGGTAGTCACGGCCACGTTGGCGGTCTTTTCCCCACGCGTGATCCCGTGGCCGCCGGCTTTCCTGCTCGGTACCATCGTGCTGGGAGCGGCCCTCTTCGGGATCTGGATTGGCCCGGATGTCCTCTGGCCTGGCTATCGCGATTTTTGGCTCTTCCACAATTCCCTCACGGGCGCCGCTGCCAGTTCCCTGCCCCCGCGCTTCAAGGCCAACGCGTTCTTCATCGCCTTGCGCGTAGTCGAAAGCACCGTCTTGGTCCCGATCGTCGAAGAGCTCTTCTGGCGCGGTTGGCTGCTCCGCTGGCTGATCCGATCCCATTTCCAAAGCGTAGAGCCAGGCACGTACACGCCGTTTTCCTTCTGGGCGGTTGCGGTATTGTTTGCCTTCGAGCACGGCCCTTATTGGGAAGTCGGTCTGATTGCCGGCGTGGCCTACAACTGGTGGATGGTGCACACCCGCAGTCTCGCGGATTGTATCCTGGCCCACGCCGTCACCAACGGCTTGCTCGCCGCTTACGTGCTGCTCTTTGATAAGTGGCAGTATTGGCTATGAGCGGCGCCGCGCCCGGCCGTCCCGAACCCCAACTCCGCCGCGAGCTGGGTCTCCGCGACCTGGTCCTGTTCAACATCGCCGCCGTCATCGGCATCCGCTGGCTGGCCGCCGCCGCTCACACCGGTCCGGTCTCCATCACGCTGTGGCTGCTCGCCGCCGCCTTCTTCTTCATCCCCTCCGCGCTGGCCGTCGCGACCCTCTCCGCCAAGTTCCCACAAGAGGGCGGCATCTATGTCTGGACCAAACAAGGCTTCGGCGACTGGCACGGCTTCCTCTGCGGCTGGTGCTACTGGCTCAGCAATCTCTTCTATCTGCCCAACCTGCTGTTGGCCGGAGTCGACATGGCTGGTTATGCGCTGGGCTTGTCCGAGGTCAAGATCTATATCATTTCCACTTCATTGGTGATTCTGTGGATCGGCCTGCTGACTAACATATTCGGTCTCTCCGTCGCCAAGTGGACGAACAATGTCGGGGCCCTCGCCACTTATACCTTCGGCGCGGTGATCGTCGCCGCCGGGTTGTACGTATGGATGCGCTTTGGCTCCGCGACCCCCATGCGGCTGGCCCCTCACTGGGATCTCGACAAAGTGAACTTCTGGTCGCAGATCGCCTTCGCTTTCGGCGGCCTGGAATTGGGCGCCGTTCTGGGCGGCGAAATCCGCCACCCTCGCCGCGACGTGCCGCGCGCCGCCTGGATCTCCGGATTGTGCATCGCGGCCTTTTACATCCTCGGCACCCTGTCGCTCATGGTCCTGATGCCGCCGGATCGCATCAGCATCCTGACCGGCCTGGTGCAGGCAAGTACGCAGGCCGGCGTGCGCCTGGGCTCCGCCTGGTTGGGACACGCCATGATCGTGCTGATCATGGTGGGCGTAGCCGGTCAGCTTTGCGCCTGGATCGGCGGCTGCGCGCGCATCCCCTTCGTCATCGGCGTCGATTGCTATCTTCCGCCCAGTTTCGCGCGCCTGCATCCGCGCTGGGGCACGCCGCACGTGGCGCTGCTCACTCAAGGAATCGCTTGCACCGTCTTCGTCCTCGCGCTGCAGGCCGGCGAAAACCTGCGCATCGGCTATCAGCTTCTCGTAGATATGACCGTGATCGTCTACTTCATTCCGTTCTTGTATATGTTCGCCGCCGCCTGGAAACACGGTCGGAAGGTGAGCGCCGCCATGGGGCTACTTGTCACTGGGATCTGTATCGTCGTCTCTCTGGTCCCGCCCGGCGATGTGCGGTCAGTCTGGCTCTTCGAATTCAAGTTGCTCGCCGGATGCGCGGTGCTCATCGTAGTCGCGAGAGCGTTGTTCCTGGTGGCCCTGGGGCGCAGGCGCGCAACAGTCCCAGCGCTACGCTAACAGACTGCGGTGCTTTATCGCACTGCGGCGGTCCCTCGCTGTTCGGTTTGACACACTCGCCGCCTGACCGCGGACACAAAAATGCTCTCCCGGTTTGGGGGGATTCCGATGCCTCACAAGAGCAAGACTGTACGCCGGTATCCCATTCAGCAGGACGTTTGCTATAGGTGTTTCAAGGGAAGCCGCGTCTCAGACAAGGGCGTGGGCAAAACAGTGATGATGACCAACCGCGAAGTCAAATTCACGACGGAGCGAGCGTTGAAGCCGGGTCAGGAAATCGAACTAGCGGTAAATTGGCCCGTGCTGCTGGGAAAGAGATGCCTCATGAAACTCGTGATTTCCGGCCCCGTCATATCGAGCGACGCGCGCAGTGCGGTAGTCGGAATCCTGCGCTACGAGTTTCGCACGCGTGCAAAGAAACCCGAGCTGAGCTTGCCTCTCCAACAGTCCGCGGGTTGAAATCAGTCACCTTTCGAAGTCAGGCTTGTTCTCAACAAGCTGCTTCGTCGAGCGATCACCTCGGTAACCTGCCGGCGAGCCAGTAATCGACACTGAACTTTCCCGGACCAGAGCAGAGCAGCCAGATAAAGAAGAGCACGTACAGGACTTCCGGAAGGTAGAGGAAATCGTCTAGCCAGCTAAGAGGCGAAAGTCCTTTAGGCACGGTGGAAAGCGCGCTGGTCAGGGTGGCG
>JBEKUO010000098.1:0-14457 GCA_049514955.1 Bryobacteraceae bacterium | reverse complement strand
GATCTACATGCTGGGTATGACCTACAACCCTAGCACGTTGCCGGCGGTCACCACGGTGCTGGGCCAGGCCAGCGGAGCTGATTCGTTCGTGCTCAAGCTTTCGCCCAATGGCAAACAGATCGTTTATCTGACGGCGCTCGGGTTCGTTGCCAACGCGATGGCCGTCGATGCGGCCGGCGGCGTGTACATCGCTGGAACGAATACCGTGGGTAAGCTCAACCCGACAGGTACAGCCTGGGTTTACCAAATGACGGCCGGTGTGGATGTGTCATTAGTGAGTCTGGCGGCGGACGCGGCCGGTCATGCCTATGTCTTAGGGTTCACGGCCCCAGGAGGCTCGATCCAGACCACTGCCCGTGCCTTTCAGCAAACGGAACCCAACACGACTTACCAGCATCAATTCGTCCTGCGCCTGAACGCGGCGGGAACGGCTTTCGACTACGCGACATACTTGACGAGCAGCCAAGGCGAGATTCCCGGGAGCATTGCGGCGGACTTATCGGGCGCTGCGATTGTCTCCGGCATAACCACTTCGACTGATTTCCCAACGACTCCCGGAGCGTATCAGGGCCAGGCCGTTCCTTCGTTACCAGCAACATTCCTGACCCGCCTGCTGCCGGACGGCGCGGCGTTGATTTATTCGGCTTTGCCGGCTTGGGTGGAAAGCACATCCCCGATAGCGGTCGATCCGGATGGGAATGCCGTGCTGGCTGTTTCCGGGGGCCCGCTACTCCGCTTTAGCCCGCAGGGTACGCTTACCTTTTCCAAGCCGAATCCGGGCATTGGCGCCCTGGCTACTACGGGTATTGGCGCCCTGGCTCTGGATACTGCCGGCAACATCTATGGACTTGCCAATGCGAATGCCGGATACGTAGTGAGCAATAGCCTGTTTCCTTGCCAACCGTCGTCGACGGCTCTTTCGTCGACGGCTCTTACGATGCTCGATTCCGGCGGCACGGTCTTGCAGTCCACTTACCTTCCACAAGGTACGCAGGCCGCCACACTGGCGCTCGGCCCAGACTCCCAAGTGTACGTCAGCGGTTACGCCTACTCCCCGTTTGTACCGACGCAAGCTATTGCCGGTGCATCGCCCGATGGATGCTTTCTGGCGCGATTCTCGCAGAATCCGGCCGCGCAGCCGGTGCAGTTAGCGTGCATCGGCAACGCTGCGAGTTTCAATGCGGATCCGGTGGCGGGGGGCGAAATAGTAGCTTTGTTTGGGCAGGGGCTTGGTCCCGCGCAAGGAACGCAGCCGCAGGTCACGCTCGAAAGCGGGTTTCCAGATCAGGTTTCCGATGTCCAGGTGACGTTCAATGGAACGGCGGGGCCGCTGCTGTACGTTCAGGACGGCCAGATCAACGCCATCGTCCCGTGGTCGCTGGCGACCGCATCAACGGCTGAAATCTGCGTCTCATACAAGGGAACCAAGACGAATTGTCTCGATTGGCCGGTAGCGAGCGCGGCGCCGGGGGTCTTCACGGTGGATGGCGTTCATGCGGCCGCTCTGAATCAGGACGGCACCATCAATTCGGCCGAGAATCCGGCGGCGCCCGGCTCCATTGTCTCGGTGTTTGCCACGGGCTTGGGTCCCGTCAATCCGCCACAACTGGATGGTGCTATCGTCAAGCCGCCGTTGCCCGTCAACGACCTTCAGTTCCAGGCATACTTTGTATCCGGATTCCTCGGGGTAGGTATCGTGCCGCTCGAAACCCAATATGCGGGACCAGCCCCGTACCTTGTTGCGGGAGCCAGCCAGATCAATTTTGTTGCTCTGGACATTTTGCAACTCGATAGCTTGGCGGTGCAACTCTTTGGTTTATCGACCTCCGCCGAAAGTAACGCGTTTGTTGTGTACGTGTCCGGCATTTGAGGCCAGGATAGGGCGGGCTACGCCCCCCTGCGTCGCGAGGAGTCCCTGGAGGGTACCCGCCGCGGCCAGACAGGTCATGGCCCTTAAGGTGACAACCGTTATAAGTGCCGGGCGTGCCAACCGACCTCGGATCGTCGTCAGCCAAAGCCACACCGTAGACCGGCGAGCCGCTGACCATGCTTCCGAGTCTGCGTATGACACCGCGCGGCTCCAAGAGGCCTGTTCAGCTCATGGATCAGCGCGTGGAGTCGTCCGGCGCTGTGTTCGCTGTGCTCTCCCGGAGCCGGGCGGCTTGGGTCATGAGGTAATTCCGTTCCGGCAGGCTGGTCGTGCGTCCGGCGGCAATCCGGTAGCGTTCCATCGCCGCCTCATGGTCTCCGGCCATTTCCAGCAAATGGGCGCGAACGGCGTCGAGGCGATGGTGGCCGGCGAGTCGTCCATCGGCGTCGAGCGCATCAAGCAGCTTGAGTCCAGCGTACGGGCCGTCGACCATGGCCACGGCGATGGCGTGATTGAGCATCACCATGGGATTGTCGGTCATGGGCTTCAGTAGGTCGTACAGCGCCAAGATCTGCGGCCAGTCAGTGTCCGCAGCGCGGGCCGCTTCGTCATGCACGGCGGCGATGGCGGCCTGCAACTGGTACGCGCCGATCGACCCTTTCGACAGGGCCGCGGTGATGAGCGCGATGCCCTCGGAGATTGCCTCCCGATCCCACTGGGTTCGATCCTGTTTCGTGAGCGGGACCAACTCGCCGTCAGGTCCGGTGCGTGCCGCGCGGCGCGCATCGGTCAACAACATGAGCGCAAGCAATCCGGCGACCTCGGGATCGTCTGGGAGCAAATTGTGAACGGCGCGCGTCAGCCGGATCGCCTCACGGGATAGCTCGGGCCGCTGGAGTTGCGCGCCGCCGCTCGCGGTGTAGCCTTCGTTGAAGATCAAATAGAGCACGTGCAGCACGGCGCGGAGCCGTTGGGCGCGCTCCTGGTTGGTCGGTAGGCTGAAGGGCACGCCGGATGCCTTGATGTTTTGCTTGGCCCGGCTGATGCGCTGCGCCATGGTCGCCTCCGGCACCAGGAACGCGTTGGCGATTTCGAGCGTGGTCAAGCCGCCTACCGCCCGCAGCGTCAAGGCGATTGCGGATGACGGAGTCAGGGCGGGGTGGCAGCACATGAATAGCAGGATGAGCGTGTCGTCCTGATCGGTTTCATTTTCACTGCCGGGCGGAGGCGCCAGTTGGTCGAGCTGCATGGCTGCCGCGGTTTCCCTGCGGCGGCGAGCCATTTCGCTACGCAGGTAGTCGGTCATGCGGCGGGAAGCGACCTGAATCAGCCAGGCGCGCGGATTGTCCGGAAGGCCTTCGCGCGGCCATTGAACGGCAGCCGCAACCAACGCCTCCTGAACGGCGTCCTCGGCGGCGGTGAAGTCACGGAAGCGGCGGATGATCGCGCCGAGCACCTGCGGCGCTAGCTCGCGCAACAGATGCTCGGAACTGGCGTCCAAGGGACTCGAGGTCACAGCAATTCTTCGGGCGGACCGCTCATCACCTGCCGCACTTCGATGGGGTTGTTCATTGGTGCCCCGCCGGGTCCCGGCGCTGCCGATGCACGGGCGGCGATCTCATAGGCTCGCTCCGGACTCTCGACATCGACGATCCAGTATCCCGCGAGAAACTCTTTGGCTTCCGGGAATATGCCATCGGTGATCGGGGCGCCGTCTTTGCCGGCGCGCACGACCTTGGCCTGATCCGGCCCGGCCAAGCCTTCGGCGGCCGCCAACTCTCCGGATTCGCTGAGATCCTTGTTGAATGCGTTGACGAATGCGGCGTACGCCTGGACGTCGTTTCTCGGCCAGGCGCTGAACGAATCCCAACTCTGCTTCGTGCCTCCCGTCAGCAGGATGAATTTCATGTCTTGCGCTCCTTTCGATTCTCGCACTGGTTTGTGCGCTGTCATGGGTTAGTCGGAGCAGAGGGGCGTGTTTTCGACATCCTAAACAAGGATTGCGGTTGGCAGGCGAAAGCGCCTGCCCCACCACGCTACCGCAGAATCTTCGGGCGGCCTGCTCGTCTGCCGGACATCGATGGGTTAGTCGGAGCGGGAGGAGGTTCCTAGGCGGCCGGTGGGCAGGCGAAAGCGCCTGCCCACCTTTACGACGTCACAGTAGATCTTCGGGCGGACCGCTCATCACCTGGCGCACTTCGATCGGCATGTTCATAGGGACTCCGCCGGGTCCCGGCGCCGCCGACGCCTGGGCAGCGATCTCATAGGCTCGCTCCGGAGTCGGGACGTCGACGATCCAGTAGCCAGCGAGAAACTCTTTGGACTCCGGGAATACGCCGTCGGTGATCGGCGCGCCGTCCTTGCCGGCTCGCACGATCTTGGCCTCGTGCGGGTTGGCGAGGCCTTCGGCGGACACCAACTCTCCGGATTCGCGGAGCGACTGGTCGAAAGCGAGCTGGAACGCGATGTGCGCCTGGAGATCCTTTTTCGGCCAGGCGGCAAAGGTTTCGTAGCCGTTCTTTGGGCAGTTCATCATCAGAATGTATTTCATGTCTTCGGCTCCGTTCGATTCTGTTGGCAGGCGAAAGCGCCTGCCCCACCGCGTCAAAGCAGATCTTCGGGTGGGCCGCTCATCACCTGGCGCACTTCGATTGGCATATTCATCGGGACCCCGCCGGGCGCGGGCGCCGCCGATGCCCGGGCAGCGATCGCATAGGCTTGCTCAGGAGTCTCGACGTCGACGATCCAGTAGCCGGCGAGAAACTCTTTGGCCTCAGGGAAGACGCCGTCGGTGATCGGCGCGCCGTCTTGGCCGGCTCGCACCACCTTCGCCTCGTTTGGGCTGGCCAGGCCTTCAGCGGACACGAATTCTCCGGATTCGCGGAGGGACTTGTTGAGACTGTGCATGAACGCGATGTGCGCCTGTATGTCCTTTTTCGGCCAAGCTGCAAACGTCTCATAGCCGTTCTTTGGGCAGTTCATCATCAAAATGTACTTCATGTCTTTGCTCCTTTCGATTTTCGCACTGGTTTGTGCGCTTTCACTGGTTGGTCGGAGCAGGCGGCGCGTTCTCGACATGGGCGGACGAAGATTTCGGGGAAAAATGCTAAATTTAGTTGGCAGGCGAAAGCGCCTGCCCCACCTCGCTGGAGACAAGTGATGACTCCCACACGGCGGTACGAGGACAAGGTTCTTCTGCTGCTTACGCTCATCATTGGGGCGGTGGTCGGCGTGGTGGTGGTCGCCTTTATCCTGCTGACCGAGAATCTGGGCTCCCGCATGTATCCGGCGCACGGAGCGGCGTGGCGGCGGCTGGCGATCCCGGTCATAGGGGCGCTGAGCACCGGCTTTCTTCTGTCGCGATATTTTCCGAACGCGCGCGGCAGCGGCATTCCGCAAACCAAGACGGCGCTGTTCCTGCGCGACGGCTTTATCGCTTTCCGCACGGTGGTGGGGAAGTTCTCGTTGTGCGCGGTTTCTCTGGCGAGCGGCATCGCGCTAGGGCGGGAGGGTCCTTCGGTGCAGGTAGCCGCCGGGATCGCTTCGGTGCTGGGGCGAAAACTGGGGCTGTCGAAGAGCAGCGTGCGAGCTTTGCTGCCGGTAGGCGCGTCGGCTGCGCTCGCTGCCGCATTCAACACGCCGATTGCCGCGGTGCTCTTTACGCTCGAAGAAGTGATGGGCGATATGCACGCGCCGGTGCTCGGTTCGATCGTCCTCGCCTCCGCCACCTCCTGGATTGTGCTGCACCTGCTGCTGGGCGATGAGCCGTTGTTCCATGTGCCCGCGTATCAACTGGTCAATCCGCTGGAGTTTCTGATATACGCGGTGTTGGGCGTGGTGGGCGGGTTTGTTTCAGCGGCCTTCGTCAAACTTCTGCTTTGGCAGCGCAAGCGCTTTCTGGCGATGCCGAAGTCGAACGAGTGGTGGCAACCGGCGGTGGGCGGGCTGACGGTGGGCATCCTGGGCTGGTTCTTTCCGGACGTGCTGGGCGTGGGCTATGGCGTCGTGGGCCAGGCGTTGAATGACGAGATCGTGATTCGCACGATGGCGCTATTGGTGCTGCTGAAGCTGGTGGCCACGGCCACTTGCTACGCATCGGGCAACGCGGGCGGCATTTTTGGTCCCAGCCTGTTCATCGGCGGGATGATGGGAGGCGCCGTCGGCGGTGTGGCGCATTTGCTGTTGCCGGACTACACGGGCAGCGTGGGAGCTTATGCGCTGGTGGGAATGGGGGCGGCGTTTGCGGGCATCATTCGCACGCCACTGACTTCCGTGATCATGATTTTCGAGATCACGCGCGACTATTCGATCATTGTGCCGCTGATGATCGCGAACCTGATCGCCTACTTCATTTCCAGCCGCCTGCAGGAAGAGCCGATCTACGAAGCGTTGCTGCATCAGGATCACGTTCACCTGCCATCCGGCGCGAAAGCCCGGGAAGCGCTGGTCATGGTGGGGCAGGCGATGCGGCCCTCCGGGCAGGTTCTGCAAGCCGACCTGCACGTCAGGGAAGCCGCGAAGCTGGTGGATCGGGAAGTGGGCGCCTGGCCCGTGGTCGACCAGAACGGATTGCGAGGGATGCTGACCGCCGCGCAACTGGATCGGGCCGTGAAAGAAGGGCGGGGCGGCGAGGGGTTAGGCCAGCTCGTGCCGGTACCCACACCACAGAAGCTCGATGCGGAAGACTTTCCCCATCTGCATCCCGACCACACGCTGGACATCGCCATGCAGCGCCTGGCGGAGACCGGGCTGAGCGTCGTACCCGTGGTCAGCCGGACGAATCCGCGGGAACTGAAGGGCACGGTTTCGATGCAGGACGTCATGGCGGCGTACGCCATGGGGAAAGTGGGCCAGAGCTCCGACGGGCCGACGACCGAGACAGGCAAGCCTTTCGCGTTGTTGGCGGGCGTGCTGGCGGTGCTGATCGGGCTCGCGGTGCTGGGCGGTTTCCTCAGTTACTACTATCGCGCGGAGCGGGCGGGCAGGGCGCAGCATTTCTACCAAGAGGGTAATGAATTATTGGCTAGAGGATTGAACGAGGAAGCTATCGGGAATTACCGCGAAGCGTTGGCCATGTCGCGTAAGAGCCAGTACCGGTTGGCGCTGGCACTGGCGCTGGTCACAGCCGGTCACCTGAATGAAGCTACGATCTACCTGAAAGAGCTGCTGAGCAGCGAGCCCACCAGCGCGCCCGCGAATCTCGGCATGGCGCGGGTGGCCGCGCGCGGTGGACGCATCGATGAGGCTGTGAGCTACTATCATCACGCGCTTTACGGCGTCTGGCCGGACGATGCGAGCGGGCATCGTGCGGCGGCGCGGCTCGAGCTGATTCAGATGTTAGGCCAAGCCGGCCGGCGGAAGCAGGCCCAGGCCGAGTTACTCGCGATGCTGGCAGCCATGCCCGGCGACATTCGGGTGAAGAAGCAGACTGCTCCGCTGCTGGTCGAGTACGGGCTGCCCAAGGAGGCGGTGGACCTTTTCCGGGATATTACCGAGCACGACGCGCAAGATGAGGAAGCCTTCGCAGGTCTCGGTGAGGCGGAGTACGAGCTAGCCGACTACGCGGCCGCGCGGGATGCGCTGACGACGGCGTTGCGGCTGAATCCTAACGACACGACGGTGGAAAAGCGGCTGGAGGCCTGCAATCGGATCATGGCGCTGGATCCGACGAGCCGGGGAATGAGCGCGGCTGAACGATTCCGGCGCAGCCAGGAGGTGCTGGCGGCCGTTCTCGACGCGCTGGACGAATGCTCGCCGCCCGCCTTACGAGAAACGATGGACACCGCGCGGAAGTCGCTGGTGAAGGGCTCGCGGCCGCGATCTTTCAGCGATGCCGCGGAGAAAAACACGTCGATGGCGGAGCAACTGTGGGCGGCGGGGGCGAAGGCTTGCGTGTCCATGCCTGCGGCGGATGCCCCTCTGAGCAGGGTCATGGCGCGGCTGGCTGGGAGATAGGGCGCGCGGCGAACTGAAGTTCGGCGGTTGGCAGGCGAAAGCGCCTGCCCCACCTGGGCCAGCAAATGTAGAAACTCCAGACGCGAACTGAAGTTCGCTGCGGCAAGCTGAAGCTTGCGCCACTATTCGGGATGCTGTTTCTCGATTGCCTCGGTCATCCCCGTTTCCCATTTCTCCGTGGCGTCGTATCCGATGCCCTTCAGCTTGATCACTCCACTAGGATCTACAATCCAGTTTTGCGGTATCCCGCTGACCTTCAGCGTATCTTCCACATAGCTATGCGCCGGGAGCACTGTTAATGCGAGCTTGTGCTCCGTCATGAAGGGCTCGATCAAACCGGGATTGTCGTCCATGTTAAGAGTGACAAATTGCACTTTCCGACTATCTTTATACTTCTCCGTCAGCTTCTGTAGGCGAGGCAACTCCTCGCGGCAGTAGGTTCACCAGGATGCCCAGAAATTCAGGAAGGTCACCTTGCCCTTCAGCGACGCCAGGGTCCAGGTCTTACCCTTGATATCTGTGATATCGAACGCCGGCAGCGGCTGGTTGGCATCCTCCCAAGTGAGCCCGGCGACGGTGGCTAGCGAATCGGCGCGACGCCCATACCACAATTGCCAGCCGTCGTTGGTCCCGCCCAGCTTCGTCCACAACCGGCGGGCATTCTCCGCGACTTCGTCTTTCACGCCGGTTTCCGGTGTTTGCTGCGCGTCGAGGCGCGACAGCAGGGCATCCTCATAGTAGGCCATGGCGTCCTGATCGTGGCCTTCCAGCTCGGCGGCGCGCGCCATCAGCGCCCACCAGGATGCCAGCCGGATGGTGTACTCTTTCTTAAACTCTGCCTTGTCGCCTGCCAGCCCCTTGCTCGCTTGTAACTCATCCTCCATACGCGACAGCGTTATCCTGGCCTTCTCCGCCTGCTTCAATTGGATATAGCCATCGGCCTGGTAACCGCTGCCTGTCACCGGGTCGAGAGACCGATAGAAAGTAAACTCCTGCAGATTTTCTTTGGTTGCGTAGGTGTCATACAGTGGATCCGCGGATTCCTCCTTGACCTTCGTCAGCCCCTTGGTGGCCAGTTCCACTACTTTTTCGGGTTGCAGGTGCTTCCTCGTTAGGACGCGGGCAATGGTGAAGTAGTCGTAGAAACTCGGCCCATCCGGCCCGGCGTCGCCAGTTACGAGCTTGTAATATTCATCAGCGGTGGCTACAACGTCGGCGGCCGGCGTGTCTTCCAGATACTCCATCGCAGTCAAGCGGGAGTCCCAAATGCCAGGCATCCTTGGGCGCTCTTTCAGCCACAGGTCCGTCTGCTTGAGCAACTCGGCATAATAGGCGCGCTTTTTGTCGGCAGCCTCGTCCATCTGCGGGCGCTTGTGGTCTCTGTTCCACTTCGACATGGCGGCCTGCTCCCACGGATACGGCAAACGGCGCTGGCGTTCCTCGAGCGCCCAGTCGGATTCTTTCTGGTTGTTGGCCAGCTTGTAGCCTTCTTCGAGCGTGGTGTACCACTGCCGCTTGTTCTCCAGGTTCAGCGCACGGATGCGTTTCAGATCTTCGGCCACCTGCTTTCGCAGTGCATCGTATTCGGGCAGTGCGTGCGCCTTGAATTCGATCGCCCATAGGGTGGTGTAGGCTCCGATCCCATCCTGGTCTGTGCGTGCCTGGAGCAAGACTCGCAGCTTGGAGGCATACGCAGTGAGCATACTCTTGTCGTCGACGCTCGTAAGCTGCTCGTAGCCGTCTAATGCCTCGGGACATGCCGTGAGAAATGCTTTGACATGGCTGAGTTTCTCATCGTTGTTCTGGAACACGGGCGATCCATAGATGCCCGCTAAGCCGAAATGCGGCCAGGGAAAGCCGGGCGACTTACTTAGCGCGGCATTGTAGACTTTAATCGCCTCCGCGGACTGCCGGCCCACCAGCGTTATGCCATATAAATAAGCCAGCTTCGGATCGTCCGGATTCCGCTCGTGCTGTGTCTTGTACTCTTCGATCACTTTGTCTTTGTCGGTCCGGCGGTACATCCACAGAAAGGAGATCTCGTTCTGGATATATTTCCGTTGCACGAACAGGTCGCCCGGAAAACGCGCTAGCAGCTCCTGAATGGCGGCGCGATCCTTCTGCCGGAATTCCCATTCTGTCTCTGCGGGCGACTGGATAGGCAACTGATCCAAAGCCGCCTGGACCGCCGGCGAAGGACTGCACCAATCCGTGGCTTGGGCTTGAATCGTGCTCGCCGCGGCGGCTAGTAACAAGGTAAGCAGGAGAGAAGTACGCATGGAGCCCTCCGTATTCGAGGGTATCACGTTATGCCAAGGCCAGATTGGCGCGCGCGGGCAGGGTTAGATCGTCGAACTCTTTTCGCAGGAGCCGTGGGAAGGCGGCGGCCGCGATCATGGCTGCGTTATCGGTGGAAAGCTCAGGCGAGGGGAACAAGGCGGGGTAAGGCAAACGGGCATCGCGGGCGGCGGCGCGCAATCCCGAGTTGCAGGCTACCCCGCCGGAGACGATCAGCGTGCGGGCGTCGATGGTTTCGGCCGAAGCCGCGGCGTGACGCAGCAGTTCCTGGATCACGGTCCGCTGGAAGGATGCCAGCAGGTCAAGAGTGGTCCGCGGGGTGACCGCCAGCCATTGATCGAGGGACGGCTGGGGCGCGCTCCGCAGCAGGTCGCGCCGGGCCTGAGTCTCCGCGGTGAGATCGTGGCTCTCGACCCAGCGCAGCACCGCCGTTTTCAGACCGCTGAAGCTGAAGTCCAGCGCGTTGCCCTTCATACGGGCCAGCGTGAAGCGCACCGCAAGCGGATTGCCGTAGGGCGCCAGGCGGTCGATCACGGGTCCGCCCGGATAACCGAAGCCGAGCAGCTTGGCGACCTTATCGAAAGCCTCTCCGGCGGCGTCGTCGCGTGTCCGGCCCAACAGGCGGTAGGAGAAGCCTTCGCGCACTTCGAACAGATGTGTATGACCGCCGCTTACGACCAGGGCCAACGCCGGATACTCGACGGGGTGCCCGTCGCGCGCGGATTCGAGCACCACCGCGTGAATATGTCCCTCGATGTGGTTAACGCCGATCAGCGGAATCCTGCTGGCAAACGACAGCGCTTTGGCGTAGGTGATGCCCACCAGCAGGGAGCCGACCAGTCCGGGCCCGGCAGTCACAGCGATCGCGGAGAGTCCGTCCATCGCGGTTTGCGAGCGCTCCAGAGCTTCACGCGTGACCGGCACGATGGCGCGCAAGTGCTCGCGCGAGGCCAACTCGGGAACCACGCCACCGTACCTGCCGTGCGTATCCAATTGCGAGGCGACCACCGAGGCGAGGATCGCGAGCCCGTCCTCCACCACAGCGGCGGCGGTTTCGTCACACGAAGTCTCGATCCCCAGGATGCGCATGGCCTGTTCTCACTTTAGCGTAGCGGACCGAATCGCGCGCACGCAGCGTGAGGCGCAACAGGCAGCGGGTGATCTCCGCGCAGCGCATGGCGGATTGCTGCAACTCGCGCAGGCCGGCGCTGGCCGGGTGCTCGGCGCCGAGTTGATCGAGCGCGATATCGGCGTGATTCAGAATGAACGTCAATTCGTCGTTGAAGTCCTTGCTGGCGGCCAGGGCCAGGCCGCTCAGTCTGTCGAGTTCGTGGTCTACGGTTCGGCGCGATCTTGCGGAGGCAATTCGTTCCTTCACACCACATGGTAGCTGGGGGTTTCGAGGGACCGGCGGGTCGCATGCGGCATAGGATTGACCGATAAGGATATATAGAGGACCGAGGCTTGTGACTGATAGAGGTTTCTCAAGCTTGCGGTGTGCGAGAGTGGCACCGGCGCGCCGATGATCGGACCGCAAGCTGATGAAACCGGTCGGTGAACTAAACCGCAGGCCAGTGCCGGGTCTTTACTGGCGTTTGCTTGGTGGCGATGGAGATGGCAGAGAGTGGCGCACCCTTTGCGGGCTTGGCTTTCTGGCCCATGGCGTCCAGGGGACTGACAGTGGCCGCCACGGCCCTTGGCGAGACGACCGCGTAACGCGCGGTGGTATCGATCTGGCTACGCGGCCACGGCTGGAGTCATACCCGTCGAGCCAGAGAAGAGTCTCGGTGTTTCCGCGAGACGTGCATCTTTACCGATAAGGCCTAGGTCTATCAGCCTGCGGGGAGCGCCGCAGGACCCGTCACGCAACCCGGACGCTGATTCGTCGCAGACTCCTTGCACACTTACTCCGGTAGGAGGCGAGGGAGATACTGTTTGGCGGCGTCGCCCAGCAGGTCGCGGTGCATGCGCAGGTAGTCGCCGAAGAATGCTTCGCCGACCTCGCCGTCGAGCAGGTGGGTGCCGAGGAGATCGAGGGCCTGCGGCTCCTGCCAGAGGGATTCGGCGTAGACGACACGGCGGCCCTCGCTGGGCTCGCGCAGCAGACGAAGGAAGTACTGCATGACTACCAGGTCTTGGCGCGGCATGTGGGGGCCGACGATCACGACGTGCAGCCGGGTCCATTCCTCGGGGCTCATGTCGCGGCGCCACGCGGAGACTTGCGCGTGGATCGCATCCAACTGCGCGCGCGTGGCCTCGGTGACATTCTCCATAACGAGCGGCGCCATGCGGCGGGTGAACGCCAGGAGTGCCGGTCGTGCGAACTTACGGTGGCCGGCCACGTCGTCGAGGAAAGCCAGGGAAGCGGCCACGATCTGCTTCTGGCGGGCGAGCGTGGCGGTGGGGAGTTTCAGGGTGTCGAGGCTTCGCTCGGCAGGCGGGATGAGCTCGCGCAGGCCGGTGAGGGTCTTGAGGCGATCGTTGTCGACGGCTCCGTCGCCGGGTGTTAGCGTCACGTAAATCGCGAGCGGGACGTGGGCGATGGTTTTGACTGGGTCGTAGATCGGGGCGCCGACGTTGGCTTCGACGCGCCGTCCATCGCGCAGCAGGGCGAAGTCATCGCCATTGACGATCAGAGTCGGACCCGAGGATGCCAGGACGCGGCGCTTGGCATCGGCGTAGGCCGCGCGGAACGCGTTGTTGAGCGCGGTGAGGGCCGCCGGCTGGACCGGACCGGCGGGCGCAGGCATGGTTTGGGCAGGAGTGCCGGCGGCGGATATGAGGAAGACAAAAACAGCCAAGATCGGGTTTCGGAAGGGCATGGTTGATTATCCCTTGACGGGGAAGCATCGCTGTTATGGCGGGCTGATCGCGCGACGGGGATCGGGAAAAACGGGCTGGGCGCTTCGGCGCGGAGAGTGGCGAAGATCGTTTGGATTGCCAGGCTGGCGGGGATCAACTGCTTGCCCCAAGCAGCCCGTGGCAGAAGTCGTCGTGAGTGACGGTTGGCAGGCGAAAGCGCCTGCCCCACCACGGCGAGCCAACAGCTTGAGACGCTCGGCTGCTAGGACTGCTCGCGCGGCATCGGCAGCGAATCCGCATGGACATTTCCATCAGAGGCAATTATCATGAGCGGAGAGACTTCGGTCCGGTTACATCGGACCTGCTGCCCTTCATGTGCATGCCCGAGAATCGTTTGGCCGGAACGGCGCTGCTCCGTCTATGCCTGGCGCTTTTATGCGTTTGGCTTCGGCTGGCCGCGCAAGGGCCGGCGACGGTCCAGCAGCTTGAATCTACCGCGCGCGAACGCCTCGCCGCGCACGATGCCAATGGGGCGCTGGCGGCGTACGAAAAGCTGGCGGAATTGGCTCCCACATCCGCGGCTTATCAGGATGAAATCGGGTTCTTGCTGGCGGCTACCAACCGATCTCCGGAGGCCATCGCTCATTTCCAACGCGCCACGGAGTTGGATCCCAAGATGGCGCAAGCCTGGTATCACCTGGGAGTGGCGCTATGGTTGGCGCAACGCGCGGATCCCGCTGTGCGCGCGCTGCAAAAGGCAGCGGCGCTGGCGCCCGATCACGGCGACTATCATTACCGCCTGGGCGTAGCGTACCAGCAAACCGCACATTATAGAGAGGCCGTTCGCGAGCTGGTACGGGCAAGCGGGCAACTGCCCTCTAACGCGGGGGTCTGGGAGACGTTGGGCGACTCCTACCAACAGATGCAGCGTTACAAAGAGGCGCGGGACGCCTATCGGAAGGCTCTCCAATTCGATCCAAAGAACGACACAGTGCGGAACAGTTATGGCAACGCGCTGGTGAGATCGGGCGACCCTGCGGCGGGATTGAAGGAATTTCGCAGGATCTTGGAGCATGACCCCGGCAATCTTCACGTGCAGGTCAACGTGGGCTATGCTTACATCGCTGCCGGCGATTTCCAGGCCGCCATCAAACATCTGTCCGCGCTGATCCGGGAGCATCCGGACGATGCCGGCGCACACTACGATTTGGGAATCGCTTACAAGCAGACCGACGATCTGGCGCATGCGAGAACGGAGCTCGAGCGGGCAGTGACTCTCGATCCGGCGTTTGCCGAGGCGCATTACAGCCTGGGTCTCACTTACATAGACGCCGGACTTGCGGACAAGGCCATCGAGCAATTGCGCGCCGCGGTGGCTCAGCGCCCCGAGTATAACGATGCCTGGTACATACTCGGTACGACTCTGAAGCAGCAGGGCGATGCGGATGGGGCGATCGAGGCCTTGCGCCGGTCGGTTGCGCTGGATGGCTTGAACGCCGCGGCCTGGAACAATCTGGGGCTCCTGCTGCGGC